>CAMOSU010000016.1 GCA_946625125.1 uncultured Clostridia bacterium
CGGCTTCTTCCAGAACGGCGGCTGGCAGAACGCGGGGATGATCGTCATCGCCTGCGTGCTGCTCTACCTGGGCATCAAAAAGAAATTTGAGCCCCTGCTGCTGGTGGGCATCGCCTTTGGCTGCCTGCTGGTGAACGTGTCCTACTTTGTAGGGCTCACCGAGGCGGACGCCCTCTACCATCCCAACATCTGGACCGAGTTCCTGGACGCCGCCAGCCCCAATTATCACAGCTACGGCTACATCATGAAGAACGCCGGCTTCCTGGACATCCTCTACATCGGCGTCAAGGCGGGCCTGTATCCCTCCCTGATCTTCATGGGCGTGGGCGCCATGACGGACTTCGGTCCCCTGATCGCCCGTCCCTCCTCCCTGATCCTGGGCGCTGCCGCCCAGTTGGGCGTCTTCCTGGCCTTCTTCGGCGCCTCCGCCTCCGGCTTCTTCACCGGCAACCAGGCCGCCTCCATCGGCATCATCGGCGGCGCGGACGGCCCCACGGCCATCTACCTCACCACCAAGCTGGCCCCCGAGCTGTTGGGCGCCATTGCCATCGCGGCCTACTCCTACATGGCCCTGATCCCCATGATCCAGCCGCCCATTATGAAGCTGCTCACCACCAAGAAGGAGCGGCAGGTGGTCATGACCCAGGCCCGTGAGGTCTCCAAGACCGAGAAGATCATCTTCCCCATCGTGGTCACCATCTTCTGCGTCCTGCTGCTGCCCTCCACCGCGCCCCTGATCGGCTGCCTGATGCTGGGCAACCTGTGGCGGGAGTGCGGCGTCACCGAGCGTCTGTCCGACACCGTGCAGAACGCCCTGATGAACATCATCACCGTCTTCCTGGGCATCTCCGTGGGCGCCACCATGGCCGGCTCCCAGTTCCTGACCCTCCAGACCATCCTCATCGTGGTGCTGGGCCTGCTGGCCTTCTGCTTCTCCACCGTGGGCGGTCTGCTGGTGGCCAAGATCATGTACAAGGTCACGGGGGGCAAGATCAATCCCCTCATCGGCTCCGCCGGCGTCTCCGCCGTTCCCATGGCGGCCCGGGTCAGCCAGATCGAGGGCCAGAAGGCCAACCCCAAGAACTTCCTGCTGATGCACGCCATGGGTCCCAACGTGGCCGGCGTCATCGGCTCCGCCATCGCCGCGGGCTTCCTGCTGAAGGTATTCGGGGGTTAAACCGGGCAACACAAAAGGCACTCCCCAGGGAGTGCCTTTTGTGTTGCCGAATCAAGCTACGGCGTTCAGGGCCAGATGGAAGCAGCCGTAGATGCCCGCGTCGTTGCCCAACCGCGCCAGGGCGAAGCGAGTTCCCTTGCAGGCGTGGAACATATGGTGCTGGAAGCGGGGCTCCACCCCGTCCAGCAGCACCTGGCCCGCCTTGGACATGCCGCCCCCCAGCACCACCAGCTCCGGGTCCACCATGCAGCAGCCCCCGGCGATGGTGAGGCCCAGCAGGTCATAGACCCGATCCAGCAGCTCCCGGGCCAGGGCGTCCCCCTGGGCCGCCGCGGCGAAGACCGTGCGGGCGCTGAGCTCCTCCGCCTGCCGCAGCAGAGAGGGGCGCTCGGGCTGGGCCTTCAGGGCCCGGCGGGCCTGCCGCCCCAGGGCCCGGGCGGAGGCGTACTGCTCGGCGCAGCCCCGCTTGCCGCAGGTGCAGGGCTCGGCCTCCGGGCTCAGGTCCACGCAAAGATGTCCGATCTCGCAGCCCACGCCGTGGGCGCCGTTGAGAATCTGCCCGTTCCAGATGAAGCCGCCGCCGATGCCGGTGCCCAGAGTCACCATGAGCATGGAGCGGCTGCCCTTGCCGCCGCCGTCGTAATACTCACCCAGGGCAGCCACGTTGGCGTCGTTCCCCGCCTTCACCGGCAGACCCGTGAGACTGCCCAGAGCCCTGTGAAGGTTGAAAACGCCCCAGTTCAGGTTGACGCAGCGGTTCACGTTGCCGTCGTCGTCCACCGGCCCCGGGACCCCGATGCCAATGCCCAGCACGTCCTGCTTCGCCACGCCCCGCCGGGCCAGGCATTCCTCGATGGACCGGGCAATATCCGGCAGAATGGCGGAGCCCCCGTCCTCGGGCCGGGTGGGGATCTCCCATTTCTCCATCAGAACCCCCTCCCGGGAAAAGAAGCCCAGCTTTACCGTGGTGCCTCCCACATCCACACCAAAGGCGTATTTCATATCGCAGCCCTCCTGTTTTTCTTTTTTTCATCATAGCACATTTCCCCTCGTTTCGCAAGCAGGAAAGCATATCCCGGGGGAAAAGAGGTTTTTTATATATTTGCAATAAATAAGTATTTACGAACGGAATTTTTTTTGGTAAAATGTAAGAATGTGGAGTCATACCTTGATTATTGCCCCGGAGCCGGAAGGAGAGAGCTGTTATGCGCATGCGAAAGCGAAATAATCTGGAGCCGCGAATGGAGGCCTGTGCCGCGGTATGGATTCAGGACCCGGAACCCCGCCGGGGAAGCTGGCGAAGTCTGCTTCCCGGGGCCGAGGCCCTGCACCTGGAAATCGGCTGCGGCAAGGGCAAGTTCACCGTGGAAATGGCCGCTCTGCACCCAGGGACTCTGTTCATCGCCGTGGAGCGGGTGAAGGAAGCGCTGGTGCTGGCCATGGAGAAGGCTGTGGCCCAGGGGCTGAAAAACGTCTTCTTCCTCTCCGTGGACGCCGCCGAGCTGGAGCAGCTCTTCGCTCCGGGGGAGGTAGACCGGATCTATCTGAACTTCTGCGATCCCTGGCCCCGGAGCAAAAACGCCAAGCGGCGCCTGACCTACCACACATTTCTCGCAAAATACCGGGCCGTGCTGCGGCCGGACGGGGAGATTCACTTCAAAACCGACAATGAAAAGCTTTTCGCCTGGTCTCTGGAGGAGTTCGCCCAGTACGGCTATCCCGTGAAAAACGTCACCGACGACCTCCACCGGGATGGAATTGTGGGGGTCATGACCGGCTACGAGGAAAAGTTTCACGCTCTGGGGACCCCCATCCATCGCTGCGAAATCATGATGCCGAAGGGAGGAGATGTCCATGCTGACTAAAATCATATTGGCTGACGACGAGGAACGCTGGCGCCTGATTGTCCACGACTTTCTGGAGCAGGAGGGCTTCACCGTCCTGGAGGCCGCCGACGGCCAGCAGGCAGTAAGCCTGCTGCGGGCCAACCCTGACACCGCTCTGGTGATCCTGGATATTATGATGCCGGTGATGAACGGGCTGGAGGCCTGCACCGAGATTCGCAGCTTCTCCCAGGTCCCTGTGCTGATGGTTACAGCCCGGGAGGACGAGGAGAGCGAGATCTCCGGCTTCCGGGGCGGGGCGGACCAATACATCTCCAAGCCCGTGAAGATGCTGGCCTTTATGGAGCGGGTCAAGTCCCTGCTGCGCCGCAGCGGGCGAAGCCAGGAGCTGCTCCGCTTCGGCCAGTTGGAGATTGACCCCGGCTCCGGTGCGGTAAGGGCGGCGGGAGAGCCCGTCTCCCTGACCCCCAAGGAATTTGACCTGCTGCTCTATCTGGCCCGGACCCCCAATCAGGTCCGCTCCCGGGAGCAGATTCTCCACGCCGTCTGGAACACCGACTACTACGGAGACGGCCGCACCGTGGACACCCATGTAAAGAATCTTCGGATGAAGCTGGGAGCCTGCGGCGAGCTGGTGCGCACGGTTCGGAGCCGGGGCTATCTGTTGGAGGCCCCAGAGCAGTGAACATCGGCAAGCACGGAAAGCGCCACCTTCCCCTGTGGCTTCTGATGGTGGGTTTCTTCACCATTGTCCTGTCCCTGCTCATTGTGGTTCTGATTCTGGCCTTCCGCTTCTTCCTGGCGGACCGCTATGAGGAGGGGCTGCACCGCCAGCTCGCTCTGGCCCAAACGGAGCTGCGGCGGGGGAACTTCTCTGTGGAAACCGCCCAGAGCATGAGCGATCTGGCCCTGCACATTCTGCTGATCAACGACGCCGACGGGAGCCTGCTCTTCCGGGACACCCAGGGCTTTCCCCTGACCCATGGCCCCGGCCCCACCAAGAGCCGGAGCGGTCCCGCAGTCAGCGACGGAGAGCTGCTGCGGGAGCTGGTGGAGCAGACCATCGGCCAGAAGGACGGCAGCTTTTACATCACGGACATCGGCGGTCAGGAGGACAGCCACCGGCTGGACAACAAGGCTCTCTTCCTCTGCGGCAGGGAGGCGGGGAAAATCTACTGTCTCTATCTGCCCGTGGAATCCACCAATGCCGCCATCACCCTGGCCATTCGCTATACCACCGTCACAAGTCTGGTGGCCTGGGTCATCAGCGTGATTCTGCTCTACTTTCTGAGCAAGCTCATCACTCGCCCCCACCGGCGCATCGGAGAAACCGCTGCCCAGATCGCGGACATGGATTTCTCCCGGCGCTGCCCGGAGGCTCTGACCATTGAGCTCAACAGCCTGAGCCAGAGCATCAACACCATGGCCGACTCCCTGGAGTCCAACATTGAGGCCCTGCGAGGAGCCAACGAGCAGCTCCAGGTGGAGCTCAACGAGCGGACCCGGCAGCAGAAGATCACCTCAGATCTCATCGCCAACCTCTCCCACGATCTGAAAACCCCCATCGCCATCATCTCCGGCTATGCCGAGGGGCTGATGGAGGGCGTCGCCCATACTCCGGAGAAGCAGCGCAGCTACTACGAAATGATTCTGCGGGAGAGCGAGCACATGCAGGCCATTGTCTCCCGGATCCTGGCCCTGGGCCGGATGGAGAGCGGCGAAACGCCCATCATGCCGGAGCGCTTTGACCTGACCCTGTTGCTGGATGAGCTGCTGGACAGCTTTCAGCGGGAGCTGGAGCGGCAGGGGCTGTGTCTGGAGCGGGTGGGGAAGCGTCCCTGCATGGTTTACACAGACTACGCCTGCGCCCGACAGAGCCTGCAAAACTACATTCAAAACGCCATCTCCCACATCAACAACGGCAATCAGATCCAGGTTCAGCTCCTGGACCTGGGGGATCGGGTGCGGGTGCGGGTGGCAAACTCCTCCAGCCCCATTTCTCCGGAGGAGGCGCGGAAGCTCTGGGACAAGCTCTACCGGGGAGACCCCTCCCGACAGCGGCACAACGGGGAGATGGGTCTGGGCCTGGCCATTGTCAAGGGCAACATGGAACGGCTGGGCCACCGCTACGGCTTTGAAAACGACCCGGACTTCCCCGGCGTCGCCTTCTGGCTGGAGCTGCCCAAAAGCGAATAAGCGCAAGGAACGCAGGAGTCCCCCGGGGTCTCCTGCGTTTCAATCAGAGCAGGAATGAAAAAAGAAATCATTGCAATAAGCCTCAAACCGTTGTATAATATAATGAAATCATTGAAGCACTGGCAGAGGGGGGACCCCATGAAAATCCTGCACATGATCTCCGGCGGCGATGTGGGAGGCGCGAAAACCCACGTTCACACCCTGCTGGCCGGACTTTCCAAAACTGAGGATGTGCTGCTGGTCTGTTTTATGGAGGGTCCCTTTGCCGCCGAGGCCGCCGCGCTGGGGATTCCCACCAAGGTCTTTCCCGGCCTGGTTTCCCGGGTGGTGCGGCAGTTGACGGCGCTGATTCAGCGGGAGGGCTTTGATCTGATTCACTGCCACGGCTCCCGGGCCAATCTGGTGGGCAGCCTGCTGAAGCGCAAAACCGGCCTGCCCACCGTCACCACCGTCCACAGCGACTACCGTCTGGACTATCTGGGCCGTCCCGTCGCCGCTCTGACCTATGGCACCGTCAACAAGGTCGCCCTGCGGCAAATGGACTTCTGGATCGGAGTCTCCCGCTCCACCGTGGATATGCTGCACCAGCGGGGCTTCGACCCCAACAAGACCTTTGTGATTTCCAACGGCGTCCCCTTTGATCTTGCGCCCCCCGCCCTGAACCGGGCGCAGTACCTGGAGCGCCTGGGGCTGTCCCACAGCCCGGAGACCACCGTCTTCGGCATCGCCGCCCGGCTCAATCCGGTGAAGGACATCGGCACCCTGATCCGGGCCTTCGCCCGGACCGTGGAGGCCTGCCCCGCCGCCCGGCTCATCATCGCCGGAGACGGAGAGGAGCGGGACCAGCTTCAGGAGCTGGCCTCCCGGCTCTGCCCCCCCGGAACTGTGGTCTTTGCGGGATGGGTTTCCGACACCCACAGCTTCTACTCCGCCATTGACGTCAACATGCTCACCTCTCTCTCCGAGGGCTTCCCCTATGCGCTGCCCGAGGGGGCCAGCCGTCACTGCGCCGTCATCGCCTCCCGGGTGGGCGGCATCCCGGCCCTGGTGGAGCATGAGGTCAACGGCCTGCTCTTCAGCCCCCGGGACGTGGACACCCTGGCGGCCCATATGATTCGGCTTGCCCGGGATCACGGGCTGCTCCGGCGCTACGCCGACCGGCTCTACGCGGACGCCAAGGCCAAATACTCCGTTGAGGCCACCGTGGCCCAGCAGAAGGAGATCTACGAAACCGTGCTCCGCCGGACTGCCCGGGCCGCCGCCCGGGACCGGGACGGCATTCTCATCTGCGGGGCCTACGGCAAGGGCAACTCCGGCGACGACGCCATTTTGCAGGCCATGGTCCGGAGCTTCCGGGAACAGGACCCGGATCTGCCCCTCTACGCCACCTCCCGCAGCCCGGGTCAGACCGCCCGGGAGGTGGGCATCGGCAGCGTTTACGCCTTCAATCCCCTGGGGGTCCGCCGGCGCATGAAGCGCACGGCCCTCTATCTCTCCGGGGGCGGCAGTCTGATTCAGGACGCCACCTCCACCCGCTCCCTCTGGTATTACCTCAACTCCATCCGCAGTGCCAAGCGTCTGGGAAACCTGGTGATGATGTTCGGCTGCGGCATCGGCCCCGTCCGCCGGAGCATCAACCGGAAGCGGGCGGCAAAAATCATCACGGCCTGTGTGGACCGGGTCACCCTCCGGGACGAAGCCTCTCTTCGGGAGCTGGAGGCCCTGGGGGTCACAGGAATCCCCACCCAGGTCACAGCGGACATGGCCTTTTTGGTTCAGCCCGCAGCCCCGGAACGGGTGGAGCAGATCTGCGCCGCCCAGGGCATTGGCCCCCAGGACCGGCTGCTGATCCTGGCCCCCCGGCCCTGGGAGGGCTCCGCCCTCCATCTGGGGGACTTTGCCGCCGCGGCGGTCCATGCCGCCAGGGTCCACGGGCTGAAGCCGGTGCTGCTGGCCATGGAGCCCGGGAAGGATTTGGGCGTTTGCAGCCGCATTGCGGAGCTTGCCGGACAGCAGGGAGTCTCCTGCCCCGTGCTGGAGTCCTCCCGGGACGCGGAAGCCCTGGTGGGGTTGATTCGCCGGGCGGAGGCGGTGCTGGGAATGCGGCTCCACTCTCTGATCTTCGCCGCCGCCCAGGGGACCCCCTTCGCCGGGGTGTCCTATGACCCCAAGGTGGCAGGCTTTGTGGACTACATGGGGCAGGGTCTGTGCTGTACCCTGGAGGAAGCCGACGCTGCCCGGCTCTGCGCCATGATCGACCAGCTCCGGCTCCGCAGCGGAGCGGACTTCCAGCAAACAGCCCAGCGCCTCCGGGCTCTGGCCGCCAAAAACACCGCCGCGGCCTTTGCGCTTTTGAAGCAAGAACCCGGGGAAAGAAAATAAGAAGATAATTCGTATTCATTCAAGGAGAAGGAATTGAAATGAAAACGCGCGTTTCCTACACCACCAGCCTGAAGAATCCCCTGGTCTGGCTCTCCGCCCTGCTGGCGCTGGCCTCCCTGGTGAGCTTTCCCCTGTGCGGCTCCGCCGGGAACCTGGGCTTCTGGAGTCTTTTGCTCCGGGGCGTGCTGCCGGCCCTGGGGGCGCTGTTCTTCGCTTACCAGCTTCCGGTCCGGGGCAGGGACCGGGTTTACCGCCTCAGCCTTCCCTTCTGGCTGCTGACAGTGGATTTCCTCTTTGCCGCCTGGGCAACGCTGGACTGGTATCTGGCTCTGCCCCTGAGCCTGGGGGGACTGGCGGCGGCCTGGCTGCTCCACCGGACCCTGGCCGGAGCTCTGAAGGCCGACTGGCTGGTGATCCTGCTGCCGGGGCTTTGGATGTGCTGGATTTTCCTGTCCGGGGTGCCTGCCCGCTGGCAGCTTCCCATTCACTCCGCTCCCTCCTGGCTGGAGTGGATTCCCGAGCTGCTGCTGCTGGCCGCCTATCTTCCCCTGTGCTTTGCCATGAAGAAGCTGGAGGACGGCAAATACCACCCCACCTGGGGGGACCGCAGCGACGGCCGGAAGATCCGCAGTCTCAGCCCCATCTCCGTGGTGGGGACCTACATCATGCCGGAACGGAACCAGGCCAACGTCTTCTTCCACGATAAGCTGGAGATCAGCGCCCTGGAAAAGTACGTCCGGGCAAAGCGGGCGGCGGGGCTGGAGCACTTCGGCATGACCGAGGCTCTGCTGGCGGCCTATGTCCGCACGGTTTCCAAGTTCCCGGGGGCCAACCGCTTCATCTCCGGGGAAAGGATCTACCAGCGGGGGGAGGATCTGCAATTCTGCATGACCGTCAAAAAGGAGATGAACGTGGAGTCCCCGGATACCGTCATCAAGGTTCATCTCAAGCCCGGCGACTCCGTGGAGGAGGTCTACCGGAAGTTCCACGCCTGCCTGGACGACGCCAAGAAGTCCATGGAGCTGGACTCCGGGCTGGACGGCGCCGCGGCCTTCTTCGGCCTGGTGCCTGGGATTCTGCTGAAATTCGTGGTGTGGCTGCTGAAGCTGCTGGACTACTTTGGCCTGCTGCCCCGCTTCATTCTGGAGCTCAGTCCCTTCCACGGCTCCATCTTCTTCACCTCCATGGGCTCCCTGGGGATTCCGGCGGTGTATCACCACCTCTACAACTTCGGAAATTTGCCCATCTTCCTGGCCTTCGGCCGGAAATACCGGGTCAATGAGCTGAACGACGACGGCTCTCCGGTGAGCCGGAAGTATATGGACTACACCTTCAACGTGGACGAGCGCACCGTGGACGGCTTCTATTACGCCTCCCTGGTGAAGTACTTCCATAAGCTTCTGCTCCACCCCGAGCGTCTGGACGAGCCCGAGATGGAAATCAACGAGGACATCCCCTGATTCCCATTCCAAAACCTCCCCTGCCAAGGACACAACAGTCCGGGGGACTGTTGTGGGTTTTATCGCCAGTGCGGCAGTTCATCTGACACAACTGGCAACAAGTCAACAGGGGGACCGCCGCCCAAGCGGCGGTGGAGGGGTCCGCTCCCCCCCGCGGAGGCAGCTCCGCCCCCGCCGTCTCCCCCGCGAAAAGATGAAATTGGGGATGGTTCTCAATTTCATCTGAGTTGACATAACAAGATGAAAACGAGAACCGTCCCCGATTTCATCTAAACGAAAGGAGCTTCCGAACATGAAACGCACCCTCTCTCTCCTCCTTGTACTGGCCCTGCTCTGTACAATCCTTCCAAGCTTCGCCCTCCCCGCCCGTGCCGATGACGGCGGCACGATTGGCGGCATCACATGGGAGCTTTATGAATTTGAAGATAGCTGCACGCTGGCCTTCACGGGCAGCGGCGCCATACCCGCTTCGTACTATGGCGATTGGCATTTCTACGATGGACTTGTCACCAGCGTGTATATCTCGGATGGGATCACGTCTATCGGCGATGGTGTGTTCAACTTCTTTAAACAGATGACCTCCGTGACACTCCCCGACAGCCTTACCAGCATCGGCAGCGATGCTTTCTCGAACTGCTCCTCCCTGCCCGCCGTAACCCTCCCCAGAAACTTGACCAGCATCGGCGACGGGGCGTTTAGCGATTGCTCCTCCCTGAGCTCCGTGACGATTCCTGGGAACGTGACCAGCATTAGCGACTTTTGCTTCTCGGAGTGCAGCTCCCTGCGCTCCGTGACGATTTCCGGGAACGTGACCAGCATCGGCAAGCAGGCGTTCTCGAAATGCACCTCCCTGCGCTCTGTAACAATCCCCGACAGCGTGACCAGCATTGGCGCCTATTGCTTCTGGAACTGCTCCTCTTTGAGTTCTGTGTCGATCCCGAGCAGCATGACCAGCATCGAATCAGGTACGTTCTCCGGCTGCTCTTCCCTGTCCTCCTTTACAACAATCCCGGACAGCGTGACCAGCATTGGCAGGTATGCGTTTTCCGGCTGCACCTCCCTGCCCGCCGTGACGATTCCAAACAGTGTGACCGACATTGGCGAGTGCGCGTTCTCGGGCTGCTCTTCCCTGGCCTCCGTAACGATCCCCAACGGCATCAACGCCATTAACAATCATACGTTCTCCGGCTGCTCCTCCCTGAGCTCCGTGACGATCCCGGACAGCGTGACCAGCATTGGCGAGTGGGCGTTCTCGGACTGCTCTTCCCTGGCCTCCGTAACGATCCCCAACGGCGTAACCGCCATTGAAAAGCATACGTTCTCCGGCTGCTCCGCTCTGAGCTCCGTGACAATCCCGGACAGCGTGACCACCATCGGCGAGTATGCGTTCCGCAACTGCTCCTCCCTGCCCGCCGTGACAATCCCCGGCAGCATCACCGCCATTGCAAATGATACGTTCTCCGGCTGCTCCTCCCTGCGCTCCGTGACGATCCCGGACAGCGTGACCAGCATTGGCGACGATGCGTTCTACAACTGCTCGTCCCTGCGCTCCGTGACGATCCCCGACAGCGTAACCAGCATCGGCGATATGGCGTTCTGTTACTGCACCTCCCTGCCAACTGTGACGATTCCCGGCAGCGTAACCGACATTGGCGAGGATGTGTTTAGCTATTGCAGCGCCTTGAGCTCCGTAACATTCCAGGACGGCGTTACCTCCATTGGCAGCAGAACGTTCTTTGACTGTTCCTCTCTGCGCTCCGTGACGATTCCCGGCAGTGTGACCAGCATTGGCGATGGTGTGTTTGTTTTTTGCACCCTCCTGAGCTCCGTGACAATCCCGGACAGCGTGACCGGCATAGGCGCGTGTTCGTTCAGAAGATGCCGCTTCCTGCGCTCCATAACAATCCCCGACAGCGTGGTCGAAGTCAAGGATAATGCGTTTCAAGATTGTTCTTCTCTGCGCTCCGTGACGGTCTGTAATCCGAGCTGTGCAATCTACGACAGCGTAAACACCCTCGGCGATCCCTCCCTTACGGTCCTCTACGGCTATCTGAACTCCACCACCCAGCAGTACGCTGAAAAATGGGGCTACACCTTCTGCCCGCTGGACCGCTTTGCCGATGTGAAGCCCACCGTCTGGTACGCGGTTCCCGTGGCCTGGGCTGTGGAGAACGGCATCACCGCCGGCACCGGCGAGAGCTCCTTCTCCCCCAACAAGACCTGCACCCGGGAGCAGGTGGTCAGCTTCCTCTGGAAGGCCAACCGCAGCCCGAAGCCCGGCGGCACGGACAATCCCTTCACCGACGTCAAGCCCGGTAAATACTATTACAGCCCCGTCCTCTGGGCCTATTACCACCAGCCCCGGATCACCAGCGGCGCCGCCCCGGGGCGCTTCGGCGTGGGGCAGACCTGCAATCGCGCTCAGGTCGTCACCCTCCTCTGGAACGCCGCCGGTCAGCCGGAGCCAAGCGCGAATGGGAACCCCTTTACAGACGTGAAGGAAACGGACTACTTCTATAAGGCCGTCCTCTGGGCTGTGGAAAAGGGGATCACCAGCGGTACCGCGCCCACAAGCTTCAGCCCCGGCAAGGTCTGCACCCGCGCCGAGGTGGTGACCTTCCTGTACAAGGCTTACGCCGGCTGATCCGCAAAGAAGCAGAAGGAGGCGTCTCAGGGCGTCTCCTTCTGCTTCTCTGCCGCGCTTCCATCCCGCATGGAGGCAATTCATATCGTATCAGCAGCCAGGACGGATTCTTCGCTGCGCTCAGAATGACACGCCTGTAGGGACGGCACTTTGCCGTCCGCACGCTCCGCCTTTCGACGCGTTTGGGACGAGCAACGCTCGCCCCTACAGAGCGTACTGTTATGCTCCCAAAACGGATGTCCGGGTATTTTTCCGAAAAAGCCTTGTAATTCCATCCGATTTGAAGTATAATATATAAGATATCCCAGTTTGAGAGGAACAAGTATGAAAAAATTGAACGTTTGCGTCCTGTTCGGCGGGGTTTCCCCGGAGCATGAGGTTTCTCTGCGTTCCGCGGAATCTGTGCTGAACCATCTGGACCCCGAAAAATACAATCTCTATCCCGTGGGCATCACCAAGGAGGGCAATTGGATCCTCTACGGCGGCAAGGACTTTGCCGAGCTGCCCACCGGCTCCTGGCGGGACCATCCCGCCAACCGCACCGCCGCCATTTCCCCCATCCGGGGGCAGGGGCTTCTCTCCTTTGAGGGGGACAACGTGGTCCGGGAACGGATCGACGTGGTCTTTCCTGTGCTCCACGGAGAAAACGGGGAGGACGGCTCCGTCCAGGGCCTGCTGCAGCTTGCGGGGATTCCCTATGTGGGCTGCCATGTGGCCGCCTCCGCCGCCTGCATGGACAAATGCCTGACCAAGCTCATCGCCGGTATGACCGGGGTGCGGCAGGCGGATTGGGAACTGGTAACCCGGGAGCAGCTTCTCAGCCGCCCCGAGGCGGCCCTGGACCGGGTGGAGGCCCGCTTCTCCTACCCCGTCTTCGTAAAGCCCGCCGGAACCGGCTCCTCCGTGGGCGTCAGCAAGGCCCGGGGCCGGGAGGCCCTGCTGGCGGCGCTGGAAAACGCCATGCGCTTTGACCGGAAGGTGCTGGTGGAGGAGTTTATTCACGGCCGGGAGGTGGAGGTTGCCGTTCTGGGCAACGACACCCCCGCCGCCTCCGTCTGCGGCGAGATCGACGCGGGAGCGGAGTTCTACGACTACGAGACCAAGTATCTCACCGACACCTCCACCCTCTATATCCCCGCCCGGATCTCCCCGCAGGCGGCGGAGGAGGTGCGCCAGGCCGCCGTCAGGGTCTATCAGGCCATGGGCTGCTCCGGTCTGTCCCGGGTGGACTTCTTCGTGGGCTTTGAGGACGAGAAGGTTGTCTTCAACGAGATCAACACCATGCCCGGCTTTACCTCCATCTCCATGTACCCCAAGCTCTTTGAGGCCAGCGGCATTCCCTACGGCGAGCTGCTGGACCGGCTCATCTCCCTGGCCATGGAGGCCCGCTATGGCCTGTGACTTTCTGCTGCAGGTCAAGGGCGTCCAAAAATACCGGGACCAGGAGCCGGACACCATTGAGCTCACCACCGAGGCCTCCCTCACCGGGGAGGATGGGGTGCTGTATCTGCGCTACGCGGAATCGGAGCTGACGGGACTCCGGGGGACGGATACCATCTTTGAGCTCCACCGGAACAAGGTGGTGCTGCGCCGGGTGGGGGCTGTCACCAGCGAAATGATCTTCATTCCCGGCCAGGTCCACCAATCTCTCTACAACAGCGAGGAAGGCGCCCTGCTGATTACCGTCCACACCACCGCCGTGGAGGACGAGATGAGCCTCGCCGGGGGCAGTCTCCATGTGTCCTACGATATTACCATCGAAGGGCTGGGCATGGGGAAAATCGACTATTGGCTGGAGGTCCGGCCCAAGGCCCGGCCATAGCGCCGGCAATCTGCCTGCCCGCTGCGCAAAGCGTCCCGAAAAGCAGCGCTTTTGCATACAATAAGGCAGAAAGGAGAATGCCTATGTTGAAGGTTTTGAAATTCGGCGGGTCCTCCATGGCCAGCGCCGCCCAGTACGCCAAGGTCAAGGCCATTGTGGAGGCGGAGGACAGCCGCTCCGTGGTAGTGGTCTCCGCCGCCGGAAAACGCAGCAAGGAGGATCACAAGGTCACGGACCTGCTCTATCTCTGCCACGCCCATCTGCGCTACGGCGTCTCCTGCGACTCCGTTTTTTCCATGATTTCCCAGCGCTATCTGGAGATTCGGGACGGTCTGGGGCTTTCCCTGGACCTGGAGGGCGTGCTGGCCGCCCTGCGGGAGCAGATGGAGGCCGGTATGTCCGAGGCAGCCCTGGCCTCCCGGGGGGAGTATCTCTCCGCCCTGCTGATGGCCGACTATCTGGGCTTTGAGTTTGTGGACGCCACCCGCTGGCTGCGCTTCAACATGGACGGCAGCGTGGATCAGGACTACTCCTACGCCGCCCTCCGGGAGCTGGCTGCCGGAAAGCGCATTGTAATCCCCGGCTTCTACGGGGCGCTGGCGGACGGCAGCATCCGCACCTTTCCCCGGGGAGGCTCCGACATCACCGGCGCCCTGGCCGCCGCCGCCCTGGACGCGGACATCTACGAGAACTGGACCGATGTTTCCGGCATTCTCATGGCGGACCCCCGGATTGTGGAAAACCCCGAGCCCATCCCCCGGGTCACCTACACGGAGCTCCGGGAGCTGAGCTATCTGGGGGCGCAGGTTCTCCATGAGGACACCATCTTCCCCGTGGCGGAGAAGAACATCCCCCTGAATATCCGCAACACCAACGACCCGGAGCACCCCGGCACCATCATCATGGAGCGCTTCGAGGAGGAGGAAGCCCCCGGCGACGAGCGGCGCTTCATCACCGGCATCGCCGGGAAAAAGGACTACGCCGTGGTGAGCATCTCCAAGCGGGGCCTCAGCTCCGAGGTGGGGGCGATCCGCAAGGTCTTTGAGGTCTTTGAAAACCACGGCATCGCGGTGGAATACACCCCCAACGGCATCGACACCTTTTCCCTGGTGGTTCCCGGGGCAAAGCTGGAAAAGAGTCTGCACAGCATCGTCTCCCAGCTTCAGGAACGGGTGAAGCCCGACAGCATCCAGGTCACCAAGGATCTGGCCATTGTGGCCGCCGTGGGCCGCCGGATGGCAAATCGTCCCGGCATCTGCGGCAGAATCTTCTCCGCCCTGGGCCGGGAGGGCGTCAACATTCGTCTCATTTCCCAGGACCCCCGGGAGGTCAATGTGATTCTGGGGGTGGACGGGGCCGATTTCGCCAAGGCCGTGCGGGTGCTTTACGACAGCTTTGTGAAATGAGGCAGTCCCTTCCGGCTTAGAATGAATTGCCGGTCAAGCAGCATTTGACCGGCGGCAAAGCGTTCAACTTTTCATTTTCTACTCTTTAAAAGGAGGCTTATTCCTATGAAGCAATACAAGGTCGGTATCCTGGGCGCCACCGGGTCTGTGGGGCGTGAAATGATGAAGATTCTGCTGGAGCGGGAGTTCCCCGTCTCGGAGCTGCATCTCTACGCCAGCGAACGCAGCGCCGGCAAGGTGGTGGCCTGGAACAGCAAGCCCATCCAGATCGAGCTGGCCGCGGAGGACGCCTTCGAGGGCCTGGACATTGTGCTGGGCGCCGCAGACAGTGAGGTGGCAAAGCAATTCGCTCCGGCCATTGTAAAGGCCGGGGCCGTGTTCATCGACAATTCCTCCGCCTTCCGGCTTCAGCAGGATGTGCCTCTGGTGGTGCCGGAGGTGAACGGGGAGGACGTGAAGCTCCACCGGGGCATCATCGCCAACCCCAACTGCTCCACCATCATTGCCGTCACCGCCGTCAATGCCCTGAAGCAGCTCTCCCCCATCGTTTCCATGGTGGCCTCCACCTATCAGGCGGTATCCGGAGCCGGAGCCGCCGGACCGGCGGAGCTCAGCGAGCAGGTCAACGCCCTGGTGAAGGGCCAGCCCGCCCAGGCCAAGGTCTTCCCCCACCAGATCGCCTTCAACCTGATCCCCCAGATCGGGGACGAGCAGGAGTCCGGCTATACCTCCGAGGAGATGAAGCTCCAGTACGAGGGCCGGAAGATTCTCCACCTGCCGGAGATGAAGGTGAGCTGCACCTGCGTCCGGGTGCCGGTGGTCCGGAGCCATTCCATTTCCCTGAACCTGAAATTTGCCCGGCGTCTGTCGGTGTATGAGGCCCGGCGGGCCGTTCAGTTCGCGCCCGGCTGCAAGCTGGTGGACGATCTGGCGGAGCATCAGTACCCCATGCCTCTGGACAGCTCCGATCAGGATCTGGTGCTTGTGGGCCGGATTCGCCCGGATCTGACGGACGACAACGGGCTCTGCCTCTGGTGCTGCGGTGACCAGATTCGCAAGGGCGCCGCCACCAACGCCGTCCAGATCGCGGAGCTGCTGATTGCGGAATAAGCCAAAGAACTCATACAAAAGGAGAACGACCATGAACGAAATTCTCGCGTTTCTGAAACAGGCCGGGACCTATTATCTGGCCACTGTGGAGGGGGATCAGCCCCGGGTTCGCCCCTTCGGCACAGCGGAGCTCTTTGAGGGCCGCCTCTACATCCAGACCGGCAAGGTGAAGCCCGTCTCCAGGCAGCTTCACGCCAACCCCAAGGCGGAGCTCTGCGCCTTCCTCAATGGGACGTGGCTCCGGGTCTCGGGAGAGCTGGCCGAGGACCCGCGGCTGGAGGCAAAGAAGCACATGCTGGACGCCTACCCCAGCCTTCGGGCCATGTACGACGAGAAGGACGGCAACACCGAGGTGTTTTACTTCACCAAGGGCGTCGCGGTCTTCTCCTCCTTCACCGAGGCCCCCAGGACAATCGAATTCTGAAAAAAGGCGCTGTCTCAATACGGCAATCACATGCTGGATTGAGACAGCGCTTTTCGCCGCGGGACTCTTTTACGTTTTGGAGTTCAGTATCACAAGGCTTCATACAACAAAACGGACCGTCTATGCAGACGGCCCATTTTGATTTGGAGACGCGGCAGACTCCAGGCGCCGGAGCAGCAGACTCAGGGGTACGATGAGAGTCCCCAAGGCCAGGTTGCCCAGGGCGTGGGTCAGATCCCAGGGCAGACCTGCGGCAATCCAGGCCAGGGTCTTTTTCAGATCCCAGTCCAGAAAGACCGCAGCCTGCCAGGGGGAATAGAGGGTCCCGTAGCTGAGCCCGAAGAGGGCGCAGGTCCCTGCGTACACCGGAATCTGAAGCCGCAGAGGCATCCGCCGGGGCAACAGCAGAGTCAGGCCCACCAGCAGGGGCCAGAGCCAGAGATAGGGGACCCACCAGATCCCAAAGCCCCAGAGCACCCCCTCCATGAAAATGAAGAGGAGCACGGGGATCAGGGCCTGGCGGCGATATACCAGGGTGTACACCATGGTGAGGGTGCTCACCAGCTCCACGTTGGGCAGAAACTCCAAAAGCTGCTTAGAGAGGAACTGGATGGTCCCCAGCATGGCAAAGAGCACCAGATGGCGCAGGTCCAGCCGGGCCTTGGGCTTCATCAGCCCTTGGTGGCGGTGAAGGCGTAGCTGGCTCCCTCGGTGATGGGGGTGGCGTCCACGCCGTTGGCGGCGTACTCGCCGTTCTCATAGAAGGCCCAGTACATGCCGTCGCTGTCATAATCCAGGGTCTCGCCTCCCACGGTCTTGACATACAGACCGTATTGGCTGTCCTCCCCGGCGATGAGATCCAGATCCACCAGGGCCTCCCCTACGGTCTCCGCGTCGGTGTGGATGGCGTAGGAGCTGGTCTGGCCGTCGGAAAAGCCGATTTCAAAGTAGAAGAGCTTGTCGCCCTCTCCCAGCTCCTGGGGCTGGTTCTCCTGGACGGGAGCGGCCTCGGTCTTGGCCTGGGTCTGGGCTTCGGTCTGGGCCTGGGTTTGCGAAGCCTCGGTGGTGGAGGGACTGTTGTTCTGTGCGCAACCGGTCAGAGCTGCCGCCGCAAGCAGCGCAACCAGGAGCAGGCACACCAGGGATTTGCGGAAATGCTTCATTGTGTGATTTCTCCTTTGTTGTGATATGGGTCGCAAAGGCTCTGCCGTCCTGGGGAGGCGAAAAACCCTCCCGGCGGGGAAACCCGCCCCGGAGCTCGCGGCGGCGGCATTGCGGGGGCCAGTCTTCCGGCTCATGGCGGACCGGGCGGACCTTCTCAGGGGGGACTTGTCTCCCGCCCCAATGGTCATTTCCCGCCCTGCGGCAGGCGGTGATCCCGGTCAGGTTTGCCATCTACGGCCACGGTCTGGCGCAGGGCTTGGACCTGCTTCCTGATTAAGTGCGGCGCACACCCGACTTTGCAACGCACATTATAGCGCCTTCGCGCGGGCTTGTCAAGCCGAGCTTCCGGGAGAAAGGGAACAGGCCTCCAGGCAGCCGGTGACAAAACTCGGGGCCGTCTCGGTGGGAGAGACGGCCCCTTTGCGGGATCTATGGGAACAGGAGACATGACAGGAGAATCATAACTGGACGGGGCTTTGCTCCGTGAAGGGGAGCAGGGAAATCTCCAGATTTCCGTTCCGGGTCCGCAGCTCGTCGATGAAGGCCTTTTCCTGGGCGGGGTCCTTCATACGGACCTTGTAGGACAGGCGGAACATGGAGCCCATGCCGGTGGTCTTGACGCCCACAGGCTCCGCCGCGGCCAGATAGCGGCTGAACAGATCGTCAAAGACCCCGTTGTATTCCAGGGTTTCCGGGATGGTCACCCGCAGAAGCTGCTCGCCGCACATAGACTTGTGGGTGAAGAGTCTCAGCCCGGCCAGCAGGAAGTAGAGCAGGGCCAGGCCCAGAAGCACCGCCACGCCGTAGCCCAGGTAGCCCATGCCGAAGGCTACGCCGGAGGCCATGGCAATCAGCACCGCCGCCAGCTCGTCGGCGGTACCCTGGGCGGAGCGGAAGCGGATCAGCCCGAAGCAGCCCCCGCCCAGGGCCACCCCCGCGCCGATGTTGCCCTTGACAAAGGTGATGACAAAGGCCACCACAAAGGGAATCAGGGCGCTCACCAGGAAAAAGCGCTGGTTGGCCCGGACCCGGAAGGAGAGCACCCAGGCATAGAGCAGTCCTGCCGCCAGGGCCACCCCCGCCATGAGGAAAAACTGTCCGGCGGTGACAGTGGAGCTATAAATTGAATCAAACATTTTCTTCCATCCTTTCGCGTTACGAGGCGTTGCGGGCAGCCTGTTTTGTCAGCTCCCGCCGGTAGGCCTCTCCGTATTTGGAGAAGCTGGACTTGTAGATGTGCAGCTCGCTGAGGGCCGTGGCCAGCCACAGGGGCATGGCGCTCTGGACCTTCAGCTCCAGCACCGCCCAGCCCGCTTCCAGCAGGGGGGTCCCCACCATGGGGTGGGTCAGATCCAAATCCCGGGTCCGGTAGCGGGGATTGTCGTCGATGGTCAGCCGCAGATCCCCGTCTGTCTCCACATAGGCGGTGCGGTCATAGAGAATGACGCAGCTTGGGCGGAGATCTCCGTAGAAGTCCCGGAAGCTGCTGAGCTCCCGGCTGATCTGGCAGTCCTCCAGCTCTCCCGGGCAGCCCTCCAGAAAGTGGGCGGCCCCCGCCAGGGTGGTCTGGACCCGGCGCTTGTAGACTGTACCCTGGACCTTTCGCTTCAGCTCCAGGAAAACCGGAGAGCTTTCAGTGGCTCTCCCATAGCTCCGCAGCCGCAGCTTTTCCTTGTACTCCGGCTTTTCCAGGGAGGCCCGGATCAGGCGGCGGCTGGGGGTATCGTAGTAGAGGGAGGCAATGGTGGTGAGGCCGAACTGATCCGGCTGCATGTGTCCCTCCATGGCCCGCAGCAGCCGGGCCTTTTGCTCCCGATTGAGCAGATATTTCATTTCACAGCGCTGCATCACCGCAATGGGATTCTCCGGGTTGAGGGTGGTGGGCGCCTTGGCCGATTGGGACATAATCGACACCTCCTTCATGATTTCTGGGGCTATGATACTGGGAAAACCTTAGACTGAGCTTAAATAAATCTTGATACCGGAAAAAATGTCTGGTATAATATATCCCACAGAATCAGAATTGATGACGGAGGTTTCGATTATGCTGCAAGACGGGAAACTGCTCATCGGCGCGGGGGAATGCCCCGCGTATCTGCTGCCCCAAATGGCAAATCGTCACGGTCTCATCTGCGGCGCCACCGGCACCGGCAAGACCGTCACCCTGAAGGTCATGGCCGAGTCCTTTTCGGACCTGGGGGTTCCGGTGTTTCTGGCGGACATCAAGGGAGACCTGGCGGGCTGCGCCCGCACCGGCCAGCGCACTGAGGCCCTGGACAAGCGGCTGCGGAAGCTGGGCCTGGACCCGGAGGCCTTTGCCTACCGGCCCTTCCCCGTGCGCTTCTGGGACGTGTTCGGCAAGATGGGCCACCCGGTCCGCACCACCGTCAGCGAAATGGGGGCCTCCCTGCTGGCCCGGCTGCTGGATCTGACAGAGGTTCAGGCGGGGGTGCTGTCCATTGTCTTCCGGGTGGCGGACGACAAGGGCTGGCTGCTCATCGACCTGAAGGACCTGCGGGCCATGGTTTCCTATGTGGCGGACCATGCCCCGGAGCTGATGAACGAATACGGCAACGTGTCCAGGCAGTCCGCCGGGGCCATCCAGCGGGCGCTGCTCCAGTTGGAGGACGCGGGAGGCGATCTCTTCTTCGGAGAGCCCGACATTCAGTTGGAGGACTGGTTCCAGTGCGACGAAAAGGGCAGGGGCTTCATCAACATCCTCCACTGCGAGAAGCTCTATCAGTCCCCGCTGCTGTACTCCACCTTCCTGCTCTGGCTCCTGGCGGAGCTCTTTGAGCAGCTTCCCGAGGCAGGAGACCCGGAGAAGCCCAAGCTGGTGTTCTTCTTTGACGAAGCCCACCTGCTCTTCAAGGGGGCGCCCAAGGCCCTGGTGGACAAGGTGGAGCAGGTGGTGAAGCTGATCCGCTCCAAGGGGGTGGGAGTCTATTTCATCACCCAGCAGCCCTCCGACGTGCCGGACGCGGTGCTGGCCCAGTTGGGCAACAAGGTCCAGCACGCCCTGCGGGCCTATACCCCCAACGAGCAGAAGGCGGTCCGGGCGGCGGCAGAGGGCTTCCGGCCCAATCCCAAGTTCGACACCCGCCAGGCCATTCTGGACCTGGGGACCGGCGAGGCTTTGGTGAGCTTCCTGGATGAAAAGGGCCGCCCGGAGGTGGTGGAGCGGGCCATGATCCTGCCTCCTCAGTCCCTGATGGGACCCATTGAGGACAGCCGCCGGGCTGCGGAGATCCAGTACGATGAGCTCTTCGGCAAGTATGAGACCGCGGTGGACAACGAGTCCGCCTACGAGATTATCACCGCCCACCGTGAGAAGGAGGCGGAGGCCGCCGCTGCCGCCGAGGCGGAGAAGCAGGCCCAAAAGGAAAAGGAGGCGGAGGAAAAGGCCGCCGCCAAGGCCCAGAAGGAGAAGGAAAAGGCGGAAAAGGCCAAGCAGGCCAAGAAGAAAAACTCCGCCGCCTCCAAGGTGGCCAATTCCGCCATGAACGCCGTGGGCCGGGAGATTGGCCGCAGCTTCACCCGGGGCCTGCTGGGGACCTTGAAGAAGTGGTTCTGATCTGCTCGCTTCCATTTGTAAGCAACTGAAGATGAAGTCAGCAACGGACGGAAAGCGATATAAAACCGACGTCGCAAACACCCAAGAGCTTCCGCGCATCATCCAATCCATTCCTTCCCGCAAGGCGGAGCCCTTTAAGCTCTGGCTGGCACGAGTCGGCGCGGAGCGGATCCAGGATACGGCGGCGACCGGAGACGAAGCGGAAGATACAGCAGAGTAAATGAGAGAAAGGAACAGCCTGGGAGCTCTTTCCACAGGCCGGAAAGGAGAGCAGCATGGCCGCAGTCAAAGGTGATTTTTCCAAGGGTAAGGTTTCCAGCCTGATTGTCAAGCTGGGGCTTCCCATCATGCTGGCCGAGCTGGTCCACGTGCTCTACAACATCGTGGACCGGATGTACATCGGCCACATGTCCGATATTGGCACCACCGCCCTGACCGGCCTGGGTGTCTGCTTTCCGCTGATTACCATGATCGGCGCCTTTGCCAACCTCTGCTCCACCGGCGGCGCTACCCTCTCCACCATCGCCCGGGGGGAGGGAGACGATCGGCGGGCGGCCCGGATTATGGAGACTGCCTTCACCTTCCTGCTGATCATCGGAGGGGTGCTGACGGTGCTGCTTTTCGTCACCGCGCCCTGGACCCTGGCCCTGCTGGGAGGCGACGAGACCAGCCTGCCCTACGCCCTGGACTATTTTCGGATCTATGTGGCGGGGACTGTTCCGGTGCTCATCAGTCTGGGGATGAATGCCTTCATCAACGCCCAGGGCTTCCCCCGGGTGGGGATGGTGACGGTGGTGCTGGGAGCGGCCCTGAATATTGTTCTGGACCCCCTGTTCATCTATGCCTTTGACATGGGGGTGAAGGGAGCGGCCCTGGCCACAGTGCTGTCCCAGCTCGCCAGCGCGGTTTGGGTGCTGCGCTTCCTGACGGGGCAGAAGCCTCCCGTGCGGCTCCGTCGCCTGGGCATCGACACGGCCCAGTTGAAAAACGTCATGAAGCTGGGCATTACCGGCTTTACCTTCAAGGTCACAAACTCCGTGACCCAGGCCATTGTCAACGTGATGCTCAAGGCCTGGGGCGGCCCCCTCAGCCAGCTCTACATCGGCGCCATGAGCCTGATCAACTCCATGCGGGAGATCATGAGCCTGCCCATCAACGGCGTGAGCCAGGGCAGCCAGGCGGTGATGAGCTACAACTACGGAGCCAAGCTCTACAAACGGGTTTCCGACAGCATTCGTTTCTTCCTGCTGTCCGGTCTGACCATCAACGGCCTGATGTGGGTCATTGCCATGTTCATCCCGGGCTTCCTGATCCGGATTTTCACCGACGACGAGGAGCTGGTGAAGCTGACGGTACACTGCGCCAGGATCTACTTCGGAGCCTTCCCCTTCATGGCCCTGCAGGTGACGGGGCAGCATACCTTCGTCTCTCTGAACTATCCCAAGCATGCCCTGTTCTTCTCCATGCTGCGGAAGATCATGCTGGTGGCCCCTCTGACCCTGCTGCTGCCGGGCCTGGGTCTGGGAGTGGAGGGCGTCTTCTGGGCAGAGTTCATCAGCCAGCTCTTCGGCGCCACCTGCTGCTTTACCACCATGTATTTCGTCATCTGGCGGAAAATGAAAAAGGGCTGACAGAGCAAAAAATCACGCCGCGTTGGAACGCTCCAACGCGGCGTGATTTTTTTGTGGCTTATTCCTCGGCCTTGGGCTCCTGGGAGGGCTCTTCGGGCTTGCTGTCCTCCACCACCTCAAAGACGGCCTCCTGGACCTTCTGGGCCTTCTCCTCCACGCCGTCCAGCTTGGACAGGTCGTTTTCCAGCTCGTCCAGCTCCTTGTGAAGGTTCTCCAGCTCCTGCTCCAGATCGGCGGGCTCAGCGGCGGGAGCCTCCTCCTTGGCGGGCTTCACAAAGGCGGCCTTGGCCTCCTCCAGCTCGCCCCGGAGGGCCTCGATGTTCCGGGCAGCCTCGGTAATGGCGTCGCACAGGGGCAGATATTCGGCGTCGTCAGGCTCCTCCCCGGTGATGAAATCCCGGTAATAGAGCTTGCCCAGCTCCAGATAAGCCTTCTTCTGCTTATCCTGCTCCGTGAGGATGCTGATGTTAGACTTGGTGACGGACGCGGCGTTCTTGGTGACCCGGGCAGCGGCCTGGGCGGCCTCGGCCACCAGACCCTTCAGGGTCTCTAAGCTTTCATTCCATGCCATTGTACTATCTCCTTTCAATGTGTGGGGGTATGTCCATCTGACTGCATTATAGCAGAGCTTTTCAAAAATGGAAGGGCTTGGGAAAAATTTTTACAAAAAATTCGGAGCTTGTTCATTGCCGCCGGAGCCCTGGAGGGGAAAATCCTCCCGGGGCTTCATGGCCAGCACCAGAGCCAGGGCCGCCAGCAGCACGATGACGGCGCAGATGCTGCCCTGGGGGCCGGAGGACCCGCCGGTGAGCAGGGCGCGGAAGGGGTCCGCGTCCATGTCCAGCAGGCGAATCCCGGCGTGCTCCTCCGCCGGGGCGAAGTCAAAGAGGAAGGTGGAGCCGAAGGACCAGGCGGCCTGAATGGCGCAGGCGCTCCAGATCCGGCCCCGCTTCAGCACCCAGATCCCCAAAAACAGGGCCAGCAGCAGGGCGTTGAGCCCCTCCATGGACAGCACGCTTCCCCCGGACTGGAGCATGGCGGAGGCGAAGCTGGAGAGCAGCAGGGGGAAAACCACCGGATACCGGACTCCCAGGGCGGGAGCGAAGCAGCCCCGGAACAGCAGCTCCAGGGCCGCGCCCCGGACCATGCAGCCCCCCAGGGCCGCCAGGGCCAGAAGGACCTGGCTTCGCTCCGGCCCGCCGGAGGAGGCCAGATGCCAGCCCCCCGCCGTGACTCCCAGGGCGACGACGCCGCCGATGAGCACCAGCCCCACCAAAAAGCCCAGGGCGTACTCCCCAAAGCCGCCCTTTCCCAGTCCCATGGATTCCAGGCTGCGCTTCTGGAATGCCCGGCTGTAGACAATGGCGGCGACTCCCATGGTAAAGGAGGTAAACAGGGAAATGGGGATCATCCAGTCCGGCATTTGCTCCATCAGGGCCAGCAGGGCGGTCTGGGGAGAGCCCTCGCCGGTCATGGTCTCCACCAGATCGGCGCTGTGGGTTCCCAGCAGCCAGGCGGACATGGGGATGCTCAGCAGCAGGGAGGAGGCCAGGGCGGAAAGGTAATAGAGCAGCATCATAATCAGCAGCTCCCCCAGCATGGTAAAGCGGGGCTTGTATTGGGCGGCGGTCAGAGCCCAAAACCTGGGCCGCGGCAGCATTCGGTTCATGTAGGTACTCCTGTATCATTTTTTCTCTATTATGCCACAGGGCCGGGGCTCTTGTCAAGAATTATCCGCCGCAGTGGGTTTTTCGGTCTCCGTTGCCGGTGGCCTGGGTGTAGAGCCCCGCCAGGAGCTGCCACAGCCGCTTGTCTAAGATGCCGGATTCCGGCAGACCGCAGCAGTGCTGGAGACTGCGCAGGGCGCAGACGGTTTCCTCGTCGCAGGTCCCGGTGAGGGAGCAGCCCTCCAGATTGCCGTAGACCTGGTGGACGGTCTGGAGCATGGCCTGGATCAGCAGAACGTGGAGATTGTCGCTGCCCTCCAGGATGACCTGATGGGCGTCCATCACCATGTCCAGGGGCGCGGCAGGCTCCACCTCCACCAGAGCCTCCTGGTAGGCGGCGCAGATGGCCTGCCAGGTGGCAAAGTCCGTGATTCCCGTCTGGGGCAGTCCCGCCCGCTTTTGCTGAAAGGACACCGCCCGGGCGGTGTGCTGTCCGTAGATTCCGTCCGGGATCACCCTGGGACAGCTTGGGTCCTGCAGGGCAATCACCCGGAGCATGGTTTGCAGACTGGTCACAGACCGGCCCAGAAAGCGTACGTCGTCGTTGGGGTCCATTCCCTTCCTCCTTTCACAAGCTACCTGGCGTCCCGGCTGCCCACCGACAGGGGGGCGCCGGGGTACTGGGTCATGCGGGTGGCGGTGCTGAAATCCAGGGTTTGATAGCGCTGGGTGATGGCCCTGGCGCTCTCCTCGGTGAGCCGTCCGCTGACTGCCAGGCCGTTGGCGCTCTGGAAGCTTCGCAGGGCCTGCTGGAGACTGGAGCCGGAATAGCCCAGGGCCTCCAGCCGCTGACGGGCGTTGACGGCGGTGGTGGGGCTGCTGCTGAAGCGGGGGAAGGCGGCCTGGTTCCCCAAAACCCGTTCATCTATCCCGGAATACAGCTCATACAGGGCGTCCCAGGTGCGGTCGTCCGCCTCTCCGGTGACGGGGAAGTCCTCATAGCTCTGAAAGGCAGCCACCGCGTCCCGGGTGTTGGGGCCGAAAATCCCGTCCACCGCCAGGGAGGGAACCGCCTGAACAAACTGGGCGACAACGGCCAGCATGTACTGGAGCTGTCGGACCCGCTCGCCCCGGTCCCCCACCCGCAGGGGCTCCGGGAACTCCCAGCCCAGATCCTCATAGCGCAGGCCCTGGGAGCTCAGCTCCGCCAGCCGCAGCACCCCGGTGAAGACCCGCTCCACGGCGTACCAGGTCTGGCGGCCCACGATCCCGTCCTCCCCCAGCCCGAAGGCCCGCTGAAAGACCCGGACCGCCGCCTCGGTGCCGGAGCCGAAAATTCCGTCCACCGACAGCTTGGGGATGGCGGGAAAGTTCTGGGAGATCCGGTTTATGGCGGTCTGAAGCTGGGCCACGCTCCGTCCCCGGCTGCCCACCCGCAGGGCTGAGCCGGGGTAGGACTCCCGGTACTCCGCCTTGGGGGCGTCGGTGACAATCTCAATGCCCTGGCCATAGTAGTTTTTGAGAATTTGCAGCCAGCCGTAGCCCCGGACCGCCAGATTCTGGGAGCCCCATTGGGACAGGCCCTCGCAGCTCACGGTGGTGCCGTTGCAGAATTTGGCGGCCAGGGGCTCGATGAAGCCCACCCGCCGGATGTAGTCGTCAAAGAGACTGTCCACCAGCCGGGAGATGTTGGAAAAGTAGCTGCGTCCCTTGTAGAACTGCTGGTCATAGGCGGTGGAGGAGGTGATGTCGAAGGGGTAGCCCCGGACCCGGTAGAACTCCGTGTAGATCCGGTTCAGGGCGAAGGAGCTAATGGCCAGGATGTTGGCCCGCAGGGCGTCCTCGTCCCAGGTGGGGTAGACCTCGCTGGAGGCCACGTTTTTTACATAGTCCTGAAAGCTGACGGTGACGTTCTCCGCCGAAGCGCCGGGAGGCCCCAGATGCACGGTGATGTAGGACGGAACATAGGGTAGACGCTGTGCCATAGCCGCCCCCTACAGATTCTGGGAGGGGAGGGTGATGCTATCTGTCTCCCCCAGGTCCGTGGGCATGCCGCCCCGAGGCACCAGAATCAGCTCTTGTAAGGTGGTAACCCCCGGGAAAATCTGGACGTCCCGGATGATTACCCCGTCATAATCCGGGTGGCTGGCGGCCACCTGTACGTCCGTCCAGCCCTGGGGCTGATCCGGGGTCAGGGAGTTGGCCAGCTCCGGGGTGGGGATGGTCACCAGCTCCGTCATGCCCCCCTCGTCCGTCCGCTGGAGACTCAGCAGCACCCGCCCGCTCCCGGGCCGCAGGGTGGAGACCGTCACCGTGGCCCCCCGTACCGGCAGCTCCGCCCGGGAGGTGACGGTCTGTACCTTGAGAAAACCGTTCATAAACAAATCCCTCCTGTTCGCATCATCCTATGCGAACAGGAGGAATTATGTTTGAATGAAAAATGAAGAATCGCGGTGTTTTCAAATTGCTGATGTGGGCATCCGCCCCTACGAAGACGGGGGCGACTGAATAGAAACATTGCTATTTGAAAACATTGGAAAAAGGCTGGGGAGACGGATTCTTCACTTCGTTCAGAATGACACGCTTGC
>CAMOSU010000017.1 GCA_946625125.1 uncultured Clostridia bacterium
CCTTATAAGAAAATCCCGGCTCGCGAAAATGCACATGCACATCGCAAAAGCCGGGTAAAACGACGCAGTTATGAGATACAGGCACTTCGCCCGCCTGAAAGAGCGGAATGAGGGCCTGGTTTGCCGTGAGGAACTGGGAAAGAGTCTGGTAGTACGCCATAGCTTGACCTCTCAGAGCAGGATTCAGAGACCGGAAACGGACGCCGGATTGACGTCGGTTTCGGGTCCTCACAACACGGTTCTGTAAGCTGTCTATACTCTACCATATCTCCCGGGTTCCTGTCAAGAAACAAACAACATCTTGTGAAAACTTTGTGTAATTCGTCAGTTTCCGCCGGGGAGCCCGGGGAAAAAGCAGGGCATTCTGCTGTTTCCCGGTATTTGCCCGGGCTCTTTCCAAAAAGTGGAAATCAGAAGACGGTAAAGGGCAGGAAAAACAGGAGAATCATGAGAATATAGGCAATATGACGGTACTTTTGATCCACCAGCAGGCCCACAAATTCCCGGAGATAGGCGTTGGGATAGAAGTAGGTCTTGGTCTTGGCGGAGATGCCCTGGGCCTCGAAGCCGCACTTCCTGGCCAGGATATAGCCCCGGAACACATGGTAATTGGTGGTGGCAAAGGCAATCCGCTTTCCCTCCAGGCCGCCGGCGGACTCCATGACAGCCTTGGAGCAGGACATATTTTCCAGGGTGTTGACGCTCCGATCCTCCCGAAGAATCCGCTCCGCCGGAATCCCCCGCTCCAGCAGATAGCGCTCCATGGCCTCCCCCTCGGAGATGATCTCGTCGGGTCCCCGGCCCCCGGAGGGAACGAAGACTGCCTGCTTGCCGGTGGATTGGAGCTGCCGGGAGGCAAAGTCCAAGGCGCTTTCCACCCTGCCCCGGAGCAGGGGCGTCAGACTCCCGTCCTTACGGATACAGCAGCCCAGAATGATGATATAGTCCTTGTCCATGGGGGGCTGAAATCTGGCGGCCAGGTAGGCGCACAGGGCTGTGGAAAGGAACATGCACTCAAAGTAGCACAGCACATAGGTCAGGCAGGCCCGTCCCAACTGCCCCAGTCCGCCGGATAGGGGGAGGTAGTTATAGCCCAGGGTCAGGGCTGTGGCTGCCAGCCACAGAAGCGCGAACACAATCCCCAGGGCGTTCACCGGGCGGAAGCCCTCATGCCGGATGAGCCAGACGTTGCTCAGGGCCAGGAAGCCCGCCATCAGCAGCATCAGAGGCGCAAGCCCCAGAAGCAGGATCCGACCGATGCTGTCCAGCAGATAGACGTATTCTCCGAAGCTGTAAACCACATGATTCAGCATTTTGTACACAGAGAAGGCCAGGAAGGTCCCGGTGAAAATGGCGATGCCGCCGCAGGCCACCATGGAATAGGAAAAGCTTCCCTCCCGGTACTGCCGCAGAAAGCTCCAGAGCATAAAGCCCAGAATCAGAAGCTGAATCAGCGTCAGGCAGAGAATCACCAGCTCATAGCCGTTGAAATTCATCCGGTAGCCGTATTCCATCATGCAGCCCAGGCTGTTGACGCGAAAATGGGTAGTCATGACGTTAAGCGTGCTTCCTCCCCCGGGGGTTTCCACACTGCAGCGGAACTGCGCGTCGGTAGAGCCGGCCTTCAGGGCCTTCAGCTCCAGCAGAAGCTGGCCGTCGTCATCCAGGGTATATTCCGTCAGCTCCACGATGTCCTGTGGCTCCTGGCTGAGCTCCACCTCCAGAATCCGGCTGCCCTCCGGGAAATAGAAGCGGGTGGGCAGACTGTAGCGTCCCCCCAGGCACAGCACCGCCGCAAGGGCTGCCGTCAGGAGCAGGGCCACACAGATATTCATAAGCTTCAGGGGCTTTTTCATTGCCGTCCTCCTTGGCGTACGCTTGCCGCGTGAGATGCTGACAGTATACCACATTTTTCCGATCATTGCACCTGTTTTTTGAAAAAAAGCCGGGATTTTGTAACGCTTCTGTACGCCCGGTCTGCTATAAAGAAAGGGAAGACGTCCCATTTTGATTTGTATGCGGAGGTATGCGTCATGTCAAGCCAAAAAGAGCAGGACAGGAGGAGAACCCCAAAGCCCATCCCCGGCTCCCTGTATGAAGCCATGTATCAGCTTGTTCTGGACATGTCCGGCGCCCAAAGCCAGGAGGAGACCCAGGAGGGTCTGGCCCGGCTGGAGGCCCTTCGGGCAGAGCTGGAGCGGCTGGAGCAGGAGCCCGGCGCCGCACCGACGACGGATCTCAGAGGACAGTTGGCCTGGCTGGAGCAGCGGCTCCAGCGGCTTCACCGGCATCTGCGCCAGAAGCAGCGGATGTTTGAGGCTCCCATTGTGGAGAAAATGGCCCGGGAGCGGGAGGAGGCGGCCATCTCCATTCTGCCCCCCGAGCTGGCGGAGCTTGTGGCTCAGGCGATTCGCGCTCCCTGGCAGGCGGGATCTCCCATGGCAGCCCCCGAGGCGGGTGGGAGCAGCCCGGCCCTGAGTCCCGCTGCCCCGGAGAACGCCCAGGTTCAGGAGGGCTCCGCTCCGGAGAGCGGGCCGGATTGGAGTCGGGCGGAACGCCTGGCCGCCCATCTGGCCGGCTCTGTTCAGGAGGACCCGGGCTTCTTTGCCCGGCTCTGCAAAAACGCCCGGCAAAGCGGACCCATGCTCCGTCCCCAAAACGACCGGGAGGCGGAGCGCCACCAGCGCGCCCTTCGGAATCTCGGACAGCGGCTGGTAAATCTGGAGCTCCACACCAAGGCCCTGGCGGGCGGCGGGGTCCCCCGGGAGCGGCTTTCTTCCCTGCTTCAGGCTGCCGCCCGGGAGCTCACAGGCTTTCTTCGGGATTTCCGGGCCTGCAAGCAGGAGCTGCCCAGTCTGGCCGGGGAATATGACCGGCTCTTTGGGGGCTATGTCCGACAGTTTTCCGGGATGGTCCCGGAAAAGGGGCAGGAGCTTCTCACCGCCTGCCGGGAGGAACGGGGCAAGGAGCCCCGGAAGCAGCAGAGTCAAAAGGAGCAGGAGCCGCCGGTTCTGGTGCTCCGCCGGGAGGAGTGATCCTCCCGGAATCAAGCACGGGTTCCCGCGATGGTCTGGCGGGAACCCGTGCTGTTTATCATGTATGGAGCGCAGGAGTGACCTCCTGCTCCTGCTTGCGCTGGGGGATCAGATTGTTCTTGAAGAATTCCTGTTCCAAAGCCTTTCCCGCGTCCCCGGAGGCGAAGCCCCCGTCGATTTTGGAGCGGAAGCTCTGATCCTGGCGGTACTGAGCCGCCAACTGGGCAAAGCCGGGGCTATTGCGAATCTGCTCCGCCTTGGCGTGGAAGGCCCCGTTGGTAATGGGCTGATCCGGGCTGGCTCCGGCGGCCATCAGTCTGGCGGCCAGGATGTTGGCCATCCGTTCCGGGGACATGGACCCGGGCTGCTGCCCCGCCTTTTGCAGATTGTTCCGGATCTGCCACTGGGCTGCCCGGGCGGTATGCTCCCTGGCGGCGCCGATGATGTGCCTGCCAATGGCTGTGACGTCGCCCCCCGCCGCCATATCGGTATACTGGGCGCGGGCGTCCTTATCCTCCATCACCCGCATGAAGGAGCTGCCGGGCTTTTCCAGCAGACTCACGGCGGACTGGAGCTGGGATTTCTGAATCACCGCGTTGGGGTTCCCGCCGCAAAGCTGCATAACGGCAGTCACCACGGCGCAGCCGTCCAGGGTGGCGCCGTTTTTCAGCATCCGTCTCTGGGCTGCCAGCATGTACTCCCGGGCGGTACGGGCCTCCCCTGTGAGGATGTCCTCGCTGAAATCCCCGGGCTTCAGCTCCCGCTTATAGTTGGGAATCCGGGTCTTGCGTAGCTGATTGATCTCCCCGCAATACTCGGAGAAGGCCTTCTCCGGCATGAAGCGCTTCAGAACGCACATGGCCTGCCGGGAGGCCGCCGCGGGCCGCCTGCCCCCGGGAAGGGCGCTGCCGCCGTCCACATAGCGCCGGACGCACTGGGTCAGCTCCCGGGCCGTCTTCCCGTCCAGGGGAATGCCCTGCTCCGACAGGGAGGCGGCGTGATCCATCCGCCGCAGCATCTCCCGGAAGAGCTTCCCCTCCCGTTCCCGCTGGGCGGAGGGTCTGGAGGCAAAGCTCTCCTTCATGGACTTGATAGCGCTTCGCAGAATCCGGGCGTCCGCCTCCGCGTCCTGGGGGCTCCGTCCGTAAGCGGCGGTCTCCTGCTCAGAGCGCTCCCGCTTCTCCCCCATCATGACGATCAACTCAGCGCCCTTGCCCCCCCGGGCCAGCTTCAGGGCCTCGGGGTCCTGGGTGAGACTGCGGAAGCTGGGCTGACGGAGCATTCTCCTCCCCAAAGCGTCCAGAAGGCGCTGATCCGCGGGGGCTCCCGGGTTTCGGCGCATCAATGCGGCGGCCGCCATGATGCCGGCCATCTGCTCCGGGCCAAGCCGGACTTCTCCCCGCAGGCGGTTTACATAACTGGTCCAGCTCTCCCCCGTCCTCAGGGGGCTCGGGCTTTGCGGGAAGCGCTCCCGCCGAATTTGTTTGGGCATGGATGGTTCCTCCCGTCAGTTCCGCAGACCTTTGGTGACAGTCAGCACGTTCCTTCCGTCCTCCCGGACGTAGCGCACCCGGTCCATGGTTTTTTTCACCAGAAAGAGACCCAGGCCTCCCTCCCGGTTCAGGGTAGCCTCCCGGGAGGTGTCGGCCTCCGGTCTGGCCAGGGGGTCAAAGGCCTTGCCCCAGTCGGCAAAGCGCAGCTCCAGCTCCCCGGTATCCTCCCGCAGAGCGCAGGAAATCTCCGCCTCCCCCTCTCCCGGAAAATAGGCATAGCTGGCGATATTGACAAAAATCTCCTCCACCGCCAGCTCCACCCGGAAGCGGATCTCCGCCGGGCAGTTCCCCCGGTCCAGGGTTTCGTTTACAAAGGCAATCACAGTGTCAAGCTGATCTGTTTTCGCCGGTACGGTCAGGGTCGGCATGACCGGCGCCCCCTTTTATCAGATAAATTGCAGAAGCCCGGCAAAGCCTGTGACCTCAAAGACCTCCATCACCAGCTTGTTGACGTTTTTCAGCTTCAAGCTGCCGTCCTTCCGACGCATGGCCATATAGGCCTTCTTCAGAATCCGAAGACCCGCGCTGGAGATATAGTCCAGCTCCTTCATATCCAGGATCAGATCGTCAAAGCGCTGGGTCATCTGCTCAAAGACGGGCTCCGCCTCCATGGCGGCGTTGGTATCCAGTCTTCCCGTTAAGACCAGCTCTCCCTGGCTGCCCCGGTTGATTAAATCAATGTTCAGACTCATGCTTATTCCTCTCCTTTGGCTCCGGGCTCTGCTGCCTTCCCGGCATCGGAGTCCTGGGCCTTTGCTTTATTTTTGCGTGCCAGCCTCTTTTCCTTTCGGGAGAGCTTCTTCTTTTTGGCCTCCTTGGGCAGGGTCTCCGCCACGCTCATCTGGGCCGGCATATCCCGCAGGAAGCTCTTCACGGCCCGGCGGGCGGAAAGCAGTCCCATGAGGCCCCGTCCCGCCCAGGCAGTGAGCAGGGGGCCGTTTTCCCCCTTCTCATAGACCAGAACGGCGGGCTTGGTCAGCACATAGCGGATCAGGCAGGCCGCGGAATCCGGCAGCTCAGCCAGAATCAGGCCCCTGCCAATGCTCTGCATCCGCCTCTTGGCCAGCTTCAGCCCCTCCTCCGGGGAGCAGGAGAGCTCCAGCCGACAGCCCCGGCGGAGTATGCCCAGAAAGCGCACGGAGGCGGCTCCGTCCGTCACCCCCAGAGGGATGCGGAAATCCCCTGCCTTCATGGCGCTCAGCCGACCGTCCTGGGTGAGCATGGTCTTCCCCATCAGGACCCGGCGGATCTCTTTTCTTGCTTCAGCGTTCACAGCCATTCCTCCTTTGGACCAGCTTATTCAGACCTGGAACCCAGGATCTTTTCATTGCGGACAGACAGATCGTAATACACCTCGTCCGCCCGGAAGACGTTGCTTCGGATCTCCGTCAGGTCCATGGGGCCAAACTGATAGTAGGGACACTTGTAGGAGGGGGTGTACTTGGTTTTCAGCGGGAAGGAGTTGAAGGAGACAATGATGCTGTTGCCGGTGCTCTCCTGGTTGTTCAGGCGCTGCAGCTCGCTGGGATAGATCAGAGGCCGCACCTGGGTGTTGGTGGACACGTTGATGTCCCCCGCCCGGCTCCCCAGGGAGCTGGAGGTGCTGCTGGTGCGGACGGTCATATTGCCGCACATCTCCGAGAACATCTTGCAGGTGTCGGTATCGTTGGAGCCGATGAACATCTTCACGCCGCAGTTGCCGATGACGATGTCCGCCACCTCCTTGCCGTAGACGTTGCTGAGCTGGACAAAGGACTGCACCACCATGCTGAACCAGATCTTTCTGGAACGGCCCACGGTGATCATCTGGCCGAACTTGTCGATCTTGGGCATGTTGCCGAACTCGTCCATGATGAAGTAGACGTTCCGGGGCAGGGTCTGGCCCGGCAGGTCCGTGGCCACCTTGATGAGGGCCTTATAGGTGGAGAGGATGAAGAGGGAGGCCAGTGCGTGGCGGGTGTCCTTTTCATCGGGGATCTTCAGGAAGAGGGCGGTGGGCTCATAGGCGAACTTCTCCGCCTTGATGTCGGTGGCGGAGGTCAGGGCGCAGAGGCCCCGGTCATTGAAGAGGCTCAGCTTATCCATGGTGATGGACATATAGGAGCCCAGGGTGGCCTCCGGGGCGCTGAGCACCTGGCGGGAGAGCTGGTAGGCCTGGGAGAGCTTGCTGCGGCCCTCGAAGTATTCCTTCAGATTCTGGTAGTTGTTGGTGTTGTCGGTGAGGGCCTTGCTGACGTTGAAGAGATTGAACTTCTCCTTGGTCATGTCCAGGCGGGGATCGGCGCTGTCCTCCAGCATGGCCAGGACCGTGGCCTGGACGATGCTGCGGGCGCCCTTCTCCCACAGGGGGTCCTTCTCGTTCTGGACGGGGATCAGGCCGCCCACCAGGTCGCTGAGGTCCTCGTACATGGCGTCGTAGATCTTCTGCCGCTCCACGCCCACGTCGTCCTTGCAGTGCTCGGCGTCGATGTAGGCCCGGCCCTTCCACTCGATCCAGGGCTCGTCCGCCTGGGCCTCGCCGTCCATCCGCTGCAGGTCGGGATAATCGGCCATGGGATCGATATGCGCCACGATGCCGGAGCCCAGGTTCAGATATTCCTGGTAGGCGTCCCAGATGGGCTCCAGGGGATTCCAGCGGCTGGAGGAGTAGGTGTCCCGGAGGTCCAGGACCATCACGTTGTAGCCCCGGCTTTTCAGGAAGCCGGAATGGAGATCAAAGAGCTCGCCCTTGGGGTCCGTCATAATCATGGAGCTGCCGCAGTTGGTGGCGCCGATGAGCTGGATCATGGGGTTGATGAAGGTGGTGGTCTTGCCGGAGCCGGTGGCGCCGATGACCAGGGCGTGAACCCCGGGCTTGAAGTTGCCCACCAGATGTCCCTTCTTGTCCAGCACAGCCCGGACGGGAACGCCGTCCTTCTTGGCGTCGGGAAGACTCTCATAGGTAAAGGGCGGGAAATACTTGTCCCGTTCCTCGTCAGTGAGGAAGCGGCTGTTTTCCAGGGAGCCCTCGATCCGGTCCTTCTCGCCCCCCTTCCCTCGCAGGAAGCGGGCGCCCTTGTTGGAGGAGCGGAAGCCGCCGTTGAGCGTATAGACCACCACGAACAGCAGATCCAGCACCAGTCCGATGATCCAGGTCAGAGGCTCGATGAGCAGCCGCCAGCGAAATACCCAGCCCTCGTCGTTCACCGCGGCGTCCAGATTCTCCAAAAGGAAGCGGATCAGGGTGCCGAACACCAGGGCCGCCGCCAGAAACACCGCCGCGTAGAGGGCAAGGGTTTTCTTGTTCGCGTCTTTGACAGCTTCGCTGAGCTGCTTCCAAAGCTTTTTTATCATAGCAATTCCTCCCTATGAGGCCGGTTGGAGCCCGGGCTCACCTGCCGGAATCGTCGGAATCGGAGGGCTCCAGATTCGGGGACACATACTCCGTCTCAACGACGCTGAAGCTGGATTCCGGAAACTCATACCAGGTTGCATCCGGGTCTTCCTCCGGCAGGGTCTCTCCGGGGGCCAGAGTTTCCAGCACCTGGGGCAGGGTTTCAATCACCGGTTTTTCCCAGTATTCCGCGTTGTGCTCCGTGACACGGAGCGCTCCGTCTCCGCCGCTGACGCCCTGGAGGGTGATCCTGGCGGCAGCCTCCTGGCTGGACAGCGCCACCCGGAATTCTCCGGCGCTTCCCCCTTGGAAATAGGCCAGTATTTGATCCCCCGAATGCTCCATGCCGAGAAACACAAGGTTTTCCGCTCCGCTGAGGATCTCCGCGTCCCACATCTCCCCCTCGCTGTCGGAGCTCAGGGCCAGCACCAGTCTGCCCTCGGCGTCGGTATAGATCCGATAGGGTGTCCGCTCCGCCTCTCCCCCGGAGAGGGAGCCTTGCAGCTCCCGTCCGGCGGAGTTGAGAATGGAGAGCTGGAGGCTGTCTCCCTGGGCCAGAGCCTCGGTCTGGAAGCTCAGCTCGTAGCGGGGCTCGGGGCTCTCCCCCTCCGCCTGCAGCAGCAGGGTGAAAAGCGCCCGTCCCGCCTTCCCGGAGCGGAGCTCAAAGACTGTCCGGCCTCCGCGCTCCTTCTCCGCCCGCTGGATCTCCAGGGTCTCGGGCCCTCCTTCCTTCAGGGTCCAGCGGCAGTCCGGGGCGTCCTCGTGGCTGATCTCCAGCCTGACGCTGCCGTCCCCCTGCTGTTCCCATTGGTAGGGATAGGGTGTGTCCTGGCCGCCCAGGTGCCGCTCCGCCTTCCCTGCCCGGAGGATGAGCAGAAGAATCAGCAGAAGCAGCACCGCGCCGGCGCCCAAGAGCAGGGGCAGCAGGCGCCGCTTTTTCGCGGCGCGCCGCGCCTGCCGTTCGCTGTCAAAAATCAGTTCCTTTTCCATGCTTTCTTATCCTCCGCTCCCCGTCTCCTCCGGAGAGGAGGGTTCGGGGGATTCCGTGGTGTCTTCCGGCTTCTTGTAGTAGCACTTGACGCAGATCCCGTCGTCGCCGTAGGTGCAGGGCTGGGTTTCCGTCTCCCCGCAGCGATTGCAGCTTCTGCTGTGGTTTCCGTTTCCGTCGGAGGTCCAGACGCCCCAATCATGGCCCAGGGCGGCGATGCGGGTGGTGGTCAGGTCCGGAATCTCATTCTGACCCAGCGCGTCGGAGAAATACTTGCCGCAGCCGGAGCAGGAGTAGTAGGCTCTGTGGCCCTCCTGCATGCAGGTAGCGGCCACCTCGGGGGTGAACACGATGCTGTGGGTGTGCTCCGTCCCGCCCTGCTGGTCTCTGGCCCGGGCGTCCGCCACAAGCTGAGTCACGGGGTTGACCTCGGAAGGCACCGTCAGATTGATGGTGATAAAGGCCGCGTCGTTCTCCCGGCTGGTCATGGTGATGCGGTAGTACATGGTGGCGCCGGTGTAGTTGTGGGGCGGGAGGAAGACGATGGAATCCGTGTCCCTTCGGGCTCCGGTGACGGTCTCCCGCACCTCCCAGGTGCCGTTGTCCGGCACCACGGAGCGCCAGACCGCGGCTTCCGCGGGACCTGCCGCCTGGGCGTAGGACTCCAGCAGGGCCGCCGTATAGCCTCTGGTATCCATCAGGTCCGGGCGGCCCAGGCCGCCGGTGGCGGGATCGTAGCGGTTGAGCACCACCTCAACCCCCGCTTCGGAGCCGTTGAGGATGGGAACCACCCGAATGCCCTCTCCGGGATTCAGGGCCACGTCCAGATTGCCGTTGGTGGGGATGCTGTAGTCCCCGGCCACATTGCCCCGGTCCGTGGGATTGAGGATGATGGAAACCGTACCCGCCAGCAGCAAATCCGCAAGGCTGATACGCAGCGGCTCATGCTCCACAATGAGCTGATCCACCAGGCGGGTGACATAGTAGCCGGAAAGATCCAGCATGGCGGTGAGGCTTGCCAGCTTCCAGGTGGCAGGGGCGGGGGTCTCCTGCCCTGTGCCGGTGACCTGGAGATTGGGATCTCTCAAAGGCTCCAGCTCAATCCAGCGGAGCTCCGTTACCGCAGGCACCAGCAGGCGGATGTGATCCGTCTGTCCGGGCTGGAAGCCCCGATCTCCCTGCATGTAATCCCGGAGATTGTCAAAGCGCATGGTCATTTCCGCGCCGCTGCGGTTGTAGTAGCCCACGTCCATGCGGATGGGGCCGTTGGTGCCGCTGTTCACCGCGCCGTCGTTTTCGGCGGTGGTGAGGTCCAGATCCAGCAGGCAGACGTCCCCTGTGGGATCGAAGCGGACGGGGTTCCGGGAGGGCGCCAGCCGTCCCTGGAAGCTCCACTTGTTCCGCATCGCCCCGGAGGCGCTCTGCTCAATCACCAGACCGTTTTCAAAGGCCACGTCCAGTCTGCCCACGCTCACCAGGTTCATGCCTGTGATTTCCTTCAGATTCTCGATGCTGAAGTCCACCTCCAGCACCTCGCCGGGATGAATCTCCGTATAGCCGCAGTCGGTGAGGAAGACGTACTTGGTCCGCAGCTCTCCGCCAAAGGCGTCGTCCGTGCGGAAGTACACGGCCACGGCCAGGTCCTTCTCCTCAGGCTGCAGATCCTGGAGGGTCATGTTCTTATCCATCTGGAGGAAGACCCGCTGGAGGTTGCTGCCGTTGGGGTTGGCGGTGATGTGCAGGGTCAGGCCGTTGTCCGCGTTGCCCATGCCCATGAGATAGTAGCTGTCTATGAGCACGCCGCCCCGGATCTGCTGCAGCACACCATAGCTGATGGGGGCGTGCACCGGCCGGACCGCGTTGGTCCAGACATTGACGCCGTTGATGGCGTTTACATAGCTGGCGTTGAGCCCCAGAGCATAGAACACGGGACGTCCGGAGGAGTCCGTGGTCCGGCTCATGACGCCGGTGGCAGTCTGCATGGCGCTCTGGGTGAGGGTATTGGTATAGAGCAGCTCCGCCAGCAGATCATAGCTGTTGGGATTGCTGGCCGCGCTCTCGGTGGAGGGATAGATGAAGAGATTGAAGCTGTCGTCCTTGGAGGCGGGCTCCCGGGTGACAAAGGTGTTCCACATCTCGTCGTCGTACAGGGGGAACTCGTTCTCGTTGAAGGTGATGTTCACCTCACCGATGGAGTTCTTCTGATCCGTCCGGTAAATCTGCACGTCCTTCACCAGACTCTGGGCCCGGTTCCAGGTGCAGCGGAAGGACAGGCCCTCCCCGTCGGGATACTTGTAGTCGTACTCGCCGTTGGCATTGATATAGCGCATGCCGGAGCCCTGAACCAGATAGACGGACACGCTTTCAATGTTCCACCTGGTCACAACGCTGCTTCGGATCTGAAGCTGCATGTCGATGATCTGGGAGATGTTGTCCACGTCAATGTAGAAATTGTCCGTGGTGCCGGGGCGGAACTGGTAGTCCGGGTTGCTGACGCTGTAGTCCACATTCTCCGTCACATCGTCGATGGTACGGGCGTAGACGTCGCTTCGGCCGGAATACTCGTTCATGAGCCTGACAATATCCACCGGGTCCACATGCTCCACCCGGCCGTCGTGGTTGTAATAGTTGAAGCTCATGCTCATGCCGCCCTGGAGAATCTGATCCTGAAGAATCAACTGCTCCCCGTCCGGGCCGGTCTTGGGGGTGGAGGCATAGTTCCCCGTCTTGATGCTGATGAGGAGCTTGGTGCTGTAGCTGGTTTTGTTGATTTGATAGGTATGGGCGATCTCGTTGATGCTCCGTCCCTCGGCGCCCCGGTTGGTGGCCACGGCGCCGGGATCCCGGTAGTCGATGCCCACCCAGCCCAGTCCGTCCCTGGAGTCGCTGTCGGCAGTCCAGGTGGGACTGATTTTGCCGGTGCTCTGCTTGCGGACGGTGATGGAGGAAATTTTCAGCTTGTCGTAGATATTGCCGTTGGAGTCCTGATCGTCCGGGATGATGCGAATGGCGGTGAGCTCGCCGTAATCCTGGGTGGTGGGGATCTTGAAGGTGGCCTTGGCGCCGGTACGGAAGGCGTCGGCGGAAAGCTGCTGGTTGGCCAGCACGCAGCCGCTCTTGCCGTACTCGAAGACCAACTGGAAGTAGAAGAGGTTGGCGGAGCCGCAGTCGTCGTCCTCCACGTTCACCTTGTCGCCCGCCACGTTCACCTGGACCTCGTACATGCAGCGCTGCCGGGTAAAGCCCAGATCCTGCAGGGTGTCCTCATAGGTCATGTAATAGCGGTAGGTCCCCCAGTCGATTTCGTCCTGGGTGGAAACCTCCCGGCTTCTGCCGTCGTATTCGTGGAACTCGTTGTCGTCCTGCACCAGGGTGCCGGGAATCCAACCCTCTTCGCCGGGCTCTACGGGGGGATGATCCGGATCGTAGATGACGCCAATACTGAAGCAGGGCTCGTTGGCTGTCACATCCCGGCTGTAGACCAGGTGGGACTTCAGCCCCTGATCGTCGATCTCCTCCCAACGGGCCACGATGGAGCCGCAGGTCTTGATCTTTCGCAGCTCCATGCCCTTGAACTGCCATTCGTCCTGGCCGTCCAGCTTCACGGAGATGCTCTTGAACTGCTTGACGCCCTGGAGGGGGATCATAACCTGAACCGTTCCCCCCAGACGCAGGCCGTAGTTGTAGGCAAAGTTTTCGGTATTGCCGGGCCATTCGCCGTAGAAGCGCTGCACATAGTCCCGCAGCATGAAGATTTCGCTGGTGGCCTCTGCGTCCCGCATGGTGATGTAGTTGAATTGCAGCTCAATGTCGTCCACGGTGCCGGAATTGGCCACGTTGTCGGTACAAATGGTGAGCAGATAATACTCCGAGCGGTCCACGGGCAGCAGGGTCAGATCGCTGTAATAGTTCAGAAGCGTCAGATAGGATTCGGAATTCGCGTCAATCTGCACGCCCTCGACGCCGCCGGCGGTGTAGTATTGAGTGGGGTTTTCCGGTCCGGGGGCGTAGTTGTATCGCAGGGTAGCGCCGTCCGCCTGGATCTGCACGGAGACATCCCGGTAGGCGGCTACGCAGAGGTAGGACATACTGTCCACCTGGGCCTTGGACACCCGTCCGGGGCGTATGGTCTGATCCGCGTTTGCGGAGGTGATGAGATGGCTTCTCTCCGCCGCAAGACTCTCTCCCACCACAAAACGCACGGAGTTCAGGCTGGCAAAGTCCGGGAGCATCAAAGATGCGGCGATGGAGTCTCCCTGCTGGGCGTAGCCCGCAATGGCCACGTCTCCCAGCTGCTCCATGGTCCAGCCCAGGGCGCTGATGATCAGGGGGGCGCTCAGCTCCCGGATGCAGCCGTAGACGTCCTCATAGCGGATGATCAGGGCGGCGGTCTCGCAGAGCTTCAGATCGCTGATTTTGGTATAGGACCCGGCCTCGTAGGAGCCGGCCAGGGATTCAAAGCCCGCGCCGCCCATATCCGCCAGATCCACCCGGAAAACCACCCGGTTGGAGACCTGGGAGCCGTGGGTCACACCCACCTGGGTCTGCCGTCCGTAGGCTTCCGCGTTTTTGTTGTTTACCAGAGTCACCCCCGCCACGCCGCCGCTGACGCCGGGGCCGGTGATGTTGAAGGCGCCGCCGCTGTTCTGCCAGCGGAAGATGCCGCCGCCGGCGGACATGTCCGCGTCCGCGATACATACGCCGTCAAAGTCGATGTAGCCCTGGTCTGAGTACCAGCCGTACATCTCCAGGCCGTAGAGGGTGTCCACCCGGAACACCCGCATGCCCTGACAGGCCCAATCGCTGGAGACGGTGCCGGTGTCGGTGCTGTGATCGTAGCTTTCCAGCTTTTTGCCGAAGACCTGGATGCGGTCAATGGTGTCCACCGGCTCGGGGGTGGTGAACAGGAATTGATCGTCCTGGACGCTCCGCAGACCCTTCTGCTCCTCCAGCGGCACGGTGGTATAGCCAAAGGTCTGCTCCACCACGCTGCGGCGGCTGCCCCGGCTGCCCACATTGGCCGCCTTATTGAAGCCGTATCCCAGCGCGTCTTTCCCGGGGAACAGGACCGTGGAGCGAACCGTGCCTTTTGTGTCGGTGTAGTAGATGACAAAATACTCCACATTGTCCGCCGTTCCCCCATTGCGGATGGAGCCGGTGCTGATCTCCAGAATGTAGGTGTTGGTGACGGCTCTGCCGGAGGAGGCCGGTCCGGCATCGTTCTGGTGCACCGTGGCCTCGCTGTAGTGGGCCATCCGCTCCAGGGCCTCGGCGTCGGGGCTCAGAGGCAGAAGCTGGATGCAGAACACCAGAGCCAAAGCCAGCGCCAGCAGCCTTTGAAGCGGAGCGCGGCGGGAGGGCAGGCTCTGATTCATGATTTCATTCATAGTCTCTCACCCTCCTGTTTTACTCGTTATACTCTGTGGGATTCAGACGTTCCTTGCGCCTGCGTTCCTTTTGGGCCTGGACCAGACTCTCCAGCGTTTCCACGCTGATGGGCTCTACCGTCCGTCCGTCAAAGCGCATCTTTTCAAAGACCGTCATGGTCTTAAGCTGATTGGCGAAGCTGTAGAAGGAGGAAAGCACATCGTCCTCGCCCTCCTCAGCGTCCTCAGCCGCGTCGTCATCCTCCTCCAGATCCAGCTCCTCGTCCTCCAGCTCCTCTTCGTCCTCCTCGGGGATTTCGAAGCTCTCATCGTCAAAGGACAGGAAGTCGTCCAGATCCAGTTCTGTGTCTTCATCCTTTTCAAAGAGCAGGTCAAGCGGATCGTCGCTCTCCTCGCTGTAGGCCTCCAGATCCAGCTCGTCCCGGGATTCGGAGGACTCCCAGCTTTCCTCTTCTTCGTCGTCGTAAGCAGGCTGCTCCTCCGCCTCGGCCCGAAGACTTTCGTTCTCCGCCTGGAGTCGGCGCAGCTCCTCGTTCTGGGCCTGGAGTCTGGCCTCCATGGATTGCAGCGCCTCGTTCCGGCGAAGCTCCTCCCCCTGGGAATAGCCGGGCGTCTCCCCGGAGCTCCGCTCGCTGCCCAGATTGTCGATGGCCTCGGACATCTTGTTCACCGCGGAGGCAAAGAGCCCCAGCATCTCGCTCATGGGGGCGCTGTCCTTGCCGCTGACGGAGTCCGTCATCTGCTCTCTGCGGGCCTTGAGCCGGGCCTCGATCTCCCGGTCGTTCAGCTCCGGGATCTCCGGCAGGTCGAACTCCTCGGGGGCAGTCTCCCGGACCGCCTCGGGGCGGACGTATTCGTCGGCCCCGAATTCCCGGAAAATCACGCTGCTCCGGGCGGGGCGCTGGGCATCGGCTCCCCCGCTGCCCCGGCGGCCTCTGGCCGCCACGGCCCTGTCGTGGGCCTCCCGGCTCCGGGAAACGAAGCTCTCCCAGTTCTCGTAGCCGCCCTCTCCGGTGAAATAGGCGCTCTTGAAATCCCGCTCCTCGAACATAGCGCGAATCTTCGGGTCCGTCTCCACCTGGAAGGTGCTGCGGCTGTTGGGGCTGAGAATGGTGAAGGCCTGGCCTCTGGGGGCCTGGACGATCTGCTCCTGCTCCGTCTCGTTGATTCCTCCGGCCTTCTCATAGAGGGTCACAAGATCCTGCATATCGTTGGGAGCCAGGGCAAAGATAAAGCTGTACTGGCAGGCGTTGATGATGGCGGTGGATTTCCGGGCCAGCTCCTCGGAGCCCACAAAGTCCTTGATATTCTGGGTAATGACGATCTGCATGCCGTTGTATTTCCGGATGCGCTTGGCAAGCTGGAACATGAAGTCCAGGGCGATGGGGAACTTGGCGTCGATGAAGACATGGGCCTCGTCGATGACCACCACGATCTTCCGGTTGGCCTGATACTTCAGGTTGTAGTCCCGGTTTTTGATGATCTCATTGTCCAGGTACTTCAATACCAGGAGCATCTGAGCGTTGGCAATGGTATTGTTGCGGTTGGCCAGCATGGACTGGAAATTGAACACCGTGAAGTTTTCGTCGGTGGTGACGGTGCTGGGACCGTTCCAGATGTTGGCGTTCCGGCCGCCGGTGGAGAATTTGGCGATGTAGTTCATCAGCGTCCGCAGCAAATCCCGGGTAAAGGGATTGTCGCTGGACTGGAACTCCCGCAGAACCTCGTCATAGAGGTCGTCAAACACGGGATAGTCCTCTGGCCCCAGTTTGGACAGATCTGTCTCCGGGGTGATGTTATGGGTGAGATAGACCCGGTCCACCAGGGTATTGAGGTATTCCATGGCGTCCTTCTCGCAGTCGGGCATGATCTGCTTGAAGAACTCCTCCAAAAATTGCAGATGGGTGGCGTAGCTGCTGCCGGACTCCTCCCCTGCCTCGTCGTCCTCCAGGGCGGTGATGATGTGGAAGGGGTTCAGGCGTCCGTACTGGGCGTTGCCCACGTTGATGATCTGGCCGTGGAGATTGGCCGCCAGCTCGGTGTACTCGTTTTCCGGGTCCAGAATGAAGATCTTGGCGTCCTCGGCGGCCAGGTTGGCCAGCAGGCTCTTGGTGGCGTAGGATTTGCCGGAGCCGGATTTGCCTACGATCACCATATTGGAGTTGACCCGCTCGCTGTCCCGCCGGAAGAAATTGATGAACACCGGGAGCCCGTCGCTTCTTCCCAGGCGGACGCCGCCCTCGTCGGAGATGTGGGCGAACACCCAGGGGTAGCAGGCCGCTACGGTATTGCTGGAAATGCCCCGGGCCTCCTTGATCATGGGGTCCAGCGCGCTGACCTGGGAGCCGATGAAGGCCTCCACCTGGTCAAATTCCATATTGTTCAGCCGGAAGCCGTTCTCCTGCCAGGTGCGGCGGACATTCCGCTTCATGTCGTTGATGGTGGGCAGAATGCTGTCCCCGGGCTGGGCGATGCGGAGATTGTTCCGGGTGGCTACAATGTCATAGGCGGTGATGTAAATGCTGCATTCCAGCAGAGATTCGCTGTCGCTCTGAAGGGTGGCCAGCAGGTCCTGGAGGGTGGCGATGTGGCTTTCGATCTCCATGCGCTTGGAGTCGATGCCGGTGCTGCTCCACTGGCCCCGCAGCTCGATCAGGGAGTGGTCAATGGAGCGTATGGCCTTGGCCCGCTCCATGGGACGGCACTTCAGCACCACCTTGGTGCCGGGATAGCTCATCACCGTGGCAAGCCAGGCGTCGTACACCGTGGTGGGATAGTTCACCACCCGGAAGTTGTGGGTGATGATGTGATTGACCTCCACCCGGCGCACCTTGATGTCCACGGTCTCCGGCTGCGCCCACTTCACATAGTCCTTGGGGTCGATGCTGTCAATCTGTCGCTCGTCAAAGTCGATCTGGTTGCTGTATTTCAGGAAAACCGCCAGCTCCTTGTCATTCAGACGGCGGGCGTTGATCTCTCCCCCCGCCAATAGCTGGGCCGCCTCCTGAATCCGCAGATCCAACTGGCGCTTGTCGCTCTCGAAAAGCACCAGATAGAAGAAGGAGCAGGTGACCTGATGTTGGCCGCAGAGATCCTGGAGCTCGTAGATCCGGTCATATTCAATCTCCACCCGGGCCTGGAGCTCCTGCTCGGAGAGCATGCCGTTTTCATAGGTTTCCCGAAGGGCGTTGATCTTCTCGTACTCCCGCTGAAGGAAGCTGTCGTAGATCACCGGCCGCTCCAGCTTCACGATGTTGGCGCTGTAGCCCGCGTGGACGGAGCGGAGAATCCGGCCCAGGCTGCGTTCAATGGAGTTGACGCGGCGGTGCTCGCTCATGAAGCGAAATTCCACGGGATCAATCTCCAGAACCGCGCCGTAATAGGCCTTGTCCTTATACTCGATGAAGCCGTCCCGGATGCCGGTGAAGGCGATGATCTCCTCCATATCCCGGCGGTTGATGTTGGCCTCCCGGGCCTCCGCCTCCCGGCGCATGGCCTCCCGGCTCTCCTCGTTCCGGCGAGCCAGGATTTCCTCCTTTTCGGCGTCGCTGATCTCGGGGTTTTTCAGCTTCTCGTCTTCTTCCTTCCGTCGGCGCTGTCTGGCCCGGTCCTCGGCAGCCCGCCTCCGCTGTCGGCTGACCCGGCGGTTTGCCAGGGCCTCCCGCTCCGCCTCTTCTTCCCTGCGGCGGCGGGCCAGAATCTCCTGCCGGACCTCCTCGGGGGTCTCGGGGTCCCGAAGGCGCCGGTCCTCCCGGGCCTCCTGGTTCTTCCGGGACCGCTCCTCGGCTCGGCGGCTTCTGCGCTCGTCCAGGGATTCCTCTCCCTCCACGGAGTCCTTGAAAAGCACCTCCATGGCGGCCTGCATCATGTCTCCCTTGCCCCTGGCCAGGAGCTGAGGGTCCTTTTGCAGACGTTCAAAGCGGCGGTGATAGCCAAAGAAGGTGAGAATATGCAGGAAGTAGATATAATTGGGCTGTTCATCCAGGCGGATCAACAGCAGAACCGTCACCAGCACCACCCCCAGGCAGATCCAGAGCTTGCCGGGAAGGTTGGAGAGTACCACAAAGATCAGCATCGCCATGGCAACGATGCCCACCAACACATCCCGCAGGGTCACGCCCCGGAAGAGCTCGATATGTACTTTGGTTTTCCCTGGGATCAATCTCTGCATAGTTTCGGTCCTCTTATCCGTTCAGCTTTAATGAGTATTGAGATTTTGGGGAATATTCGGGGGTGGGGTGGCCTGTCCGCTGGGCGTGGGACCGGGGCCGGGAGACGGAGCCGGATTGCTGCTGGGGTTGGCGGGCTGGGGATTGCTCCCTACGCTGGGGGGAGTCCCGGGGCTGCTGCCGCCTGCTCCGCCGCCCGCGCCGCCCGCGCCGCCTCCGCCGCCTCCGCCGCCGCTCTGCTTCTTATCATCCTTGGAGAAGTCGCCCAGATTGGTCCACCAGTTGGCAAACCTCTTGAAGGGGGAGGAGGCCAGGTTGGTGACGGGCTTGGCCGCGAAGCTCAGCACGCTGCCAGCGGCTCCCACAGCCTTGCCCGCAATGGCCTTGCCGGCGCCGGTGACGGCGCCGATGGCCTTCCCCGCGGAGGAGGACATATCTCCCGCCTGAATGGCCTGCATACCGGCGCTGTCCGCCAGGATGCCGGTGAGAATGGAGGAGGATTTCTTGGAGGCCTCAAAGCCGCCGTAGACCAAAAACAGCTTGGCCAGGGCGTTGAGCATGGGCTGATTCTTGAAGAGCACAAACTGGGGATCTACGATCATGGGGAAGAACACCAGCAGCAGCCGCATGGAAATCACGGTGCCGAAGACGCTGAGGGACTGGACCAAAAAGGCGGTCATCCACTGCTTGGTCTTGCCGCCGTTGTCAAAGGGCTGGGCCGCGATAACCGGCGGGGCAATGAGATACAAAAACAGCATGTTGAAGATCCGGGCAATGCAGTTGAGGATGATCAGCACCAGATCGAAAATAATGGCGATACAGGCGAACCACACCACAATGTAGTCCGTGGGGAAGCCGATGTTGAAGTCCGAGTCCACGTTGTCCAGACTGTAGATGCTCTTGCCGTTGCCGTAGTAATAGCGGCCCCGGATGGCGTCGTCAAAGGCCGGATTCTCGTTGTAGCCGGAGTTCTTGGCGGCGTTGAAGGTACCCATCAGGAAGATCATCCGGTCCAGATGGGCGTTTCCGTCGGAATAGCTTTCCCGGGAGACGCTTTCCTTGGGGCGGGGGCTGGCGTTGGTGCGCAGATACTCCATGGCCGCGGAGAGGGATCTGGCCACGCCGTCGTTGTAGATGTCCACCTTGACGTCCCGCTTCAGATCACAGGAGGCGGCGATGTCCGACAGAACCGACTGCCAGCTTTTTACCTCCTTGTTGTTCTGATCCAGCTCATAGTAGGAGTAGCTGAAAATCCCCTGCTTTTGCAGATAGAGCATATCCTCCCGGATGTCGTTGAAGCAGAGGTTCATGTTGTAGCGGTTATCCTTGGATTCCACCACGGAATAGTTGCCGATGGTGCTGAAAATCCGGCCCATGGCGGCATATTCCTCCCCGGAGAAGGTTCGGGTGACGGGCTTGTCCAGATTATAGGGATCGTTGAACAGCAGATTGATCTGCTGCATCAGAATCCCGGTGCCGTTGAGCACAAAGGACATAATGGCCGTCATGCCCAGAATCACCAGGATGCTGCGAATTCCCCCCAGGATGATCTGCCCCAGGGACTGCTGCTGCTTGCCCGCGGCGTCGAAGAGCTTTCGCACCACCGCCGCGATGGCAAAGCCAAAGGTCAGGGCAATGCCGATGAGGGCCATGCCCCAGTAGATGTTGTTTACCGCCTTGTTGGAGAAGAAAATGTTGATGAGATAGTCCGGCTTGTCGTTATACTCCACCCGGACCAGGCCCGCAAAGATCTCAAACATCTCATAGAGGGTCTGTACGATCCAGCACAGGGCGCGTTCAATGTAATAGCAAAGGCGGAACACCGTGGCGTTCAGAATGCTTTCCAGAAGAGAGGACAGGGTACTGCCCATCCAGTCCGATATGGTATCCCACAGATCACCAAGCACGGATGATTCCCCCTTTCTTAACCGATCTGCAAGCGCTTGCGCTTGATCAGGACATAGATTACCACCGCCGCGATGGCCAGGATCACCAGGGCGAAAAAGACCAGGCTGCTGGCGTTGAAGTAGATCAGCACCGTATAAGTGTAGACGCTGCTGTTGCCCGCGGCGTCAAAGGCAGTGATGACGTAGTTTCCGCTCTGGAGCAGCTCGCCGCTGCCGTCGGAGTTCACCGTGACATCCACAGGGCTGCCGTCCAGCAGCACCCGCAGACTCTCGTCCTTCTGTACCCCGGAAAAGGCCAGAGCGCTGTGGACCCGATTATGGCTGTCGATGGCGCCGCTGAAGCTCAGCTCCGGGGCCGTGCGGTCCACCGTCAGCTCCAGGGTATAGGCGATGCCGGTGGCCAGACACTCATACTCCACCCGGTACAGCCCGTCCTCCTGCATGGGGACGGAGTAGCGGTCAAAGTAGATCGGCTCCCCTTCCCGGGTGGCGGCGGTAATGATCATTCCCTGGGGCATGTTGTAGGCGTAAACGTTCCCGGCGGTGGGACCCACCAGGGTAAAGGTAAACAGACGGGGGGTTTGATTGCCCGTCTGCCCCATGATCACGTATTCTCCGGGGTCCTGTATGGCGCTCAGATCCCCCTCGTACAGCTCGCCGTCCCGGTAGACCAGAAGGGCGTTGCCGTCGATGCGGACCGGCGTATTGACGATCATGCCGTTGGCCACATTGGCGTGGACCTCCACGCCGCTGTCTCCCACCGGATAGCTGTAGTCGTGGGTCAGGCTGTCATAGGCCATGGAATCGCTGAGCCAGACCTTCCCGCCGGAGGACGCGGCGGAGCTTTCGCTGTCGCCCCCCTGGCTCCAGCTCCCGGAGGAGGGCCAGTCGTTGGGATTGTCGTCGGTTCCGGGGAAGGGGGTGATCTCCTGGCTGGGCTGGGGCTCCTGACTGGGCTGGGGCTCCTGGCCGGGCTGGGGCAGCACAGTCCCGCTTCCCGGCAGGATGGGAATGCCGCTGCCCTCCCCCTGACCGGGCTCAGACTCCGTTTTCACAATGTCCTCCCCGCTGTCCGCCGCCAGGACCGGCTGGGCCGCCCCCAGCAGAAGCAGGGCTGCCAGCAGGCAGACAAGGCCTGTCTTCCAAATCTTCGTCATGGGCATTTCCTCTCGAGCCTATCTTCGAAGCCGTCAGTCATAGTTATACACGGCATTGTCGGCCACGTCCACAGTGCAGGGACGCTCCACCTGGCCGCGCTCCACATAGCCGGAGGGGCCGGCGGAGCCGCCCCAGGTTCCCATGCCGCTGCCGGTGACGCCGTTGCCTTCCCCATAGAAGACGGCGGCGTTCTGCCCCCGGTTTTCCACGGTGTAGGGCTGGGTAATCTTAAAGTTCTCCGAGGTCACAAGGCCATAGTTCACCACATGGGAGCCGTCCAGCAGTTGAATGCCGTCTACGCCGCCGCCGCAGAGCTTGGCGTTGTCTCCCACGATGATCAGGCCGTTGGAGATGACGCCGCCGCCTTCATGCTCCCCGTCGTTGATGCGGCAAAGGCAGGCGTCGTCCTGAATGTACAGGGTTCCGCCCTCCTCCACGATGATGGTTCCTTGGTTGGCCACCCAGTTGGAGATGGTGAGGGTTCCCCCCTCCTTGACGGTAACGGTGCAGTCCGCCAGGGCAATGGGGCCGTCCAGATTGGAAACCTGACCGTTTTCCACCGTGAAGTCTGTGCGAATGATGTCCATGATGGTGGGCTCGCACCAGAATACGTCAAAATCTCCCCGCTCGCCGGCCCAATAGGGGCTCTCTCCTTCGTATACGATCTCATCATGGGGACTGCCCGGTTTGTAGACTCTGGTCACGGCGTTGCCTACGCTTTGGAAGAGAAAGCCCAGGTGGCCCAGTCCCACTGTGTCCGGCGGGCTGTGGAACATTCGAACCATATCATCGACTTCATATTTGATCCCGCCTCTGAGAGAGCTTGCGGTATCCGCGTGGCACATGAGACGGACTGTGTTCTCCTGGGTACCGGGCAGGACGGACCACTTGTCTCCCCCGGAGATCACGCCCTCCAGATACCTGCCTCCATCTTCCACCACGCAGTCCTTGACACTATGATTCATGCACATCCGCATATAGTTATAGCGGCTGGTGGAGGAAAAAAAGATCAAAAAACTCTCCTTTCTTTCGAAGGACTCAAAGACGGAATTCCCTTTCCAAGTCATTATGACGTCGTCAGAAAAGGTCAAGCCGCCAAAAGAATGATCCTTCCCTTTGTGAAAGGTGCCGAGATAATACTGATCAATTCCATCCTTCTGCTCGATGTAGCCGGCCACCGGCAGCCCGTTGACGGGATTGAAGGTGGCGGAAACGCCGGCCTCCCGAAGCGCGGAAAAATTCAAGGGCAGGCTGGCGGTCAGCTTCACAGGCGACAGATAGCTGACCACATAACGGTAGCCGCCGCTGGGATACCCACAGGGATAAAACCCGTCTTTATCATAATAATAGAAGCCGTTGGCATATCGGATCTGATCTGCCGGTATTTTGCCCGGCTCATATGCCTCCAAGTCGTTATATTTCGGGTAGCCCTTCTGGTCATACATGCTATAGTAGTCATCCATGGTTTGGTAGAAGCTGTAATTGTCAACAGACAAATAGTAACATCCGTCCCAGGTAAGCAGGATATCCCGGGCCTTCAGCACGTCGGAGCTGCTGCGCACCTCCGGCATGCCCCTGCGCCAGATATAGATGGTTACATGGTCGATGGTAGGCTCATCCCCGAAAACGCTGGTGTCGATGCTAATATCCGTCGCCTCCGCCGCCAGGCAGGGCCAGAGAGCCATCAAGCTCAACACCAAAGACAGACTCAGGGCGAGGACGCGTTTATAATGATACTTTTTCATATGTTTTTCCCTCAAACTGCAGCAATCCAGATTCGTTTCGTCCGGTTCCCGAGTCGAAGGCACGAAGCTTCATGCCCTCGGCTCGAGAGCCGAAAAAGGCTCCCGAGGTCCCCGCGAACAGGGCAGGCGATCAGCTTGCGCTGTTCCGCTGGACCCACTGGATCATAATGGGCATCAGCAGCCGCAGAGCCAGAATCAGAACGAAAATCAGCACAAAACCGATGATGGCGTTCTTCAAAGCACCCTTGGCCTTCTCCCGGTCCTGGGGCTCCTCCGCCTTGGCGTACTTGACGCCCAGGATCACGCAGTACAGTGCGCCCACGGCCCCCACAATGGCCAGCATGGGAGACAGGATGTTGTTGATGAGCTCCACAATGGGACTTACGACAGTATCAAACATTTCTTTTCCTCCTTCTGAACTAAGGATATTGGAGATACAGGTACAGAACGCTCACAGGCGCGGAGGCCAATGAGCCGGGAAGTTATTCTGCACCTGTACCAATGGCATTATAACATTGAAACCGTACAAAAACATTACAATTTGTTCATCTTTTTCAAAATTTGTCTTTTTCCACAAAAAAGGGAATGTTATGTCAAACAATAAAACAAAATTCCGTCATTTTGCCTGTAAATTGTGGATCATCCAGGATTGCACCACAATATCTTCCCCGAAATCCCCTGTTTTATGGAAAGCCCCGGACAGCAAAGCAGGATTCTGTCGCCGTCCGGGGCACGGAAAAAACGCTGTGGAATTATCTTTGCATGGACTCGAAGTGCTCGGCGGGGACCACGAGAACGTTAAAATAATTCTCGTTCATGCGGACAACACCAACGATGTGGATGGGGGTCTCATCCGCGGGAACCTCCTGCTCCTGGCCCTGGGCAAATTCAAAGGTGGTGCCGACTCGCTGATCTCCCGCTTCATTGGGAACAACGATGGAATGGGACATCATGCTGGCCCCCACCTCGCCGTAGATCTCCACCACAGTGTCGGCGGGAATCTCAAAGTTCTGCATCTTTTTTGCCAGATCGAACATACCGTCGTAATCGTCCGCCTGGATGACGATGCTGGGGCTGCTGAAGTCCACGCCGCTGACGTCCAGATAGCTTTCCGGAGCGGCTTCGCCGGTTTCCGCCTCGGACTCCGTGTCCGGAGCGGCCTGGGTGCTCTGCGGCTGAGCGGCAGGCTCCGGCGTCCCGGACTCCGCCGCGGGGGCGGCGGGCTGCTTGGCGCAGGCCGTCAGCAGGGCAAAAGCCAGAACCAGCGCCAGAATCAGGGTAAACTGCTTTTTCATGGTGATACTTCCTCTCTTTCACAAAGATTACGAAAAAAGGCATCCTTCCGGATGCCTTTTGGTGGAGATAAGCGGGATCGAACCGCTGACCTCTTGAATGCCATTCAAGCGCTCTCCCAGCTGAGCTATACCCCCATATTTGGTGCCGTGTCCCTCACAGCATGGGTATTATAGCACAGGTGTCCGGAAAATGCAAGTGTTTTTTTCGGAAAATCGAAAAATTTTTTCAAGAGCGGGGATTTGCCGTTTTGCTCTGAATCACGGGGGATGGGAGAAACGGATTCCTCGCTTTGCTCGGAATGACGGAGGATGGGGAACGGATTTCTCGCTTTGCTCGGAATGACGCGGGATGGGAGAACGGATTCCTCGCTGCGCTCGGAATGACGGAGGATGGGGAACGGATTCCTCGCTTTGCTCGGAATGACGGGAGTGGGGTGCGGATTCCTCGCTTTGCTCGGAATGACGAGAGTGGGGTACGGATTCCTCGCTTTGCTCGGAATGACGCGGGATGGGGGAACGGATTCCTCGCTTTGCTCGGAATGACGGGAGTGGGGGATCTCAGTCCTCCAGCAGACAGACGGCGTGGCAGGAGATGCCCTCTCCCCTGCCGGTGAAGCCCAGGTGCTCCTCTGTGGTAGCCTTGATGTTTACGCGCCCGGGCTCCAGCTCCAGGGTGGCCTCCAGTCTCTGCTCCATCTGCCGGATGTGGGGAGCCAGCTTGGGGGCCTGGGCGATGAGGGTCACGTCAATGTTCCCCACCCGGAAGCCCCGCTGACGCAGCAGCTCCCGGACATGAGCCAGAAGCTTCTGGCTGTCAATGCCCCGATAGGCCGGGTCCGAATCCGGAAAGTGACGACCGATGTCCCCCAGTCCGGCAGCCCCCAGCAGGGCGTCCATGACGGCATGGGTCAGCACGTCGGCGTCAGAGTGTCCCTCCAGGCCCAGGGAATAGTCCAGCTTCACACCCCCCAGAATCAGATCCCGCCCCGGAACCAGGCGGTGAACGTCATAGCCGTGTCCGATTCTCATGCTTCGCTCCTCCGTTTCAGCAGGGCCTCCGCGAGAATCAAATCCGTGGGGGTGGTGACCTTCAGATTTTCGTCGCTGCCCGGGGTGATGACCACCCGCAGGCCGTAGCGCTCCGCGGCGGAGCAGTCGTCGGTGATCTCCTGTTTCTCCGCGATGGCCCGGTCCAGGGCCGCCCGATAGAGATCAATGGCAAAGACCTGGGGCGTTTGGACGGCATAGAGGGCGCTGCGGTCCGGTGTGGACTCCACCAGACCTCCGTGAACCTCCTTGATGGTGTCCTTAACGGGAATGGCGGGAGCAGCGGCGTTGAACTTCGCGGCCTTGCGAACCGCGTCATGAATTACCGTCTGGGACACCAGGGGCCGGGCTCCGTCGTGAATGGCCACAAAGCCGCAGGTATCGGAAACCTGATCCAGACCCGCCTGCACCGAGGCCGCCCGGGTATCCCCGCCCTTGCAGATTTTCTTGAGCTTGCTGAGCTTCTTCGACACGCAGAGCTCGCTGAGGGGCGTCAGCAGGTCCTCCCGGGTCACTAAAATGATCTCCTGGATGTCCTCGCTCTGCTGGAAGGCCCGCAGGGTATGGAGGATCAGAGGCTCGCCGCAGAGCTCCGTCATGATTTTGTCGGTACCCTGCATACGCTTGGCGCTGCCGGCTGCCACGATAACCGCCGCGCATTTGGCGCCGCGGGATGAAATCTTGCGCAATACCTTGGATACACCCATGGGATTACCTCCTTCAATTTCGGGCGGCCAATGGCCGCGCCCTGGGATTTCGGACAGCGGAGCGCCGTCCCCACAGGCGGTGCGGTGGGGAGACGCGGACGGCGGAGCGCCGTCCCTACAGGTGGTGCGGCGGGGTTATGCGGACGGCGGAGCGCCGTCCCTACAGGCGGGTGCGGTGGGGAGACGCGGACGGCGGAGCGCCGTCCCTACAGGCGGTGCGGCGGGGTTACGCGGACGGCGAAGCGCCGTCCCTACAGGTGGTGCGGCGGGGAGAAGCGGACGGCGGAGCGCCGTCCCTACAGGTGGTGCGGCGGGGAGGCGCGGACGGCGGAGCGCCGTCCCTACAGGCGGGTGCGGTGGGGAGACGCGGACGGCGGAGCGCCGTCCCTACAGGCGG
>CAMOSU010000018.1 GCA_946625125.1 uncultured Clostridia bacterium
AGCAGGGGAGGTTTGTCTGAACAACTGTACGCTGGCAAGACTTCCACAAATCCCCATCTGCCAGCTTCCTATCCGTCGCTGCCGGCCTCGGTGAGCCAGCTCAGGGCGTGGAGCTCCATGCCTCCGCTGCCCTCCAGGCGGAGCTGCAGATTGCCGCAGCGGTGGGTGGGAAGGGAGAGAGTGAGGCTTTTTAGCTGATTTCCCCGGAGCTCTCCCCGCCGCAGCCAGGGGCCGCCGTCATAGCGCAGGTAAACCCGCAGCTCCGCTCCCAGGTCCAGACGGGCGGTGATCCGCAGTCGGCTCAGGTAGCGGCAGCTTCCCATCCGGGGGAGCAGATCCCCCGTCTCCGCCCACCAATCCACCTTTCGGCTGTCCTCCGCCTGACCCACGCAGAGCACCGGACCCCCGGGCCGGGAGAGCAGATAGAGCAGGCCCTCCGTCTCATAGGCGGAGCAGAAGCGGCAGTCGTCCTCCCGGTGCCAGATCCCCGTCTCGCTGTCGTAGACAAAGAGATTGGCCCGGTCCCGGCTGTCCAGCATGGACAGGTAGTAGCGGCTGCCCCGGGCGCCTCCGGCGGCGCTGTGGTAGTCGATCTCCCCCAGGGCCTTGGAGATTCGCACCGGCAGGGTGCCGTTGTAGCAGCACACGCCCCCGGGGGATTTGTAGTAGAGCCGATCCCGGATCACCACGGCGCTGTCGGCGCTTCCCGGCTGAATGCCCTCCAGGCTGACGGTCACTACCCCGTGATCCCCTCCGGCGGAGGGGTAAATCTTCTCCAGGCAGTCCGCCCGGAAGAAGAGGGGGCAACCCCCCAGCACCGCGGCCCCGGTGTAGGGACCGTCATGACCACGGGAGACCCGGTAGCTGTCGGTGGAGAGGCCGGAAAAGGCGTTCCAGTTCCGAAAATCTCCCAGCTTGCAGCCGTAGAGCTCATTCACCCCGTTTCCGAAGCGGCAGCCCCAGAGGCGGTTGCCCGCCTCCACCACATAATCCATCTCCGGGAAGGGGCGGGAGACCTGGAGATAGCTCCTGTCGTGCCAGGTCAGCTCAATCTCAAAGCTCTGGCTCAGCAGTCCCGGGAGGATCAGATAGTCCCCCTGGCCCTCGGGACGGCCGGAGCCGCCGGGGTCGTGGTAGGCCCCGGCCAGGATGTGCGTTCCCTCCCAGAAGGCCTCCACCGCCTTTTCGCCCCCCTGGTTGCTCTCCAGGCGGCAGCGCAGGCTGACGCAGTCCCCGGCCCGGAGGCCCTTGGCAATCCCGGGAATCTGACACTTTACATAGGGGCTCAGCTCCAGCCAGAGATTCTGGGCCTGGGACCAGAGCCGCAGGGTCTTTTCCGGCTCGGTGGTGTCCACCCAGAGACCCTGGGCCGGGGGACTGTCGGACCAGACCGCGTCCCAGGGGCTTCCGTCCTCGCCGCAGGGGGTAAAGAGGGTTCCCCCCTGGCTGCATTCGTTGGTCTGGGCAATGTCTCCGTAGTCCTCCCCCAGAATCATGGGCTCGCCGCTGCGCAGCTTCACAGTGTTGGCGTATTTCCCGTCGGGGAAGACGCAGACCCAGCCTCCCAGAAAAACCAGATTTCTTCGGCCCTCCCGATTCAGGGTGTAGATCTGACTGAGGGTGAGCTCCTGGCCCTCTGTCAGCTCCGCCGGAGCCAGCAGCTCCCCGGCCAGGGGCAGACTGCCGTCCAGGGGCATCCACTGTCCGGCAGCGCTGCTGTAGCGGTAGCGGTAAAAGCCCGGGGTGGGGATGGCGGGGAGCAGGGCCTCCGGGTCCGGGATGTCCACGGGCTGATTTTGACTGTCATAGGCATGGAGCTCCGAGACCCCGTCCAGGAGCCTGGGCAGAGCCCTGCCGCCGCACCAGAGGCTTCCGCCGCAGTCCAGCACCGCCGCGGTCCCCCGGCCTCCCATGGCGTTGACCCCGTCCAGGGGACAGCCCTCCAGGGTTTCGGCCTCGACGCGCCTGGCCCGGGTCCGCAGCAGGGGGGCGGCCTCCCCGGAGAGATTTTTCATGTCGTAGAAGGCGCCCGGGGAGACTGCGGGCAGATGCTCATAGCCCAGAAAGCGGTGAATCAGCACCCGCTTTCTCGCCGGTACCTTGATGCTTGGGTAGCGCATAGGCTCTCCTTTCCAGCGTAAAGGCTGTCAACGAACAGGGTCAGTTGGCCTCGTCCACCCCGGAGTAGGCGGAGCAGGACTCCACCCGGACCATCCGGTTCTGATAGAGAATCTTCGCGGCGGTCTCGAATTTGTAGCCCACGGTGGAGAACTGATTCAGGGGGCCGCCGATCTGGGACGCGTCCTTGATGATCATTTCCATGCCCATGCCCTCGGGGTCCACCACGCCGAAGGCGTCCTTGCCGAAGAACAGGGTGCCGTAGACGGCGCAGGGACCCTGGGTGCAATCGCCGCCCTCCCCGGGCCAGAGGGTATCCGCGGCGGCCAGGGTCACGGGAGCCTCGGCGTCCAGCCAAAGGCACTTGTCGGCGGCGGTGGCCCCCAGGATCTCCGCGGTGCCAACCATCTGGGAGGCGGAGGCGTCGTAGATGTGGATCTTCCGTCCCACCAGGGCCTCAGCCTGCTCCTGGCTGAGAGTCTCCGCCAGGGTGATCTTGTAGGGAGAGCTCTGGCCGAACTGGGCGGCGGCGGTGCTGTCGTTGGTGACGGAGGCCGCCACGGTGAGATTGGACTGCTCCTGGGTGTAGAGGGAAGCGCCGTTGAAGATGGGAGCCTCGGTGCTCTCCACAAAGCGGACCCCGTGGAGCTCTCCGATTTCCCCCTCGAAGATTTCCCGGACGGCGGCGTACTTGTGGGCCTCCATCCAGTCGGGGTGGGAGCGCAGATCATAGGCGGCGGAGGGATGAATCACCGCCACATACTTGTTGCCCTCAAAGAAGGGGGCCTTCTGCTTCTTCAGGAAGGTGTAGGCCTTGTTCACCACGTCGGGGGTGAGGCGGTTGTTGTCCCCCCGGAGCTCCCGGCGGCTGGTGGGGGTACCCGCGACGGCCCCGGAGGCGTCCAGGGTGTCGGCGTAGATCACAGAGGTGCCGGTGCAAAGCTCGTTGCGCACCAGGGTATCGGCGGTTTCGCCTCCGGCGGCCCCCATCTCCTCGGCGGCGCCCAGCAGCACGTTGTCCACGGCGTGAAGATCCAGCCGGTCAGAAATGGCGGCGTAGTCGCCGTACTGCTGCACCGTGACGGAGACGGCGCTCTGGCCCAGCTTCTGGCCCGTGGGGATCACGCCCTCGGTGAGGGGGGTCAGGGACTTGTCGAAGGTGTTCCACTTGCGCCACTGGACGCTGTCGCCGTGGCCGGCGGGGAGGAACTGGGACTTGCCGAGCTGGGTGAAGATCAGCCGGGGACGGGCGTTTTCCAGGAGCTCCGTGTCGTAGTAGGTCTTCATGGCGGCGCTCATGGCGCCGGTGGGGTTCAGGGAGGCGGCGTCAAAGGCATTCACATCCCCGGCGGTGGTGTTAACAGTGAGATTCATTCAGGTGTCTCCTTTCATGCTTGACTGTGTGTTGAAAAACCGGACCTTCGGCTTACCAGATGATCTCTTCTCCCCGGGCGGCTCTGCGGCGGAGCTGTCTGCGCTCCTGCCGGGTGAGCTGTCGGGGGTCGGTCTTGGAGACGGTGGCCAGGGAGAGCCCCAGACCGTTCTCCCGGGGCCGGGCGGCGTTTTCCGCCATGCGCTCGGCCAGTTCCCGCTGCTCCCGGCGGTGGACCGCCTCATAGGCGATTTCCGGCTCCACCCCGTTCTCCAGCAGCCGGGCGAAGTTGGGGTTTTCCAGCTCCCGCTCCAGGTCGAAGTCGGGGCAGCGGCTTTGCAGAGCCTCGGTTTTGTGCAGCAGCTCCCGGTAGGCCAGATAGCGGTCCGCCTCCCGGGCCTGGGCGGCCAGAGCTTCGCTGAGGGCCTGCAAATACTCCTCCCGATACCTGCCCCGAATCAAGTCCTGAAAGCTCTCCCTCTGCTCCTCCCGCTCCGGGGGCAGGGCGTCTTCCCGGAGCTCCTGCTTGCGATCTTCTTCCATGTCAATGCTCCTTTCTGATAAAAGCTGTGGTACAAATCCCAATCTGCCTTCTCATCTCCGCAGGGCGAAATAGCGGCGGATGGTCTCGGCGTAGCTCTTGTCGATGCCCGCGGCGCTGAGCATGGCGTCGGAGACTCTGAGCCCGTGCTGCAGGGCCACCATGGCCATGCGATAGGCGTAGCTCCGGGCCGAGGCCGCGTCGGAGCGGGCCTGGCTGGCGGCGGTGGCGGCCTGCTGAGCCGTCCATTTTTCCCGATCCTGGGCCAGCTCCGCCTCCCAGCGGCTGTGCTCCTCCGCAAATTCCCGCTCCCACTGGTCCTGCTTGGTTTCGGCGGCGGCCTGCCGCTCCCGGGCGCTCTGCCGGTCCAGCCAGGCCTGATAATCCTTGTCGTAGAGCCCCAGGGCGCTGCTCAGGGCGTCCTGCAGGGCGTCGGTCTCCCGGTCGTAGGCGCTGCGGGCCTTGTCGTAGTACTGGGGCAGCAGCTCCGCCAGCCGGGTGATCTGGGCGTCGTAGGCCTGGGTTCCCAGGGTCTGGGCGTAGCTGGAGGCGTAGCCGCCGCTGAGGGCGGCGGCCCGGCCCATGCTGTCCTCCATGGCCTGCCGTCCCTGGCGGAGGTAGCGCTCCTTTGCCTGGCGGTAGAGGGGGTCTCCCGCGGGATCATAGGAGAAGGCGGGCCGGTCCGTGAGGGCCTCGGCGCTCTGCTGGGCCTTCTGATACCAGGGATTCTCCTCTGCCTGCCAGGACTCCTCCGCCCATTCTTCCTGTTTTTTTGCCATTGCTTACTCCTTTCAAAAGCGCAGCCCGGATACGCCCCTGGGCAGGTGGCTGCGGCAGTAGTCGGCGGCGCAGCTCTGCCAGATTCGGTTGAACTCCGCGGCGTCGTTGTTGTAGCGGTCCGGCTCCCCGTGCTCCAGATCCATGCGCATCAGCAGATAGCTGAGATACAGCTCGTCATAGGGATGGGGGATCAGCAGGGAGGTGGATTGCAGCTCCGTCTTGTCGTCGTAGCCCCGGAAGGGGGCGGGGGCCGGAAGATGAGCCTCCAGCAGCTCCCGGTGGATCTGGCCGTCCAGGGTGGAAAGCCAGCGGAGCTTCATGGCCGGGTCCAGCTCGTTGGGGCGAAGCAGGTCCGCCCGGGTGATGGCCTCCAGAATGGTCATGTCTTCTCCACCTCCTCCACCCGGCGGGTGAGATTGCGAATCTGCTCCTCCACCACGGGCATCCGCCGGGCGAAGTCGTTGTGACGCCGGACCTCGGCGGCCAACTGCTCCAGCTTGCAGTCGGTGACGGCCTGGGCGGTCATGAGCTGATTTTGCACCACGTCCCGGGTCTGTCTGGCTCCGGCCCAGGCGGTGACGCAGACTCCCACCAGGGTCAGCAGGCCGGTGAGCACCGGCACCAGCACCCCGCTCATGGACGGGCCTCCAGGGCGGCCACCCGGTCCTGCAGCGTCTCCACCGCCAGCTCCAGATCCGCGATCTGGTTGCCCATGTACTCCAAAATGGCGTCCACCCGGCCGTTATAGCCCGTCAGTCTGGACAGGGCGGCGGGCAGCGCGGCCAGCAGAGCGGAAAACTCCTCCGGGCTGCCGGTGTAGCCTCCCTCCACCGCGGTGTCGTAGGCGGAGCGCCCGGGCCGTCCCGCCACGGCGCAGCTTAGGATGTTCAGGGGTCTGCGAAGATAAATTCCCTGCATCAGATGAGTCCCTCCTTCCTGGCGGGGCCGACGCAGCCCCGCAGGGGCTGGAAGGTGTCGGCGCCCACCGCGTTTTTCAGCCGAAGCTGAAGCTCCGTGTCCCCGCTCTCCAGGGCCAGGGTGTCGGACTGGGACATGGTCAGCAGCAGGAGGTTTTTCTCGTCCTCCGCCCGGCGGAGAACGCCGCTGCCGGCATGCTCCGGGCTGCCGTTCAGGGTGTATTCCAGCACAGGCCTGCCCCCTTGGGCCAGGGTCAGATATACCGTGTCCTCGGGCTCCACCGCCAGGGGCAGAACCAGCTCCAGGGTGGGGGTGCTGCCCCGGAAAAACAGGAATGCAGCCTCCTCCATGGCGTCCTCCCTACAGCCCCACGGTCACGGCGGACCGGGCGGCGTTTTCCTGCTGGCGGCGAATGAACTCCTGCTGCCGGAGCTGCTGGCGCTGGGACTCCGCCAGAATCTCCCAGACGGGACGGGGGACCCGGACGCTGATTCCCCGGCGGATGGTGTAGCCCTTGCCGTTGAGCCCCACAAAGAGGCTGTCCTCCTCCTTCCCGGTAGCCCGGGGCAGGGTGACGCTGACGTATTCGCTCTTGTGTTTCATGACGATCTCCTTTCTGTTGTTATGATTGCCCTGACGGGCAAGTTATGATTTGCCTGACGGCAAAGTTATGACGCTCCTTCGGAGCGGCTTTTGAAAAAACCGAAGCGTGGGAAGCACTCTAAACTTTTGCCAAGCAAAATCATAGCTTTTTACGAGGTATCATCCCGGCTTCCCCCATTATCTGGGCTGCGTGGCTGCGGCGGCCCTGGCCCTGGCCCGTTCCGCCACGGGGTTTTTCTTCCGTTCCCGGCCAATGGGATCGAAGCTTTTCAGCCTGGGGGCCTGCTTTTTCATGGCGGGCAGCCGGGCCGCCTCCATCAGCAGGGCGCTGCCGGCGTTTTGGACCAGGCGGCGGCGCAGGGCCTCCTTCCCCTTGAAGTCCATCATCTCCAGGGCGGCCAGGGCCTGCTCCGCCAGCTCCGGCCGGAAGAAGCCCATCTGGAAGAACTGCATGGCCATTTCGTTGTAGCTGAGCTTGTTGTAGCTGTTCTGCTTCTGGGCGGAAACCTCAATGTCCAGCTCCGTGGGCTCCCCGGCCCGGAGCATGGAGTTGTCAAAGCGCAGATACTCCGCCTCTCCCCCGGGGCCGGTGATCCGCAGCTTCCGGGGGGTGTCGTAGAACTGACGGATCAGGGCGATGACGCAGCCCACCACCTGCCGGAAGCAGCGGTAGGAGTTCTGAATCTGGTCCCGGCTCAGCTTGCCGGACTGCTCCTGCATGGCGGCAATGGCCGAGGCCGCGGTGACGCCGCCTCCCACGCCGCCGTTGTTCACATCCCGGTTGCCGGAGGTCTCCTTGATCTCGTTGATCTTGGCGGAGAGGATGTTGAGGTAGTTCCCGGACAGGGGGGCCACGGTGATCTGCCGCAGGGCGTTTTCCTCAATGGAGCCCTGGACGTGGACAAAGGGCCGGGTCCAGTCGGCGTACTCCGCCTCGTTCACCCCGTCGTCGCCCCGCTTCAGCCAGCGGGGGGTGGCGGCGGCCACGCAGTTGGCCACAATGGCGTTGTTCATCAGGTCAATCTGCCGCTGGGCGTCCTTGCAGAGATCCACATAGCCGAAGCCCGCCGGGGTCCCCTCCTCCGGGAAGAGCACGTCCGCGAAGAAGGGGTACAGGCCGTGATCGTACAGCCCGTGGCCGGGCAGGGAAGAAGCAACAGGCAGTAAGGAATCAGTTGCGTTGTCCGACGGGAACTGATTGCTGATTCCTTGTTCCTTGCTCCTTTCCTCATTCTCCGTGGAGAACAACACCGTCTCCCCCACGAACTTGACATAGTGCAAAACGGTCCGGCTGCCCTCCCGCTTTTTGTAGTACCAGTCGATGACGGGACTCTTTTGGGAGGTGTCCACGCTGTCGTCGTAGAGATAGCGGCTGAAGCAGACCCCGCCGCCCCGGAGCTGTCCCTCCAGCATGGGATAGCGCTCCGTCAGCGCCTCGTTGTCCGCCAGCTCCACATGGAAAAGGTTTCGGCTCTGCTGGAGCTCCTGAACCCCGGGCTCCCAGAAGAGATTCAGGGGGTCTACCCGGGTGATGGAGATGTCGCCCATCCCCTCCCGCTTGTCCCGGTCCCAGAAGACCCCGTAGAAGGCCACCCCGGCCTTCAGCTTTTTCCACCAGTTGTCGGACCAGACTCCGGGAAAGTCGTTTTGGGCCAGGATCACCGGCACCACCTGACTCAGCAGCCGGGCCTCCGCCTCGTCGTCCGCCGCCCGGGGGAGACAGGCGGGCTCCGGGTAGGCGTCCATGGCGTCGGCGTGCTTGGACAGCAGCACGTTCACCAGCCAGGCGGATTTGGTTTTCAGCCCCGTGGTTCCCTCCTGGGGAATGTGGTCCCAGTGACGGAGCTTCCAGAACTCCTCGTTTTCAATGATCCGCCGCTCCAGATTGGCCTTTCCGGCTTTATAGCGCCGCAGGGTGTCCAGAGCCTGACGAATTTGCTCCCGCCCGATGGGGGGCGGGTCCATGGCGTCTCTCATGTGCTTCCTCCTTGTTCCGGGTTTTTTGAAAACTGTCCCCCTTATGGGACTGTTTTTGTGTTAGGATGGCTTCGCCTGAGGGGGGCGGAAGCGCCGTCCGCAATGGTATAATCCTTCTAAGATACTTTTAGTCGAAAAAAATCGTCTCCGCCTCTTCCTTGCTGAGCCCCAAGAGGCCTGTGATCCGCTGGATCTCCCCCAGGGTGAAGTCTTCCTCCTGGAAAATCTTCCGAAACAGGGCTTCCGGGGTGAGTTCCAGAATGTTTGCCAGCTCCTCCGGGGAAATATCCTCGTACCAGAGACAGTTCATCAAGAGATTGCTGCGCATGTTCGCACCTCCTTCAATCATTTTTCTAAGATACCCGGATTATATCATAAAAATATCTTTTTGTCAAGATACAATATTGACTTTTTTTGGATTTTTGATATAATTAAGATACCACAAGGAAAAGATTGCAATGGAGGCTGATACCATGACCATCGCGGAAAAAATCAAGGCCCTGCGGAAGCAGGCGAAGCTGACCCAGACGGAGCTGGGAGATATGCTGGGGGTCCAGAAGAACGCCGTCAGCAAGTGGGAGTGCGGCCGCGTCACCGACATTCCCGCCGGAAAAATCAAGGCCATGGCGAAGATTTTTGACGTTCCTCCCTCCTACCTCATCGACAACGAGCTTTCCCGGGTCCCCCAGAGCGCCCCGGAGAAGGAAGTGGCGGAGGAGGACATCAAGTTTGCCCTCTTCGGCGGCGACCAGGAGATCACCGACGAGATGTACCAGGAGGTCAAGCAGTTCGCGGCCTTCGTCAAAGCGCGGAACCGGAAATAGGCGGAAGCCCCGCTGGTAGGGACGGCTCTGCTTTGCATAAGTTCCGGCAGCCAAATCAGAGATTTGGGCCGTCACTTATCAGCCGTCCGCCGTTCCCGCCCCTACCGGCCCGCAGCGGCGGTCATTGACCGCCACACCCCGGCTGCACCAGGCATCAGGGGCGGGGGTTACGGATTCCTCGCTGCCGTTGCTGTTCCCTGACAATTTCTTACGTGATCGCAAAAGAGGTAGTTTCAATGACCGAGCTTTCCACCCTGTACCGCCGTGCGGAGGAATTGAATATCGCGGTGCTGCACTATCCCCTGCCCCTGACAGGCTCTATGAGCTTCATGGACGAGGACGGGAGCTGCTGGATCGGTCTGGATCTGCCCCATCGGCGGAGCCGGAACGAGCGCCGGGTCCGGCTGGGTCATGAGATAGGCCACTGCGCCACCGGCAGCTTCTACAACCGCTGGAGCCCATGGGACCTTCGCAAGCGCCACGAAAACCGGGCGGACAAGTACGCCGTGGGGCTTCTGATCTCCGAGGAGGAGCTGGACGCCGCCGTGGCCGAGGGCCACACCGAAGCCTGGGACCTGGCCGACTATTTCGGCGTGGATGAGGAATTCCTGAAAAAAGCCGTCTGCCTCTACACCTACGGAAATCTGGCGGCGGAGCTGTATTTCTGAGCTCCGAAAACCCTCCCCTGCCCGCAGGGGAGGGTTCGGAGAACGGATTGCCGCGGCCAGTGCAAGCGCGTTCAGCGCCGAGAGCCCAGTGGGCTCTCGCGGGAAGTCGCGGACGGCTGCGCCGGAAGCGACAAGCCATGCCTTTGGCGGCTTCGCACTGGCCGCGCAATGACAGACTTGGGAGGCTGGCGCAAAAACCGGGCAGGCTGGAAAGATGCTCCAGCCTGCCCGGTTTGGTTCATTTTCAATTGTCAATTGTCAATTGTCAACTTATTTGAGGCCCATTTCCTTCATGGCTTCCTTGCGGGAGAGGTTGACACGGCCCTTTTCGTCGATTTCCGTGACCTTGACCCAGGTCATATCGCCGATGTTCAGCACGTCCTCCACCTTCTCGGTGCGCTTGAACTCCAGGTCGCGGATGTGGACCATGCCGTCCTTGCCGGGGGCCAGCTCCACGAAGGCGCCGATGGGGATGATGCGGACGACCTTGCCGTAGTACAGCTTGCCCACCTCGGGGACGAAGCAGATGTCCTCGATCATCCGCTTGGCGGCCTCGCAGGAGGCGGCGTCGGGGGAGGCGATGTGGATGGTGCCGTCGTCCTCCACGTCCACCTGGGCGCCGGACTCGGCCACGATCTTCTGGATCATGGAGCCGCCCTTGCCGATGACCTCGCGGATCTTGTCCACGTCGATCTTGATGGTGATCATCTTGGGGGCGTACTCGCTGACCTCAGGCCGGGGGGCGGGGATGCAGGGCAGCATGACCTCGTTGAGGATCTCCAGCCGGGCCTTGCGGCAGCGCTCCAGGGCGTCGGCAATGATCTCCATGGTCAGGCCGTCGTTCTTCAGGTCCATCTGGATGGCGGTGACGCCCTCGGTGGTACCGGCCACCTTGAAGTCCATCTCGCCGTGGAAGTCCTCCACGCCCTGAATGTCGGTGAAGGTCCGCCATTCGCCGGTCTCCTTGTCGGAGATCAGGCCGCAGGAGATGCCGGCCACGGGCCGCTTGATGGGCACGCCGGCGTCCATCAGAGCCAGGGTGGAGCCGCAGATGGAGCCCTGGGAGGTGGAGCCGTTGGAGCTCAGGACCTCAGAGACCACACGGATGCAGTAGGGGAACTCCTCCACGCTGGGCAGCACGGGCACCAGGGCCTTTTCGGCCAGGGCGCCGTGGCCGATCTCGCGGCGGGAGGTGGAGCGGGCGGCTCTGGCCTCGCCGGTGGAGAAGGCGGGGAAGTTGTAGTGGTGGATATAGCGCTTCTCCGTCTCGGGGAAGATGGTGTCCAGCTTCTGGTTGGCGGAGAGGGTGTTCAGGGTGCAGACGGAGAGCACCTGGGTCTGGCCGCGGGTGAAGAGACCGGAGCCGTGGACTCTGGGCAGCACGGCAACCTGGGCGTCCAGGGGCCGAATCTCGTCCATGGATCTGCCGTCCACGCGCTTACCGGCCAGCAGCCACTTCTTGACCACCTTCTTCTGCATCTTGTAGAGGCAGACCTCGATGTTCTCCTCAAAGTCCTCGTACTTCTCGGCAAACTTCTCGGCGAAGTCCAGCCGGGCGGCGGTGAGGCGCTCCTCCCGGATGTTCTTGTCGTCGGTGTCCAGGGCGTACTCGATCTGGTTCATGCCGTACTCGCACAGCTCGTCCAGCAGCTCGTGGTTGACGGCGGCCTTCTCGAAGGTGAACTTGGGCTTGCCGATGGCGGCCACGATGGTGTTGATGAAGGCCACGATCTGCTTGTTGGTCTCGTGGGCCAGCTCAATGCCCTTGAGCAGGACGTCCTCCTTGACCTCCTTGGCCTCGGTCTCGATCATGACCACCTTCTCCGCGGTGGAGGCGATGGTGACGAACATCTCCGCGGCGGCCCGCTGCTCGCAGGAGGGGTTGATGATATACTCGCCGTTCAGATAGGCGACCTCGGTGGTGGCCATGGGGCCGTTCCAGGGCACGGAGGAGCAGGCGGTGGCGATGAAGGCGCCCAGGGAGGCGACCACCTCCACGGGGTTCTCGTGGTCCACGGCCAGGCTGGTGCAGGTGATGACCACGTCGTTGCGCAGCTCGTCGTCAAAGAAGGGGCGCATGGGGCGGTCAATGAGGCGCATGGTGAGGATGGCCTTCTCGGAGGGACGGCCCTCCCGGCGGTTGAAGGAGCCGGGGATGCGGCCCACGCCGTACAGACGCTCCTCGAACTCGATGGTCAGGGGGAAGTAGTCCATGCCGGCCTTGGGGATGGGGCTGCAGGTGATGGTGGTGAGCACCACGGTGTCGCCGTAGCGGACGATGCACTCGGCGTCGGCCAGCTCCGCCACCCTGCCGGTCTCGACGGTGAGGGTGCGGCCGCCGATCTCGGTCTCAAATACGTGATGATTGGGGTATTGCTTTCTGGTGATCATTTGAAAACCTCCTTGTTGTGTGAGCTGTGGGAGGTTTTCGCACTTGAAGCTGATGTTAAGGCAACAGGCAACAGGCAATAGGCAATAGGGGACGGGGATGCGGCGAGGGGATTGGGGAATGCCCGCGCCGGACTGCCTTGACAGCACCTTCAAATACGAAACGGCCTCCCGGGGTGTGGGCTTGAAAAACGGGGGCTCCCGCCCAGGGAACCCCCGTTTCGCAAAACTCTTACTTACGGATGCCCAGCTTGGCGATGATGGCGCGGTAGCGGTTGATGTCCTTCTTGGCCAGATAGTCCAGCAGGGAGCGGCGCTTGCCGACCATCTTCAGCAGGCCGCGGCGGCTGTGGTTGTCGTGGGTGTGGGTCCGCAGGTGCTCGGTGAGCTCCTGGATGCGGGCGGTGAGAATGGCGATCTGGACCTCGGGAGAACCGGTGTCGCCCTCGTGGGTCGCGTTGTCCAGGATGACCTGGGTCTTCTTTTCCTTCTGGATCATGGTATTTACCACCTTTCTGTTCTTTCTGCCCCTGGGCTAAGTAGGCGGTCGGTGCGATCCGTCAACTGGGTACCGGGGCTATGGCCTTTGGCCAAATGATACGGCATGGCATTTTGCCAGCCGTCATAGTTTACCACAAGTTATGTCAATTGTAAAGAGCTAATTTTCAGTTTGGAGCATTTTTTTCCTCCGGCGATTGATATTTCCCCGGACTTTTGGCAAAATACCCTTCGGATGAAACGAGAACGAAAAAGGAGCTCTTCCCATGAAAAGCACGCGCTATACCGTGACCAACCCCACCGGCATCCATGCCCGGCCGGCCGCGTTTCTGGCCCAGACCTGCGTGGACCTCAGCTCCCAGATCAGCATTCGCTGCGGAGAAAAGACCGCCGACGGCAAAAACGTTCTGCAAATTCTGGGCCTGCACGCCCGGCAGGGCTCCGTTCTGGAGATCACCGCCACCGGCGGCGACGAGGAGGGCTCCCTGGGCAAAATTCTGGAGGTGCTGCAGCGGCGGCTGAAGCACTACAAGAACGCGGAGATTCTGAAAATCGCCTTCTTCGGCACCAAGGACTATGACCGGCTCTTCTTTGGGGAGCTGGCCCGGGACAGGGGGGAGGGCGCCTACAACTGCGACATCGAGTTCTTCACCACCCGCCTGACCCCGGAAACCGCCTATCTGGCCAAGGGCAGCGACGCGGTGTGCGTCTTCGTCAACGACGAGTGTCCCAGAGCCGCGGTGGAAAAGCTGCGGGACTGCGGGGTCCATCTGATTCTGCTGCGCTGCGCGGGCTTCAACAACGTGGATCTCCAGGCCGCCAAGGAATGCGGCATCACCGTCTGCCGGGTGCCGGCCTACTCCCCCTACGCGGTGGCGGAGCACGCCATGTCCATCCTGATGACCGCCAACCGCCGGCTCCACAAGGCCTACAACAAGGTCCGGGAGAATAACTTTGCCCTCAGCGGCCTCATGGGGACGGACCTGCACAACAAGGTGGCGGGCATTGTGGGGACCGGCAAGATCGGGCAGTGCATGGCAAACATCTGCAAGGGCTACGGCATGACGGTGCTGGGCTGGGACGCCTACCCCAACAAGGCCCTGGAGGACTCCGGCCTGCTGAGCTACGTCTCCAAGGAGGAGCTCTTCCGCCGGGCGGACCTGATTTCCCTCCACGCCCCGCTGATCATGGGGGAGGGCGGCACCTGTCATCTCATCGACGCCCAGGCCATCGCCGGGATGAAGGAGAACGTCATGCTGGTGAATACCGCCCGGGGCGGCCTGGTGGACACCGAGGCCCTGATTGCCGCCTTGAAGCAGGGCAAGTTCCACGCCGTGGCCCTGGACGTCTACGAGGGGGAGGACGCCAACGTCTACACCGACCACTCCGACGACTATATGGACAACGACGTCACCGCCCGGCTGCAAATGTTCCCCAACGTGGTGCTGACCTCCCACCAGGCCTTCTTCACCCGGGAGGCCCTGCAGGCCATTGCCGCCGTCACTCTGGAGAACGCCCGGAACTACAACGAAGGCAAGCCCCTGGGGGCCGCCGAATGCAAGGCGTAAAGCGCGAATCATAGAACCCCCCGGACCCGTGGGTCCGGGGGGTTTTCAGGTGTGTCTGACAAATTGGGATTTGTGGAGCCGCCCCCTACGGATTGACAAATCCCAACTTCCCGTCCGCTGTTCCCCCTCTGCAAACGCTGGAACAAAACAAGCGCCTGCTCACCCCCAAAGGGGGATATAGGGGGTTATATATATTTGACTTTGTATTTGACTTTGAAATTTGTATTTGTTGGCGTTGCTGCCCCCTGCTCAACGCTCCTGGCCTGTGTTGAACTGCGTTGAACTGCGTTGAAGTGCGTTGAACTGCGTTGAACTGCGTTGAAATGTGTTGAAATGTGTTGAAGCCTGTTCAACGGCACGGAGCGTTGTTCAGATCCGAAGCCTGCGGGCCGGTGATCTTGTCCGCCACGTAGAGCCCCATGGCGCCGGACTGGGACAGGCCGCGGCAGATGCCGGAGCCGTCACCGATGAGGTAGATGCCCTGGTAGATCCGGAAGTCCCTGTCGTGGTCCGGCTTCAGGGAGTAATACTTGGACTCCAGGCCGTAGAGCAGGGTGTCGTCGTTGGCGGTGCCGGGGGCCACCTTGTCCAAAGCGTAGATGGTCTCGATGATGTTGGTGAGAATCCGGTGGGGCAGGGCCAGGGACAGGTCTCCCGCCGTGGCCTTCAGGGTGGGGATCACGGTGTTCTGCCCCAGCCGGTGGTCGTTGGTGCGGCGGCCCCGGATCAGATCCCCGAAGCGCTGCACCAGCACGTTGCCGCTTCCGATGAGATTTGCCATTTTGGAGAAGGATTTGGCGTACTCCGTGGGGTTGTTGAAGGGCTCGGTGAAGTGGATGGAGGAGAGAATGGCGAAGTTGCAGTTCTCGGTCTTTTTCGCCGGGTCCGCGAAGCTGTGGCCGTTGGCGGTGATGACCCCGTCGTTGTTCTCCGCCGAGACGATGCCCCCCTGGTTGAAGCAGAACATCCGGGTCCGGTCCTCAAAGGTCTTGGTGCGGCAGAGGATCTTGGGCTCGTAGATCTGGGAGGAGAACTCCCGCCAGATGGCGTCCTTCATCTCCACCCGCACGCCGATGTCCACGGCGTTGGACTTCATGGCAATGCCCAGCTTCCGGCAGAGCTCTCCCACGAACTCCGCCCCGTTGCGCCCCGTGGCGATGATGATTTGCCGGGCCGTCAAGGGCGCCTTCGCGGTCTCCAGCCGATAGCCGCCGGGAATGGGGTCCAGGGCCTTGATTTCGGTGTTGGGCAGCAGGTCCACCCCGTTTTCCTGGAGCCATTGGATCAGATTCTGCATAATCAGCAGGTTGTTGTCGGTCCCCAGGTGCTTCACGTTCATGTCCAGCAGCCGCAGGTTGTTTTGCAGACATTTCAGCTTCAGAGCCTCGTTGGAGCCGTACTCCCGGATGTGGATGCCCTGGGGGGTGAAGCGGTCCAGCAGCGCGCTGACCCGGCCAATGTACTCCATGGCCAGGGATTCCCCCAGCTCCTCCCCCAGAGTGCCGCCGTAGGCGGTGCCGAGATTAAACTTGCCGTCGGAAAAGGCGCCCGCTCCGGCAAAGCCCGAGGTGATGGAGCACACCGGGCAGTAGACGCAGCCCTTCCCTCCCACGGCGGGGCATTTCCGCTGCTCCACCATGCGGCCCTTCTCCGCAATGGCAATGGAGAGCCCCGGGTTCCGGCTCCGCAGCCCGTAGGCGGCCATCAGTCCCCCGATGCCGCCGCCGATGATCATTACGTCATAGAATTCTTCCATAGTTCATTCCTCCGTCCTGTAGTACTGCATTCCAGTGGGAGCGGCCTCCGGCTCTGTCCAGGGCGCCAGATGCTCCGCAAAGAGGCGCTCCGCTTCGGCCCGGACCGCCGCGGCCCATGCGTCGTAGGCGGCCAGAAAGCGGGTCCCCTCCGGGGTCAGCACCGCGCCGCCGCCGTGTTTGCCCCCCACCGTGGAATCCAGCAGCTTGAAGCCCAGCTCCTCCTCCGCGTCGCGGAGGATGCGCCAGGCCTTGGAATAGGCCATGCCCATCTCCTGGGCCGCTCCCCGCAGGGAGCGCTGCCGCTCTATCCCGTGGAGCAGAGTCGCCACCCCGGGGCCGAAGCACTTCCGGTGGGTAAACAGCCGGAGGGAGATCACGGGACGCAGAGGCTGGGTCATGGGGCCACTTCCTTTCATACGCATTCCAAACAATCATTATACCCGATATTTCCCGCCGCGTCAATGGTCCGGCGGGACCGGAAGGGCCTTTCCCGGAAAGAAATCGAAGGGTTCAATCTCCCGTAGGGACGGCCATCGGCCGCCACCGCACCCCGCCCGGGAAATTGAAAATGGAAAATGGAAAATTGCGGTGTTTTCAAATTGCCATTTGAAAACGTTAAAAAGGGGACGGGGGTACGGATTCTTCGCTTCGCTCAGAATGACAAAATCGAAAGGTTTCCGCCGTAGGGGCGCACAGTGTGCGCCCGCTCCACCAGCCCCGCCCGTAGCGGCGGCCATTGGCCGCCACCGTTCCCCCCCGTCCCCGCCCGCAGCGGCGGCCATTGGCCGCCACCGTTCCCCGCCCGTGTCCGCTCACAGGACCCCCCTTGTTTTTTTCGGATCGGCGTGCTATATTGAAGGCGTTGTAATCCTGAAAAACTGTGATCGCTCCCCGCGGAGACGAAATGCGGGACAGAGGCATCCGGGAGGTCCCCATGAGACAGAAACAGCCAAGCTGCATCCTCACCTTTCACACCACCGCTGACGCCATGGACACGGAGCGGGTCTGCAAGGCCGCGGGCCTGGCGGGACGGCTGATCCCGGCGCCCCGGGACGTCACCGCGGACTGCGGCATTGCCTGGTGCGGCCCGGCCGAGACCCGGCCCGCCCTGCTGGCGGCCCTCCGGGAAGCGGGCATTGAGCCCGCCGACTGTCGGGAACGGCTGTATTGACAACGCCCCGGAAGAGTCGTATAATAGACCAAGCGTTATCCTTACAAAAATATAACGGATCGGAGAGATGAAACATGGAAAAGAAAACCCAACAGATCCCGGCCGGGACAAGCTGGCTGGGTCAGAACTGGCTGCTGCTTCTGACGGGCTTCCTGGTGGGCGCGGCGGCCCTTGTGCTGAACCTGCTGGGGAACCCCGGCAACATGGGCTTCTGCATTGCCTGCTTTGAGCGGGACATCGCCGGGGCTCTGGGACTCCACAGCGCGGCTCCGGTGCAGTATTTCCGTCCCGAGATTGTGGGTATCGTTCTGGGCTCCCTGCTGATGGCCCTGGCCCGGAAGGAATTCAGGGGCAAGGGCGGCAGCGCACCGGCTCTGCGCTTCGGCCTGGGGGCTCTGGTGATGATCGGCGCTCTGGTGTTTTTGGGCTGTCCCCTGCGGATGGTGATCCGCATCGGCGGCGGGGACCTGAACGCGGTGGTGGGTCTTGTGGGCTTCATCGCGGGCATCCTGGTGGGCCTGGTTTTTCTGAAAAAGGGCTTCAACCTGGGGCGTGCCTATCGGCAGAGTCCCCTGGAGGGCCTGGCCTTCCCCGGCGCTCTGCTGCTGATGTTCCTGCTCTGCGTCACCGGGCTCTGCGGGCTCTTCCGCAGCTCCGAGGCGGGTCCCGGCTCCCTGCGGGCGCCCTGGTATGCCGCCATTCTGGCGGGACTGCTGGTGGGCGCTCTGGCCCAGCGCAGCCGCTTCTGCATGGTGGGAGGCGTCCGGGACGCGGTGATGTTCAAGGAATTTGGCCTGATCTCCGCCTTCGGCACGGTGATTGTCACGGTGCTGCTGGGCAATCTCCTTCTCAGGAAATTCACCGGCTTCTCCTTTGAAGGACAGCCCGTGGCCCATTCCGACGGCCTGTGGAACTTCCTGGGCATGAGCGTGGTGGGCTGGGGCTCCGTGCTGCTGGGGGGCTGCCCCCTGCGGCAGCTGGTGCTGGCGGGTGAGGGCAATTCCGACTCCGCCGTGACGGTGCTGGGCATGATCTTCGGCGCGGCCCTGAGCCACAACTTCAAGCTGGCCTCCTCCGGGGACGGCTCCACCCCCAACGGCCACATGGCCGTGATCATCGCCCTGGTGATCCTGCTGGCGGTTTCCCTGGTGATGAGCTTTGCCAGGGGAAAGGAGGGGAAGAAATGATCGACGCCACCGGTTATTCCTGCCCCACCCCCGTGCTGATGGTGCAGAAGGAGGTCAAGGCCAAGGCCCCCAAAACTCTGGAGGTCCTGGTGGACAACCGCTGCGCCGTGGAAAACGTCACCCGCTTCGCCCGGAACAGCGGCTACGCCGTCCGGGTGGAGGAGCGGGAGGAGGACTTTCTGCTGACTCTGGAGAGATAAACAAGGCAAAGAACTCCCAAACGGGCAAAGCGAGGAGAATGAAACTATGAAATTATGAAACTATGAAACTATTTCGGTGTCCCTTCGGGACGATTTAAATACATTTTCCATATTGAAAATATGGAAAATACCATCATTCCTTCATAGTTTCATAGTTTCATTTTTTCATTGCGTCGGAGCGTCGGACCCTCGCGGTTTTTTGACACGCTGAGACAAGGCCCCCGGCTCGACGAGCCGGGGGCCTTGTCACGTTCCCTTACTGCTGGCTTTCCATGTAGGCCACAATGTCCCCCACGGTTTTCAGGGTGGGGAGCACGTCGTCGGGGATGACGATGCCCTTCTCCTCCTCCAGAGCCATGAGGAGCTGAAGCACGTCCAGGGAGTCAGCCCCCAGGTCCTCCTTGATCCGGGAGTCGGTGGTCACGTCCTGGGGCTTCAGGGGGAGCTGTTCGCAAAGAATGTTTACGAGTTCTTCAAACATAACAATTACCTCTTTCTAAAACTTTTTGTTTTGCTTCCGTTCTAAGGGTTTAGCTTCCGGGCGAGGCCCAGGGAAGCGCAATTGAGCAGCAGACCCGCCAGGGGCCAGATCGGCAGGATCCAGACCGTATGGACCAGATGTTTGCCCAGGTAACTCTGATTCAGTATGCCCAGGACCAGCAACAGCGCAAAGAAGCAGATCCCGACCACGGGACCCTTCCCAAGTGGCACGGCCTCGAAGGAATTGACCTCATCGTTCAGACTTCTCAAAACCCGGAGCAGGCTGAGGCCCAGCAAAAACGCCGTCACAAGGGCAAAAACCCTGAAAAGCTGGTCGAAAAGATCTGAAAAATGGCTGTACCATCCCAGCAGATCGTACGTGAGGCTCCTGGTCAGACAGTACAGGGTGGACACGGGGGCGAGAGAATAATCGACGGAAGCTTGAGAATAATATGTGTTGCGTTTTGTCCAACAATAGGCAAAGGGCAGGAACATGGTCAGCAGCGCGGCGGCCAGACAGACGATCAGCAGGCCGTAATACACGGCGCGCTTGGTTTGGATTCCGTTCATGACAGGCTCCTTTCTGTTATACACAGAGAACAGTCCCCTGTGCTTCTATCTTGTCATTTCGAGGGAGCTTGCGACCGAGAAATCCGTATTTTTCCTGCGAGAGTCGAAAAAAACGGATTCTTCGCTGCGCTCAGAATGACAACTTTTCAGTGAAACGCAATACTACGCCGCTTTTCAGATGTGTTTCACATAGGAGCGGCGCTTTTTGTGCTGCACCGCATGGAAGCGCTTCCACATGTTGATGATGCTTCGGTTGTCCTCTAAGTTCAGGTTGGTTTCGCAGTATTCCACGCCCTCCTCCCGCAGGAGCTTCATGATGTGGGCGGAGACCACCGTGGCCACGCCCCGGTTGGCCCACTCCGGGTCCACCGCCACCAGGCCCAGATCCAGAATTTTGGGGCGCTTGATGTCGTGGAGGACCCGAACCAGGGCGGCGGGGGTCAGCTTGCCCTGGGACTTTTGCAGAGCCCGGGACAGGGAGGGGAAGCAGAGTCCCAGGCACACCAGTCTGTCCTGCTCGTCCAGGATGACCCCCACATACTTCAGCTCAATGATGAGATTGAAGTTGTCGATGAGCATTTTCTTCATGCCCTCGGTGAAGGGGACCGTGCCGTAGATGTCGGCGTAGCCCTTGTCCAGCAGTTCAAAGAAGGCGTCCCCGTAGCGGCGAATGAAGTCCCGCTTGTTTTTGGCGGGGCCGAAGTGGAGATTGTAGCGCTTCATCACGTAGTCCGCCATCTGCTCCAGCTTGCCGTCGTCCCGCTCCGGCAGGTAGATTTTCCGCTCCTCCCAGTCCACCTCCTTTTGGTAGCCCAGGTTTTCAATGAGCCTCTGGTAGTAGGGGGCGTTGTACTGCTCCTCAAAGGTGGCCAGCTCGTCGAAGCCCTCGATCAGCAGGCCCTCCCGCTCCAGATCGGAGAAGCCCAGGGGGCCGCAGACGGTGTCCATGCCCTTCCCCCTGGCCCATTGCTCCAGGGCGTCGAAGAGGGCGGCGGCCACAGCCTGATCGTCCACGGCGTCGAAGCGGGTGAAGCGGACCCGCTTCTCCCCGGTTTTCCGGTTGTGGGCCTTCTGGAGAATGCCCTGGATTCGTCCGGCCATTTTCCCGTCCCGGTAGGCGTTGAAGCAGACGGCCTCGCAGGTATCGTAGTACACATAGTCCGGGCGGAACATTTTCTTTTCGTCCCCGTAGAGGGGAGGTACAAAGCAGGGGTTGTTCCTGTAGAGAGCCAGAGGGAAGTCCAGGAACTCCCTCTGCTGTTTTTTGGTTTTGACCTCTGTTACCTGGATCATCAGTCGTCCTTCTTTCTCATTGGTATCTGGGGACATTTCTGACGCAGCAGCTTGTACAGATCCTGGGCGTTCCCGTTGGAGAAGCCCTCCTTGTCCAGGGGGATCAGGTGCTTGCGCCGGGTGGTGAGGACAATGAGCCGGGGGGTCTCCGAGACCCGCTTGATCCGGTCATAGCCCATGTGCAGGACCCGGGGGCTGTCGCCCCGGCGATTGGCCACGTTTTCCGGGGTGAAGTAGAGCCGATTGGGCAGGGCCAGAGAGCCGTCCTCCAGGGCCTGACGCAGCAAAAGCTGCTTCACCGTCCGCCGGGGATAGATCACAAACTGCCACAGGCAGAGGAAGCTGACGGCGGCCAGCACCAGGCCGATGAGTACCGCCGGACCGGTCCCCTTTTTGTTGACCAGGGTCCAGATCAGCATGCCCAGGCACAGGGCGATGAGCAGGGGCTCCACCAGCCCCAGCACCCGGAGCAGGGGCTGGCGCAGGGCGGCCCCCATGGCCTCCCGGAGCACGGATTTGTCGATGACGCAGCAGTTGGAAAGACAGTCCTCCAGATTCTCGCTGTCCCGGGGGCTCTCGTCATAGCCCGGGGCAATCATGGGAAGCTCAGCCATGGGCGGCCTCCTTTTTTTGAATCTGGGGCTGCTTTTCCTCCAGCAGCCTCCAGAAATCCGCCTCGGTGCCGCCGCTGAAGCCTTGCCGGTCCAGGAGAATCATGTGGCGCTCCGGGGTGAAGAGCAGGATCAGGTTCTGGCTGACCACCGCCCGGGACAGGCGCTCATAGGGAATCACGGAGCTCTCCTCCCCGGAGGGGTTCAGCATCACCAGGGCCTCCTCCCGAAACTGGCTCTCAAAGCAGAGCCCGCCGTTTTTCTCCTGGATTCGGGGGATCTGGAGTCTGGCGTTCCGTCCGGGGCGGATCCTGGTATCCACCACCAGCATGACCATCATCAGCAGGCATATCAGCACATAGAAGGCGCTGTTGGTCTGCCTGGCAATGAGCCAGCTATAGAGGCTGTAGAGCAGCAGCGCCCCGATGAGCCCGGCGAAGATGAGATTTTTCTTCCGGTTCTGGACCCCAAGCTGGATTCGGTTGGCTTCCGTCAGATGGGCCTCGTTGTATTCGCAGCGATTGGTGAGGAAATTCACAGGCAGTCCCTCCTTTTATCCGACCCGGCGCTTCTTGGGAAGGGCCTTGGGGCATTTCTCCTTCATTAAGCGCCAGAAATCCTCCTGGCTTCCGTTCACAAAGCGGACAGGGTCCAAGGGGTAGGACAGCCGGGCCTTGGTGGTCAGAATCAGCAGATCCTTGGTCTCCAGCACCCGCCGCAGGGACTTGTAGGGCAGGCGCAGCAGATCGTCGGAATAGCTGACCCGCAGGCTGAGCTCCTCGGGGCCAAACTCCACGGCGCAGTCATACTCCTTGACCTGACGGTTTTCCTGGAGCCGCTTCATCACGATCCGCAGGTTCTGGCGGGTTCCCAGCAGGGCCAGCAGTCCGTAAACCGCTGCCAGGGCCGGCAGACCGATGACGATTCCCAGATTCCGGGGCTGGGGTACAAGCAGCAGATAGGCGCCCCAGACCAGCAGGAACAGCCCGGCGAAGCCCAGCAGCAGAATCCGCCGGGGCCGGAGCAGGCGATGGATCGTCCTGCGGAGGACCTTTTTGTCCACATGACAGACGTTTCTCAGTGCTTCTTCCATGGGAAAGCTCCTTTCAATTGCGCAGCTTGGACTTGGGCAGGGCGTGGCGGCAGCGTTGGTTCATGAGGAGCCAGAAATCGTCCTCATTGCCGTTGACGAAGCGGGCGCAGTCCAGAACGATGAACTGCTTTTCCTCTGTCCAGAGGACGATGTGGTTTTGTCCCGGGAGCACGGCCTTGATGCTGTCGTAGGAGATGTTGGTTACGGTGTCGCTGCCGGAGCGGCGGCCGGTGAGCTCCTCCGGGTCGAACCAAACAGTCACCTCCGGGCTGCTGCCGGAGCCGCTCTGCTCATAGCGGAGGATCTGGAGCTTGGCCTGCTTCTTCGGCTGCCGAAGTCCCAGAATCAGGTAGGCCGCGCCGCCGATGAGCAGCACCACGGACATGGGGGAGATCCCCTGCAGACCGATCATCAGCAGGGCCATGGCGGTGATCAGCCCGGAGCCCAGATAAAACAGCATCAGGTTCCGGCGAAACACCAGGGCATAGGTTTTGCGCAGGGTTTTTTCATCCATGACGCAGCGGTTGACCAAAACGGGGTCCATAAAAAGCCTCCATTCATAGATGGGTAAACAGGGAGCCAAAAGAGGGATAAGTGACAGGGATTGGGTAAAAAGGAATGAGTCAGCGTACCCGCCGGTGCCCGCCCGGGACAGAAGCCCTTCGTTTCCGCCGCGGCGGCGGCCATTGGCCCTCCGGTCTTGCTTCGGGGGGCGTTACAGCTCCGGCTCCAGCTTGGCCACCACGGCGGCGCAGCGGGGGCAGAGGCCCTGTTCGTTGGCCTGGGTGGAGTGCATCCAGCAGCGGGGACACTTGGTTCCCTGGGCTTCGGAGACGGTGATGAGCATGCCGGGGAAGTTGGCGCCCTGGGCGCTGACGCCCTCCGTCTTTGCTTCCGGGATCAGATCGGTGCCGCCGGTGACGCCGGAGACAATGAAGAGCTCCTTCAGATCCATCCGGCGGATGGCGTTCAGGGCAGCCTGGGAGGCCTCGTCCTGGGCCAGCAGATGGACCCTGGCCTCCAGGGCCTTGCCGATGCGCTTGTCGGCCCGGGCCTGCTCCAGCACGCCGTTCACGTCCTCCCGGACCCGGATCAGCTTGTCCCACTTGGCCATGGTGTCCTCGTCCAGAGCGTAGTCCGTGAAGGGCTTGTTCATGTCGTTGAAGAGGATGTTCCGGGTGTCGTCCCCCTGGCGATGGGGCATGGACTGCCAGATCTCGTCGCAGGTGAAGGCCAGAATGGGGGCGAAGAGCTTGGCCATGGTGTCCAGGATCAGGAAGAGGGCGGTCTGGGCGGAGCGGCGGCGCAGGCCGTCCCGCTGGTCGCAGTAGAGCCGGTCCTTGAGGATGTCCAGATAGAACTGGCTCAGCTCCACCACGCAGAAGTCGTTGACGGCGTGGGTCAGGACGTGGAATTCATAGTTGTCGTAGGCCTTGAAGCCGGTCTCAATCAGCTTGTTCAGCCGGGTCATGGCCCAGCGGTCCAGCTCCAGCATCTCCTCGGGCTTCACCAGCTCGTTGGCGTCGAAGCCGTCCAGGTTGCCCAGGCAGTAGCGGGCGGTGTTGCGGAACTTCAGGTAGTTCTGGCTGAGCTGCTTGAAGATTTCCTTGGAGCAGCGCACGTCCGCGTGGTAGTCCGCGGAGGCGGCCCAGAGCCGCAGCAGGTCCGCGCCGAAGTCCTTGATGATGTCGGCGGGGTCCACGCCGTTGCCCAGGCTCTTGTGCATGGCCCGGCCCTCGCCGTCCACGGTCCAGCCGTGGGTCAGGCAGGCCTTGAAGGGAGCGCCGGCGTTCATGGCGCCCACGGAGATCAGCAGGCTGGACTGGAACCAGCCGCGATACTGGTCGGCGCCCTCCAGATACACGTCGGCGGGCCAGTTGTCCGGGTTGTCCCGCTTCAGGAAGGAGATGTGGGTGGAGCCGGAGTCGAACCAGCCGTCCAGGGTGTCGCTCTCCTTGTCGAAGCCCCTGCCGCCGCAGTGGGGGCAGGCGAAGCCCTGGGGGATCAGCTCCATGGCGTCCTTCTCAAACCAGACGTTGGAGCCGAGCTCCCCGAAGAGCTCGGAGATCCGGGCGATGGTCTCGGGGGTGCAGACGGGCTTGCCGCAGTCCTTGCAGTAGAAGACCGGGATGGGCAGGCCCCAGCGGCGCTGCCGGGAGATGCACCAGTCGTTGCGCTCCCGGATCATGGAGATCAGCCGGTCCTTGCCCCAGGCGGGGAGCCAGCGCACCTCCTCGCAGGCCGCGGCGGCCTCGTCCTTGAAGGACTCCACGGAGCAGAACCATTGCGGCGTGGCCCGGAAGATGATGGGACTCTTGCAGCGCCAGCAGTGGGGGTAGGAGTGAACCACGTCCTCGGAGGCCAGCAGCATGCCGCTTTCCTTCATGTCCGCCAGGATGACGGGGTTGGATTCCTCGGTTTTCAGTCCGGCGTACTTGCCGGCGTAGTCGGTGTGACGGCCGTGGTCGTCCACAGGCACCACCAGGTCCATGCCGTAGCGCATGCAGGTCTGATAGTCGTCGGCGCCGAAGCCGGGGGCGGTGTGGACGCAGCCGGTGCCGGAGTCCATGGTGACGTACTCGGCGTTGAGGAGCCGGGAGGTCTTGGGCAGGAAGGGGTGCTTGGCCAGCATATTCTCAAAGAAGGAGCCGGGGTGGGTCTCCAGAATCTCCCAGGTGTCGAAGCCCGCCACCTTCATGACCTTCTCGATCAGGGCCTCGGCCATGACGTACATCTCCCCATTGGGGGCCTTGACGATGGCGTAGGACTCTCTGGGATGGAGGGAGATGCCCATGTTGCCGGGCAGGGTCCAGATGGTGGTGGTCCAAATGACGAAGAAGAGCTTCTGGTGGTCCAGGTGTCCCAGCTTGCCCAGATCGTCCTGCATGGGGAACTTCACGTAGACGGTGGTGCAGGGATCGTCCTGGTACTCGATTTCCGCTTCCGCCAGGGCGGTCTCGTCCTTGGCGCACCAGTAGACGGGCTTCAGGCCCTTGTAGATGTAGCCCTTGCGGTACATCTCGCCGAAGACCTTGACCTCCTCGGCCTCGAACTCCTTGTCCATGGTGAGATAGGGCTTTTCCCAGTCCGCCACGATGCCCAGGCGCTGGAAGCCCTTGCGCTGCCGGTCCACATACTCCAGGGCGAAGTCCCGGCAGGCGGAGCGGAAGTCGGGGACGGACATGGCCTTGCGGTTGAGCTTGTTCTTCTTGATGATGGCGGACTCAATGGGCATGCCGTGGTTGTCCCAGCCGGGGACGTAGGGGGTGTCATAGCCCCGCATGGCGTAGGAACGGACGATGAAGTCCTTGAGGGTCTTGTTCAGAGCGTGGCCCATGTGGATGTCGCCGTTGGAGAAGGGAGGGCCGTCGTGGAGAACGAAGCGGGGCTTGCCCGCGTTCTTCTTCCGCAGCTCGGCGTAGATGTCGATTTTGTTCCAGTTCTCCAGCATGCCCGGCTCCCGCTGAGGCAGCCCGCCCCGCATGGGGAAGTCGGTTTTGGGGGTGATGATGGTGTTCTTGTAGTCCATGGTTTAACTCCTTGTCGGATAGTATTTTTTTTTAGGTGAGAATTGAAAATTGAGAATTGAGAATTTGAGGAGATTTTCAAATTGCCATTTGAAAATCAGGATTCTCTCGTTGTTTTTACAATGCTTGCAAGAATGCGCCTG
>CAMOSU010000019.1 GCA_946625125.1 uncultured Clostridia bacterium
CGCACCAAGCCTTGGCGCCTTCGTAGGTGGCCTGGTTGAAGGACTCGTCGGTGATGTCGCCGTAGTCGGTAACCATGGCAACCTTCATGTCAACGTTGACAGGGGTCTCGTTTTTCTCGGTGTTGGCAGTCTCGTTGTTCTCGGTGTCAGCAGACTCGCTGCCCTCAGCCTTGGAATCGACGGGCTGGGTATCGGTCTGAGTCCCGTTCTTGGTGTCGGCAGGGGTCTCGGTATCGGTGCAGCCCACAAACAGAGCGGCAACCATAGCCAGAACCAGCACCAGCGCAAGAATCTTCTTCATGTTTTTTCCTCCATTTTTCAATGATATCTATATGACAGGCCCTAAGGCCTCATCATCAAACGCATTATGGCACAAACCTTTGAAAAAATCAAGAGAAACTTTCATATTTGTGAAAACTTCACAAATATTTTATTTCATATCCGCCGGGGAGAAGCTCATGGGCAGCATCTGCTCCAGGCTTCGGGTCTCAAACTCTCCGTTTTCCCGGGCCAGATAGAGCTTGAAGTCCAGGCCGCAGAACTCCCGCATCACCTGACGGCAGACTCCGCAGGGGGGGAAGAGCCCCGTGATCTCCTGTCCTGCCCGGCCGCCGGCCACCGCAATGGCCTCGAAGTCCCGCTCGCCGTCATAGACGGCCTTGAAAAACGCCACCCGCTCGGCGCAGACGGTGGGGCCAAAGGCCGCGTTTTCAATGTTGCAGCCCTGGTAGACCTTTCCGTTTTTGCACAGCAGCGCCGCGCCGACGCTGAAGCCGGAATAGGGGACGTAGGCCCTCGATCTGGCTTCCTTCGCCAGTTGGACCAGTTCTTTTGGTGTCGTCATGTTGTTTGTGGCTCCTTTCCATGATACTGCGCCCGCAGGGGCGGCCATCGGCCGTCCGGACGCTTCGCCGGGGCGGAACGTTTGGGACGAGCAATGCTCGCCCCTATGGATTGAGGGGTAGGGACGGCACTCTGCCGTCCGAACGTTTCGTCCTTCGGTACGTTTGGGACGAGCTATGCTCGCCCCTACGGGTTGCTGTTCCGCAGCAGGGGCGGCCATCGGCCGTCCGGACGCTTCCCCGGAGCGGAACGTTTGGGACGAGCAGTGCTCGCCCCTACGGATTGAGGGGTAGGGACGGCACTCTGCCGTCCGAACGTTTCGTCCTTCGGTACGTTTGGGACGAGCTATGCTCGCCCCTACGGGTTGCTGTTCCGCAGCAGGGGCGGCCATCGGCCGTCCGGACGCTTCCCCGGAGCGGAACGTTTGGGACGAGCAGTGCTCGCCCCTACGGATTGAGGGGTAGGGACGGCACTCTGCCGTCCGAACGTTTCGTCCTTCGGTACGTTTGGGACGAGCTATGCTCGCCCCTACGGGTTGCTGTTCCGCAGCAGGGGCGGCCATCGGCCGTCCGGACGCTTCCCCGGAGCGGAACGTTTGGGACGAGCAGTGCTCGCCCCTACGGATTGAGGGGTAGGGACGGCACTCTGCCGTCCGAACGTTTCGTCCTTCGGTACGTTTGGGACGAGCTATGCTCGCCCCTACGGGTTGCTGTTCCGCAGCAGGGGCGGCCATCGGCCGTCCGGCGAGTTGCTCTGGCGGCTTCATTCGGATGTATAATACTTATCCTCCAGCCAGCGAAACGGATTGTTTTCAATATACCGCCATTTGACGGTGAAGTCTTCCGCATCCCGGATCACATGATCATAATACAGCTTCTGCCATATCGGTTTGCCAATCTGCTTCGTGACAAATCCTTTGAACTGCTGTATCACGGTAGAAACAGACACCGGCTTCTGACCTTCCCTGTTATCCAGTCGGAACAACAGGTGCAAATGATTTGGCATTACGACATGGTTTTCTAAATGCACCGCCGGATAATGGACTGGAATTAATCGCACAGATTGTTCCGCAATCTTGCCGGCTTCAGACAGTTGAATTACCGGAACACCGCTGCCGGAGTCAATCACGCTTCCAAAAATGCAGCGTTTCTCAGCAGTGCAAATCGTGATAAAATACGCCAAATTTTGGCTGTAATCAAATTCCGGTATACGGTTCGGCTTTCGCCGGTGCTCTTGTTCCATCCTTGTTCCTCTGTGCGGCTGGGACGAGCAGTGCTCGCCCCTACGGGTTGAGGGGTAGGGACGGCACTCTGCCGTCCGAACGTTTCGTCCTTCGGTACGTTTGGGACGAGCAATGCTCGCCCCTACGGGCGCGGTTGGTAAACGGGTCGGGCAGCGTCAGAGAATTTCCTCCTTGAAGCTCTTGCCCTCGGTTTCCAGGGGGAGGCCGAAGATGTCGCAGATGGTGGCGGCGATGTTGGCGAAGCAGGCCCGGGTACCCAGGCTGACGGGCTTCACCTGACTGCCCAGCACCAGCAGGGGAATGTACTCCCGGGTGTGGTCGGTGGTGGCCAGGTAGGCCGGGTCGCAGCCGTGGTCCGCGGTGATCATCACCAGATCCTCGGGTCCCATCTTCTTCATGAACTCCGCCAGCCAGCCGTCGAACTCCGTCAGGGCCGCGGCGTAGCCGTCGATGTTCCGGCGGTGGCCGTAGAGCATATCGAAGTCCACCAGATTCACGAAGCAGAGGCCGTGGAAGTCCTTCTCCGCGTAGGCCATGGTCTTGGCCATGCCGTCGGTATTGCCCTTGGTGTAGACGTGCTCCGTGGTTCCCTCCCCGGCAAAAATGTCGTAGATCTTGCCCACGGCGATGGAGGCCAGGCCCGCGTCCTTGAAGGCGTCCAGCATGGTCTTCCTGGGGGGCTCCAGGGAGAAGTCGTGGCGGTTGGAGGTGCGGGTATAATGGCCGCTCTCTCCCACGAAGGGGCGGGCGATGACCCGGCCCACGCCGTGCTTGCCCCGGAGGATGCTCCGGGCGATGCGGCAGTCCTGATACAGCTCCTCCAGAGGCACCACCCCTTCGTGGGCGGCAATCTGGAACACGGAGTCCGCGGAGGTGTAGACGATGAGATCCCCGGTCTTCACATGCTCATCGCCGTACTCGTTGATGACGGCGGTGCCGGACCAGGGAGCGTTGGCCAGGACGCCCCGGCCGGTCTGCTCCCGGAAGGGCTTGAGAACCTCCTCGGGGAAGCCATTGGGATAGGTGGGCAGGGGCTGGGGCGAGACGATTCCCGCGATTTCCCAGTGGCCGATGGTGGTGTCCTTCCCCATGGAGGACTCGGAGAGCTTGCCGTAGGCCCCGGTGGGGTGCTCCACCGGTCCCAGGAAGTCCAGTCCCGGGATGTTTCCCAGACCGGCGGCCCGCATGTTGGGAATGCTCAGCAGCTTCGACGTGGCGCAGGAGCGCAGGGTGTTGACGTTGTAATCCCCGAACTTGGCCGCGTCAGGCATCTCCCCGGCGCCGCAGGAGTCCAGTACAAACAAAAATACACGTTTCATTGTTAATCCTTCCTTTTTTCGTTGGAGTGAAGAGTGAATGGTGCATAGTGAAGAGTTTCGGAGTTTTGCAATTTTTCAAATTCCAAAAGAATTCAAATATTCTTTGATATTCTATCTGCTTTGTGCGCTATTGAATTGTCTTTTTTGCGGAGGCGGTATTGATGGAAGCCGTCAACATCGCAATCAACTGCCCACAGTTTTTTTCCAGCGATTGATATTCTTCCTCGGACAATCGTCCGATCCGATACAGCAGCTCCAGCCAAAAATCCGTTTCCGCAGCCTCTTTTCATGCGATTTGAAGTTTAGAGATAAAATCCGCTCTGCTTTGTGCATACTGGGATTCCCGGATATTCGCCCCAATGGAGGTTCCGCTTTTTTCAACCTGATCTGCCAGGTTATAATCTCTGGTCCCTTTCAGTTGATCGGATAAGCGGGAAATCGAAATTGCAAAATTCATAGACAGTTCAGCCAATGGGCCCCGTTTCACAAAGCATACCTCCCAAACGTAAGCCACAGGATTGAATTCATTTTTCAAATCGCAGATTTGAAAAGCACTTCAACCATTCACTATTCACCCTGCATTCTTCACTTTTCCAGTTTGACCGCCGTTTCCAGGGCTACGCGCATCATCTGCTCGAAGCCGGTCTGGCGTTCGTCGGCGCTGAGGTACTCCCGGCGCACCAGTTGGTCGGAGACGGTGCAGACGCACAGGGCGTTTTTGCCGCAGCGGGCGGCGTTGAGGTAGAGGGCCGCGGACTCCATCTCAATGGCCATGATTCCCATTTTCTGCCAGTTCTTCTTGGGGTTCAGGGCCTCGGGAAGCCCCTGGTCGTCGTCGTAGAAGAAGTCGGAGGAGAGGATATTGCCCACATGGTAGACGGCCCCCAGCTCCTCGGCGGAGCGGGTCGCGGCGTGGAGCATCTCATAGGAGCAGATGGGAGCAAAGGTCCCCATGAGATGGAACTGGGCCTGGTAGTTGGAGTCCATGGAGGCTCCCATGGCAAACACCAGATCCTTCAGGTTGATGTCCGGCTGAATGGCTCCCGCGGAGCCGATGCGCATGATGTTGCGGACGCCGTAGGCCTCATAGAGCTCCCTGGAATAGATGCCGATGGAGGGCATGCCCATGCCCGAGGCCATGACGGAAACCCGCACGTCCTTGTAGCTGCCGGTGTAGCCCTGGACGCCCCGGACGTTGTTCACCAGCACCGGGTCCTTGAGAAAATGCTCCGCGATGTACTTGGCCCGAAGGGGATCGCCGGGCATGAGAACCGTTTGGGCGAAGTCGGCGGGGGTGGCTTTGATATGGGGAGTCGGATAGTTCATCATCTTGGCTCATCCTTTCCTGTGAAGTTTGACCTTTCTGTGTTCCTTGATGGCGGCCTGCCAGCAGCGGTGGCACATGGCGACGTAACGGTCGTTGCCCCCCAGGACCACCTGGGCGCCCTCTGTCACCACATAGCCCTCCTCGTCGATTCTGGCGTTCACCGTAGCCTTGGAGCCGCAGTCGCAGATGGTTTTGATCTCCTGAATGGAATCCGCCAGCTCAAAGAGGCGGCGGCTGCCGGGGAAGAGCTTGGTCTGGAAATCGGAACGCAGGCCGAAGCAGAGCACGGGAATGTCCAGCTCGTCCACAATCCGCCGAAGCTGGTCGATCTGCTCCGGGGGGAAGAACTGGCATTCGTCCACAATCACCACGTCCGCTTCCCGGCTGGGGAAGAGGGCGAAGATGTCCGCCTCGGGGCTCAGGGACTCTGCCTCCGCCATGAGGCCGATGCGGGATTTTACCACCGCGGCCCCGTCCCGGTCGTCGGTGGAGGGCTTGATGAGCCACACCCGCATGTCGTTCTCCTCATAATTATATTTGGTGATCAGGGCTTGGGCAGTTTTGGAGGAGCCCATGGCTCCGTATTTGAAATAGAGCTTTGCCATTGCAACGGCCTCCTTTACGGCTACATTATACGCTACTTTTTCCGGGGATGCAACGAAAATTTGTCAGAAGCGGAAAATCCCCGGGACTTGGGAAGGGGCAGGCCCGATTCACAGCAGCTCCCAGACGAACACCGCCGTATCCTGGAGCTGGACGTCCTGGGGCCGCAGAGCCGCAAAGCTCCGCTTGGCTGTCATGGCTCCCCCGCCCGCCATGGGGAGCTCCCCCATGTCCATGAGGGTCTGGGAGTTGAAATCCAGGCGGCTCAGATCGTAGTCGATGCGCTGCAGCTCCCCCAGGCTCCGGCCCGAGGCGGCGGCCAGAAGCTCCGCCCGGGCTCTGGCGTTCCGGGCTGCGGAGCGCAGCAGCTCCGCCTGCAGGGGCTCCGGCTCCTCCAGGGTGAAGCGAAGCTGGAGCTCCGGCTGGGCGCCGCTTTGGGCCGCGGCCGCCAGGGCCTCACCCAGCCGGGCGGGGTCGAAGCCAAAGCGGAGGAGCTGGTCATAGCTGCAGTTGTAGCCGACAAATTCGCTGTGATAATTGCCTCTGTCGTCACAGACGCTTTCGTACTCGGTGCTGACGTGGAAGCCCCCGGTCCGGAGCTCCCGGGCCGGGAAGCCCGCCTGCTCCAGCGCCGCCGTCAGGGCCGCGGTCCGCCGGTCGGCAGTCTCCAGGGCAGCGGCGTAGTCCTTGTCTCTGGCCTGGATGTGGAAGCTCAGCTCCACGGTGTCCACCGGAGCCGAGGCCCTTCCCACACCCTTGACCGTCACGGTTTTCATGGCAATCTCCCCCTTTTTTTCTTTGTTTCAGTGTACCACCGGGGGAGAGAAATGTCAACCGCCGGAAAATTGGTGCTTCCATCCCGGGGAAAAGCGTGCTATAATTGCAGAATAGGAAAATAGGGTTTGGCGGGCGATTGCCAGCGTAAGGGCATTCAGATAACGCTCTCCTGCTTGCAGGGGAGCTGCCCCGGTGTACGCACTGGGGCTGAGGGCTTGTTTCGTCCATCAGGCGCTCCCAGGCGACGGCTCTGTCGTCGGAACGACCCCTCCACCGCCCTTGAGGGCGGTCCCCCTCCCCTGCAAGCAGGGGAGGTTTACGGAGAACCCGTCAAAGCCCAAACTGCCCGGAGGACGGAGGAAGCGAAATGAGAGAAGCACTGCTGGCCGGCTTGGAACGGCTGAAGATTGAACTGCCCCGGGAGCGAACGGAGGGCATTGTCCGCTTCGGGGAGGCGGTTTTGGAGAAGAACAAGGTCATGAATCTCACCGCCATTACAGACCCGGTCCAGGCGGCGGAGCTGCATCTGCTGGACAGTCTGAGTCTGTTGAAGGTTCTGCCCCTGGGGGGAAAATCCCTGCTGGACGTGGGAACCGGGGCGGGCTTCCCCGGCGTGCCGCTGAAGCTCGCGGAGCCCAGCCTGCGGCTGACCCTCCTGGACAGCCTGCAAAAGCGGATGCGCTGGCTGGAGACGGAGGCCCTGCCCCCCCTGGGGGTGGAGGCCCGCTTCCTGACGGGCCGGGCGGAGGACTTCGCCCGGGAGCAGCGGGAGCGCTACGACGTGGCAGCCTCCCGGGCCGTGGCCCGGCTGGATCTGCTCTGCGAGCTCTGCCTCCCCTTTGTCCACCGGGGCGGATACTTCCTGGCTATGAAGGGGGCTCTGGCAAAGGAGGAGCTGCGCCAGGCCGCCAACGCCATCCGCCTGCTGGGGGGCAGCTATGAGCGCACCGAGGAGTTTGAGATCGGCGGGGCTGTGCATTCCGTCATCGTCATCCACAAAACCGGAAAAACCCCGGAGCAGTACCCCCGGAGCTGGGCCAGAATGAAGCAGAAGCCCCTCGCGTAACAATTAAGAATGAATAGAGTGAAGCTATGAAGCAAGCAAAACACGCCTGTATCGGCCTGCTGGCCCATGTGGACGCGGGAAAGACCACCCTGGCGGAGGCCATACTGTATCGCTGCGGCCTGCTGCGAAGCCTGGGGCGGGTGGACCACGGGGACACGGCCCTGGACTTTGACCCCCTGGAGCGGGAGCGGGGCATCACCATCTTCGCCGCCCAGGCCCATGTGGAATGGAAGGACTGGCGGCTGACCCTGCTGGACACCCCGGGGCATGTGGACTTCTCCGCAGAGACGGAGCGGATGCTCCAGGTACTGGACTGCGCCGTTCTGGTCATCAGCGGCATTGACGGGGTCCAGGCCCACACCCGGACGCTCTGGCGGCTGCTGGCCCACTACCAGATCCCCACCCTGCTGTTTGTCACCAAGATGGATCTGGCCCGAAACAGCCGGGAGGCCCTGCTGGAGCAGTTGAACCGGGAGCTGGGGGAGGGCATTGTGGACTTCTCCCCGGACAACCCCGGGCGGGAGGAGGCCCTGGCCATGTGCGGCGAGGCCGCCATGGAGGAATATCTGGAAACCGGCGCCCTCTCCCCCGCCCTGCTGGGGGACATGCTGGCTGCCCGGGAGTTTTTTCCCTGCTTTTTCGGCTCCGGCCTGAAGCTGGAGGGCATCGACGCCTTTCTGGACGCCTTCACCGCCCTGTGGAAGCCCCGGGACTGGCCGGAGCAGTTCGGCGCCCGGGTCTTCAAAATCAGTCACGATCCCCAGGGGGTCCGGCTCACCCATCTGAAGGTCACGGGAGGCGTGCTCCGGGTCCGGGACAGTCTCAGCTATGACGGGCTGGAGGAAAAGCTCACCCAGCTCCGGCGCTACAACGGCGGGCGCTATACCCCGGTGGAGGAGCTTCCCGCCGGGGAGGTCTGCGCCGCCGTGGGACTCAGCGCCGCCCGGAACGGCCAGGGTTTCGGCACCGAGGCCGCGGCGGGCAGTCCCCTGCTGGAGCCCGTGATGCACTACCGCGTCATCCTGCCCCCCGGAACGGACCCCCGGCTGGTGCTGCCCAAGCTGAAGCAGTTAGAGGCGGAGGACCCCCTGCTCCGGCTGCGCTGGGACCCCCGGCTCCAGGAGCTCTCCGTGGGCCTCATGGGAGAGGTCCAGGCGGAGGTGCTGAAAAGCATGATTCTGGAGCGCTTTGACCTGGAGGTGGAGCTGGGCCAGGGCCGGGTGCTCTACAAGGAGACCATCGCCCGGACCGTGGAGGGGGTGGGCCACTACGAGCCCCTGCGGCACTACGCCGAGGTCCATCTGATTCTGGAGCCCCTGCCCCGGGGCAGCGGTCTGGTCTTTGCCTCCTCCTGCAGCGAGGACAGGCTGGACCGGCACTGGCAGCGCCTGATCCTGACGCATCTCATGGAAAAGGAGCACCTGGGCGTGGCCCTGGGCGCTCCCATTACCGATATGAAAATCACCCTGGCGGCGGGCAAGGCCCACATCAAGCACACGGAGGGGGGCGATTTTCGCCAGGCCACCTACCGGGCCGTGCGGCAGGGACTGATGCAGACGCCCTCGGTGCTGCTGGAGCCCTGGTATCGCTTCCGGCTGGAGCTTCCCGCCGCCCAGATCGGGCGGGCCATCACAGACGTCAAGGCCCGCTTCGGGGAGTTTGACACCCCGGAGGATCTGGGGGGCATGGCCCTGCTCCGGGGCCGGGCGCCGGTGAGCACCATGACGGACTACGCCCGGGAGCTGGCGGCCTACACCCGGGGAATGGGAAAGCTGTCCCTGGAGCTGGAGGGCTACGATCTGTGCCACAACCCGGAGGAGCTGCTGGCCGCCTCCTCCTACGATCCCCAGGGGGATCTGGACAACAGCCCGGACTCCGTCTTCTGCGCCCACGGGGGCGGCTTTACGGTGAAGTGGGACAAGGTCTTTGCCAACATGCACCTGGACAGCGTTCTGGCCCCCCGGCGGGAGCCCGCTCCCCCGGTCCGGCGGCGGCTGAGCATTGACGAAAAGGAGCTCCAGGCCATTCTGGAGCGGGAGTTCGGCCCCATCCGACGGCCCCAGTACTCGGCGGCGGTCTGGAAGGGCGCCCCCCAGAACGGGGGGCGGTCCTCGGAGGCCCCCTCCTCCGTGGCCGTCTCCGGCGCTGACCCCTTCCCCCCGGGGGGAAGGCTCCTGGTGGTGGACGGCTTCAACGTGATTTTTGCCTGGCCGGAGCTGTCGGCCCTGGCTGAGACGGATCTGGAGCAGGCCCGGGAGCGGCTCATGGAGATTCTGGCCAACTACGCCGCCTTCACCCGGACGGAGACGGTGCTGGTCTTCGACGCCTACAAGGTGAAGGGCGGCCGGGGGGAGCGCTTTGACTACCACGGAATCCGGGTGGTCTACACCAAGGAGAACGAAACCGGAGACGCCTGGATTGAGCGCTTCTGCCACGACATCGGCAAAAACGCCCAGGTACGGGTGGTGAGCTCGGACAATCTCATTCAGGTCTCCGCCCTCCGCTCCGGGGTTCTGCGCCAGTCCGCCCGGGAGTTCGGAGAGGAGATTGACCGAATCTACGGGGACATTGCGCAGTTCCTCCGCTCCCACAACCGGCCGCGTCTCAGCACCGTTGGGGAAAACCTCGCCGGGCAGGGCGCGGCTGTCGAGGAGTGAACAGGGAATGGAAGAAGAGGACGGGGGATACGGATTCCTCGCTGCGCTCGGAATGACAAAATCGGGAGGTTTTCGCCTCGGGGAACGGATTCCTCGCTGCGCTCGGAATGACAGAGTCGGGAGGTTTCCGTCCCGGGGAACGGATTCCTCGCTGCGCTCGGAATGACAAAATCGGGAGGTTTCCGCCTCGGCGTTCCCCGCCCGTCAAAAAAACAGAGGCGCTGCCTCAATTCAGCATGCTTTTGCTGATTTGAGGCAGCGCCTTTTGATTTGTCAGTCGCCGGAGGGCTGATCCTCGGGGGCGGCGGATTGCCGCGCCTCCTCCCGTTCCAGCTCCGCGAAGCGGTCGAAGATGGATTCGGACTCGTTCTGGGGGATCTGCTGATCCTTCATACAGGCATTGAACTGGGAGCGGGTCATGGTGTCATGCTCCAGCAGGAAGCGGGCCACCGCCTCCAGCTTGTCGTCATGCTCCTGGAGAATGCTCCGGCATTGGTCATAGGCCTGGTCGATGATCCGCCGTACCTCGTCGTCGATCTTTCCGGCGGTCTCCTCGGAGTAGGGGCGGGTGCGGCCGTAGCTCATGCCCACAAAGACCTCTCCGTCGTCCCCGTAGCGGACGGTACCCAGGGCGTCGGACATGCCGTAGCGGGTCACCATATCGTGGGCGATGGAGGTGGCCTGCTGGATGTCCGCGGAGGCGCCGGTGGAGATGTCCTCCATCTTCAGGCTCTCCGCAATCCGTCCGCCCAGGGAGGAGACGATGCTCTCAAACATCTCGGAACGGCTGGTGTCATCCTGGTCCTCCTCGGGCAGATACATGGTCAGGCCTCCCGCGGGACCTCTGGGGATGATGGTGACCATCTGCACCGGGGCGTGGTGGGGCAGATACCAGGCGGCCACGGCGTGGCCCGCCTCGTGATAGGCGGTGAGCCGGCGGGTGCGCTGGGAGACCTTGTGGCTCTTCTTCTGAGGACCGGCCATGACCTTCAACAGACCCTCCTCCAGATCCTCCATGAGAATGCAGGGGCGATTGGCCCGGGCGGCCAGCAGGGCCGCCTCGTTCAGCAGGTTCTCCAGGTCCGCCCCGGTGAAGCCCACGGTGGCCCGGGCTACGATGTGCAGGTCCACGGTGTCGGACAGGGGCTTGCCCTTGGCGTGGACCTTGAGAATGGCCTCCCGTCCCTGGCAGTCGGGCTTGCCGATATAGACCTGACGGTCAAAGCGTCCGGGACGCAGCAGCGCCGGGTCCAGAATGTCCTTCCGGTTGGTGGCGGCCATGACGATGACGCCGGTGTTGCCGGTGAAGCCGTCCATTTCCACCAGAAGCTGGTTCAGGGTCTGCTCCCGCTCGTCGTGTCCGCCGCCCAGGCCCGCGCCTCTGTGGCGGCCCACGGCGTCGATTTCGTCGATGAAGATGATGGCGGGGGCCATTTTCTTGGCCTGGTCAAAGAGATCCCGGACACGGCCCGCGCCCACGCCCACATAGAGCTCCACAAAGTCGGAGCCGGAAATGGACAGGAACTGTACGTCCGCCTCCCCGGCCACAGCCTTGGCCAGCAGGGTTTTACCGGTACCCGGAGGGCCCACCAGCAGCACGCCCTTGGGGACCTTGGCCCCCAGACGGGTGTACTTGGCGGGGTCCTTCAAAAACTCCACGATCTCCTGGAGCTCCGCCTTTTCCTCCTCGGCTCCCGCCACGTCGGCAAAGGTGACCTTTCGGTTGGATTTGCCGATCTTGGCGTTGGCCTTGCTGAATTTCATGGCGCCTCCCGCGCCGCCCCCCATACGGTTCATCAGAACCATCATCACCACAATGAAGATGACTCCCATGGCCACAATGGGAAGCAGGCTGGACAGCAGCCAGGCGCCCTGGGATTCCGGCAGCACGTCGTATTCCTTCAGGGTCTTGTTCTCCAACTGCTGGTTGATGGTATCCCCCAGGTCGGCGTAGAACAGGGAGAAATCATAGAGATTGTATTTCAGCAGCTTCTGACCCCGGAATTCCTCCTTGAGCTGCATCCGGAGGGTGTTGTTCTGGATTTCAAAGGCCTCCACCTGCTCCTCCCGGAACAGGGTCAGCACGTCGGAGTATTTCAGGTCCACGGCGTTGGTGGAGTCCACCAGCTTGTACAGGGCAAAGAGCATCAACAGCAGCAGGACCAGATAGACCAGCAGAGGTCCCCGCTGCCGGGACCGGGGTGATTGTTGATTCATTCGCTTCTTCCTCTCTATTATCAGGAATTCTGGATCAGGGATGGGGGAACGGGGCTCCGTCCTCCCCTGGCCCGGAAAACAGGGCCGGGTCCGGCTCCCAGCAGACGGCCAGGGCCTCCTGGCCGGGGGCCGCGAGCCAGGCCGGGTCCGCTCCCACGCCAAAGACGGCAATGGGGCGATCCTCCAGGCAGAGCACCGGGATGGCGGCCCGCAGCCGGGCCGGGAGCTTTCGGTCAATCATCAGGGCCTTCAAAGCCTTGCTGCCTCCGGAGAGCCGCAGCCGGTCTCCGGGGCGTCTGCCCCGGACATGAATCTCAGGCGGGGCTATCATATCACACTTCAGGCCAAAGGTGGTAAGATTTTTTTTGCTGAAATATGAATTTTTTGTAACGAAACAGCGGATCTGCCCCAGCCGGCCCGGCAGGGCCGTCACGCCGGGGACCGCCAGAACCGTATCGGGCAGCTCCTCCGGCGCGGGAGCCGGGCCGAAGCGCAGCAGCCCGTACTCCCGCAGGGCGCGGCGGCCTCCGGGAAGATCCAGCCGGGCGGAGGGTCCGGCCCGAAGCAGCTTCTCCAGGGCCTCCACGTACACCGAGGCCGGGTCCTCCAGCCCCAGCTCCTCCAGGGCTCCCAGCAGCACCCGCCGCCGAAGCACCGGGTCCAGGGCCAGGAGTCTGCCGCAGTCATAGCTCCCCGCCGTCCCGCAGGCCGCCCCCTCCCGGGCTGCCAGCCGGGACAGAAAGGCGTCCTCCTGCCGCAGCAGCTCCGCGCTTCGGCCCAGAGCCCGGGTCAGGCTGGGATTCTCCCGCCGCAGCAGGGGCAGAACCTGATGCCGCAGGCGGTTGCGCAGGCAGTCGTCCGCGGCATTGCTGCTGTCCTCCACATGGGGCAGGCCTTCCCGGGCCAGCAGGGCCTCGATCTCCTCCCGGGTACAGCTCAACAGAGGCCGGACAATCCTGCCCCGCCGGGGGGGTATGCCCCCAAGACCCCTGGGACCGCTCCCCCGGAGAAGGTGGATCAGCAGGGTTTCGGCGTTGTCGTCGGCGTTGTGGGCGGTGGCCAGCTTCCCCGGAGCCGTCTGCTCCAGAAAGCGGTAGCGCAGCACCCGGGCGGCCTCCTCCAGACTCTCCCCGGTTTCCGCGGCCCGGGCCGCCGCGTCTCCCCGGCCCAGGGTGAAGGGAATCTCCCACCCGGCGCAGAGGGCGCGGCAAAACTCCGCGTCCCGGTCCGCCTCCCGCCCCCGGATGCCGTGGTGGAAGTGGGCCGCCCGGAGGCGGAGCTCCATTCGGGGCGCCAAGGCCCGCAGCACCCAGAGCAGACTCACGGAGTCCGCCCCTCCGGAGAGGGCCACGGTCACGTCCTCCCCGGGGAGGAGCAGCTCGTTGGCGAGGACATAGCGATATACCTTTTCCGTCAAAGACCCCGGCGGATTTTCATGCCGGGGGCGGCGCTCCGCCTCACTCACTGTGAATCACATCCAGATCCTTGAAGGAGAAATTCTGGGGCTTCCACTGCACCTTCACCGTCCCGGGCTCTCCCCGGCGGTTCTTGGCCACAATACACTCGCAGACGTTCTTTTCCGGGGTATTGGGGTTGTAGTAGTCGTCCCGGTAGAGCATGATGACCTGGTCCGCGTCCTGCTCGATGGCGCCGGACTCCCGCAGATCGGACAGCAGGGGCCGGGGCGGGTTTCTGCCCTCCGTGGCACGGGAGAGCTGACTCAGGCAGATCACGGGAACGTTCAGGTCCTTTGCCATGATCTTCAGGGCTCTGGAAATCTCCGCCACCACGTTCACCCGGTTTTCGGCGCCGCGGCTGTCCTTGTCCGCCTTGGTCATCAACTGCAGGTAGTCCACCACAACGAGCCCCAGATTGTCCAGGCGGCGGCACAGGGCGTTCATCTCTGTGACGGAAATGGTGGGATTGTCCGCGATGCGGATATCCGTCTGGGCCAGGGCGGAGGAGGCGATTCCGATATGCTCCCAGTCCTCCTCGTTCAGTCTTCCGGTGCTGAGCTTGTAGTTGTCTATGGCCCCCTCGCAGGAGAGCATGCGAGAGGCCAACTGCTCCCGGGACATTTCCAGGGAGAAGAAGGCCACGGTCTTTCTGGTGGCCTTCGCCACATTGGCCGTGATGTTCAGGGCCAGGGTGGTCTTGCCCATGCCGGGACGGGCGGCGAGAATGATCAGATCGGACTTGTTCAGGCCGTTGATTTTCTTGTCCAGGTCCACCAGCCCGGTGGGATAGCCGGGGATTTCGCTGTCGGACTGGGACAGCTCGTTGAGATGGCCGAAGAGCTTCACCATGATGGTGCCGATCCGCTCCAGCTCGTCGTCGGCGTTGCCCCGGCGCAGGGAAAAGACCTTCCGCTCGGCGTTGTCCAGAATGGAGGAGGCGCTTCCCTCCTCCTTCACCGCCATTTCGTGAATGTCCTCGGCGGTTTTGCACAGGGAACGCAGCAGCGCCTTGTCCCGGACGATGTTGGCGTAGTACTTGACGTTGGCGGCGGTGGGGGTGATCTCCATGAGCTGCCGCATATAGGCCGGGGTGGAGCTCTCGTCGTAATAGCCGTTCTCCTTGAGCTTCCCCAGCACCGTCACCACGTCGATGGGCTGGGAGTAGCTGAACATCCGGTAGACGGTTTCGTAGATCTCCTGGTTCTGCCGCAGATAGAAATCCTCGGGCTTCAGAATGCCCACCACGTCTCCCACGCAGCGGCTGTCAATGAGCACGGAGCCCAAAACCGCCTGCTCAGCCTCCAGGCTCTGGGGGAGCTGTTTATTGATCAGTTCGTCAAATTCCGGCACTGTAATCACTTCCTTCATGAAGGATCGCCTCGCGGCGATATGAAGTATGCCCGCAGGCATATGAAGTATCTCCGGCGGAGATAGGAAGTCTGCCGCGCGGACGCGGCAGAAACCACCGACATATTATTCCGCCAATTCATATCGCGAAGCGCTGCTTCCTCCGCATAGCAGACTTTATTGTTCCTTTACGTCCACCTTCAGGGGCGCGTCGATGCCGAAGCCCAGCTTGACCTTGACGGTGTAGAGGCCTACGGTCTTGATGGTGTCTTCAATGACGATCTTGCGCTTGTCCAGGTCCACGCCCTCCTGCTGCTTCAGAGCCTCCGCGATTTCCTGGCTGGTGACGGAGCCGAAAAGCCGTCCCGCGCCGCCGCCCTTGGCCAGCACGGTAAGGGTCAGCTCCCGGAGCCTGGCGGAGAGGGCGGCGGCCTCTTCTCTGGCCTTCTGCTCCTTCTCCCGCTTGGCCTTGTCGTTCATGCGCATGGTATTTACGTTGTCCGCGGTGGCCTCCTGGGCCAGCTTCCGGGGGAAGAGGAAATTCCGGGCGTAGCCGTCGGAGACGTTGATCATTTCGCCCTTCTTGCCCTGGCCGCGTACATCCTGCAGCAGTATCACTTTCATGTGGATTCTCCTTTCTGTCACGGGCGGACAAGCATTGCTTGTCCCTGCTGTTGTAATGGTTTCATGGGTCCTTTTATTCGGTAAAATAATGGTCGATGGCCTCTACCAGCCTGGTCCGGGCGTCCTCCATGGAGGTCCCCCGGAGCTGGGCGCCGGCGGTGGCCGCGTTGCCTCCCCCGCCCAGAGTCTCCAGAATCACCTGGACGTTCAGCTTGCCCGAGGAGCGGGCGGAGATGAAGGTGGCGTCGTGCTGACGGAAGAGGACGAAGGCCGCCCGGATGCCGTCGATGCTCAGAAGCTCGTCCGCCGCCTGGCCCGCCAGGGCTCTGCTCACGCTTTCCTGGGCGCAGGTGATGGCGATGTCCTCCCGGTAGACCCGGGCGTTTTCAATGATCCGGTAGCGCTGGACCGTCTCTTCAAAGCCGCTCTGGAACAGGCGCTTGACGTCCACCGGGTCCACCCCCTGATAGCGCAGGAAGGCCGCGGCCTCGAAGGTCCGGCTGTTGACCCGGACGGTGTAATTCTTGGTATCCAGCACAATGCCCGCCATGAGGGCCGCCAGCTCGCAGGGCAGGATGGTCTTGGCGTCCACGGTGTAGGTCAGCAGCTCCGTCACCAGCTCGCTGGCGGAGGAGGCGAAGGGCTCGTGGAGGTTCAAGGCGGCGTTGGCGATGTAGTCCGCGGCCCGGCGGTGGTGGTCGATCACCGCCACCCGGTTCATGGACTCCAGCAGCTCCCGGCTCTCCACCTGCTCGGGGCGGTTGGTGTCCACCACGATGAGCAGGCTCCTGGCGTCCGCCAGCAGAAGTGCGTCCTGGCCGGAGAGGAACACGTCCTCATACTGGGGCTCGGAGCGAATCAGCTCCAGCAGCTTGGGTGCGGCGCAGCTTGACTCCTCCACCACGATGTTGGCCTTCTTCCCCAGACTCCGGCACAGGGCTGTCACGCCGCAGGCCGCGCCGATGGCGTCGGCGTCGGCGTTCTTATGGCCCATGAGGAAGACCCGGCTGGCCTGCTGAATCAGGGCGGACAGAGAGGAGGCCATGACCCGGGATTTCACCTTGCTCCGCCGTTCGGTCTCCACGGAGCGCCCGCCGTAGAAGCTGAAATCGTACTTATCCTTGATTACCGCCTGATCGCCGCCCCGGGAGAGGGCCATCTCCAGAGCCAGAGCCGCGAAGTTGTAATTCTCCTGGAAGCCGTCGCCGTCCTTGCCCACGCCAAAGGAGAGGGTGGCGGCGATGCCGCTGGGGTTGGTGACCTCCCGGGCGTTCTCCAGCAGGGAGAACTTGCTCTCGGTGATGCGAAACAGGTCCTTGGCCTCGAAGATGAACAGGAAGCGATTCCGCTCCAGCTTCCGCAGCAGGCCTCCGATCTTCTCCGCCCAGGCGCTGATGCGCTGGTTCAGGGCGGCGTTGAGATTGGAAACCCCCGTGTCGCTGAGGTTGTTGGTGAGCTCGTCGTAGTTGTCAATGAGAATGATGGAGACCACCGGGCGGGAGCGGAGATACTCGTCCCGGGTGTCCAGCAGCTCGGTGCTGTCGATCCACAGAAGCTGGGCCACCGCCTCGGCGTTTTTCTCCTGCCTGGGGACGAAGCCCAGGGTCCGGAAGCGGCGCTCCCGGATCTGCAGCTCCCCGGGGGCTTCGTTTTTGCCGGCGTCCAGCCAGTCCAGCTTCAGCTCCGGCAGAACGTCCCTCAGGCGCACCCCCACCTGGGATTCCACGGTGTTCAGGGCCTTCTGGAGCTGACGGTTATGCCAGAGAATCTCCCCGTCGGACAGGCGGATCTCCGCCGCGGGCCAGGGAGCGCTCACCGCCACGGAGCGGCTGAGATTGTCCACCGCGGTCTGGACGTTGGCGGCAATGCCCTTTACCCGCTGCCGGGTCACGGCCAGATTCAGAGCCAGCAGGGCCAGGGCCGCGGCAGCCAGGGCCGCGGACATCCAATAGTCCCGCCGGGCCGCGGAGACCCCCGCGAACAAAAGCAAAACCGCGGTAATTATGTACGCCTCGTTGCGAAGCAGGCGCTTGACTCCTCGTTCCATAGCAGCTCCTTGTGGAAAACAATCCACGCATATAGTTTCGTAGCCTATACTATAACAGAAAAAAACAAAATATGCTATATAAAAATCAAAAAATTTTGATTTTTATATAGCATATTGGGGAGTCCCGGCGACGCCCGGCGGCGAATCACTCCGTCAGGGCCTCCCGGCGGTCCCGGAACAGCAGGGTGATGCACCAGATTCCCGCCAGGGCCACCAGACCGTAGACGATCCGGCTCAGCAGCGCCCCCTGGCCTCCGCCGATCCAGGCCACCAGATCAAACTGAAACAGAGCCACCAGCCCCCAGTTCAGGGCGCCGATGATGGTAAGCAGCAGCGCGGCAGTATCCATGACAATGCCTCCTTTTCATGTTTGGATGGTGACAGTATGCCCCTTTGAGGCGCAAATCATACCCGGGACCCTTCATTTTCCGCGTTTCCGCGATTTTTTCCATTCTTTACAAATTTGTATTGAAAACAGCAAACATTTTTGGTATAATTCACTTACCTATTACCAAAGGAGGATCTTCCTGATGAATGCTTTTTTACCCGCTGATATTCTGCTGCCCCGGGACGTCCCCATGGAGAAGTGGGCCGTCATCGCCTGTGACCAGTTCACCTCCGACCAGAAGTACTGGGATCGGGTACGGGCCAACGCCGCCGGCAGCCCCTCCACCATCAATCTGATTCTGCCCGAGGCCGAGCTGGGCACCCCCAGAGAGGCCGAGCATACCGCCCTCATCAACAAGACCATGGGGGAATATCTGCAAAACGACGTCTTCGTCTGCTATCCCCACAGCCTGGTGCTGGTGGAGCGGACCCTGGAGAACGGCTCCGTCCGTCTGGGTCTCATGGGCATGGTGGATCTGGACGCCTACGACTACTCCACCGGCTCCAGCTCCCCCATCCGGGCCACGGAGAAGACCGTGGTGGAGCGCATTCCCCCCCGTCAGCGGGTCCGCCGGGACGCTCCCCTGGAGCTGCCCCATATCCTCATGCTGGCCGACGACCACGACAAGGTCCTCATTGAGCCCATTGCCGCCAAAAAGGACAGCCTGAAGAAGCTCTACGACTTCGATCTCATGGAGGGCGGCGGCCACATCACCGGCTGGCTGGTGGAGGGCGCCGAGGTCAAGGCCTTTGAGGACCGGCTCACCGAATACACCGCCAACGTGGGCAAGAAGTACGAGGGTCTGCCCGGGGTCCCCATGGTCTTCGCCGTGGGCGACGGCAACCACAGCCTGGCCACCGCCAAGAGCTGCTACGAGGAGCTGAAGGCCAAGAATCCCGGGGTGGATCTCAGCAATCACCCCGCCCGCTTCGCTCTGGTGGAGCTGGAGAACATTCACGATCCCGCCCAGGTTTTCGAGCCCATCCATCGGGTGATTTTCAAGACCGAGCCCGAGGCTCTGCTGAAGGAGCTGGAGCAGACCTGGTGCGCCGAGGGCGGCTTCCCGGTGAAGTGGTACATCGGGGAGAAGTCCGGCACCGTCTATCTGGACAGGGCCAAGAGCCAGCTTGCCGTGGGCGCTCTGCAGAGCTTTTTGGACAAGTACCTGAAGGAGCACGCGGGAGAGATCGACTACATCCATGACGACGACGTGCTCATCGACCTGGCCAAGCAGGACAAGGCCATCGGCTTCCTGCTGCCCGCCATGGAGAAGAGCCAGCTCTTCCGGGGCGTCATTGCCGACGGCATTCTGCCCAGAAAGACCTTCTCCATGGGCCACGCCCGGGAGAAGCGCTACTATCTGGAAGCAAGGAAGATCAAGTGATTACCCTGCGGGAGACCGCTTACGGAAAGCTGAATCTGACCCTGGACGTGCTGGGCAGACGCCCGGACGGCTATCATGATCTGGAAATGGTGATGATTTCCGTTTCCCTGGCGGATCAGCTCAGCCTGGAGCTGGGGGGCGGAGGGGCCTGGTCGGTCCGCTGTGACCGGCCGGGCATCCCCGACGGGCCGGAAAATCTCTGCTGGAAGGCCGCCCGGGCCTACTGCGACGCCGCTGGCGTGGACCCCGGAGGCCTTGTCATCCGCATTCAGAAGAGCATCCCCGCCCAGGGAGGCATGGCGGGCGGCAGCAGCGACGCCGCCGCTGTGCTCCGGGGGCTGAACCGGCATTACGGCCTGCTCTCGGAGCAGGCCCTGGGGGAGCTGGGCCTGAAGGTGGGCAGCGACGTACCCTACTGTCTCTTCGGGGGCGTCGCCCTGGCCCGGGGCCGGGGGGAGCGGTTGACCCGGCTGCCGGAGCTCCCCGGGGAGCTGTACTTTGTCCTGGCAAGGCCGGATTTCTCCGTCTCCACCCCCGCCCTGTTCCGGGCCATGGACCTGGAGGCCGCGGAGCGCAGGGGCGGGCATTGCCCGTCCCAAGCCCTCCCGGTGAGCGAAAGGGAGGGACGGCCAATGGCCGCCCCTACGACGCCCTCGGAGGGCGCGGAGCGCGCCCCATCCCGCTCCCACGCGGCTGTCATGATGGAGGCCATCGCCCGGGCAGACCGCAACGCCATCGGCGCCGCCCTGCACAACGACTTTGAGCCTCTGGTCAGCGCCCGCTTCCCCGTGGTGGAGGAGCTGCGCCGGGTCCTGCTGCGCCACGAGGCCATCGGCGCCCGGCTCACCGGCACGGGCTCCGTGGTCTACGGCCTGTTTTGCAGCAAGTTCAAGGCGGCGGCCGCCGCCCTGGAGCTCCGGGAGCTCTGCCCGGAGGTCCACATCGCCACCCCCGCGGTCCAGACATAAGCGCAGACAGCCCCGGGCGTCCTGTGACGCCCGGGGCCTTTTCAGCGTGTCAAAAAACCGCGAGGGTCCGAAGCAATAAAATATGAAACTATGAAACTATGAAACTATGAAAGAATGATGGTGTTTTCCATATTTTCAATATGGAAAATGTATTTAAATCGTCCCGAAGGGACACCGAAATAGTTTCATAGTTTCATTCTCCTCGCTTTGCCCCAGCGGGTGGGCGCAGACGGGAAACGGCGGACGGCTGAGAGCCGTCCCTACAGGCGGGCGCAGGCGGGATACGGCGGACGGCTGAGAGCCGTCCCTACAGGCGGTGCCGCAGGGTACGCGCGGGGCGTCGAGGACGCCGCCCCCTACGGCGGAGTACGGCGGAAACGTACCGATCCTGTCATTCTGAGCGCAGCGAAGAATCCGTAACCCCCGTCCCCATTTTCCAATGTTTTCAAATGGCAATTTGAAAACACCTCAATTTTCCATTTTCAATTCTCAATTCTCAATTTCCCCGGGTGGGCGCAGGCGGGAAACGGCGCTCAGAGCGGCTATGGGTTTACCACGTTCTGGGGGGTTCCCGCCTGGAAGCGGCGGATGTTTTCAGCCACGATGCCCAGGAGTCTGGCCCGGGTTTCCCGGGGCGCCCAGCCCATGTGGGGGGTGAGGAAGGCGTTGGGGGCCGTCAGCAGAGGACTGTCCGGCAGAATGGGCTCCGTGGAAAACGTGTCCTGGCCCAGAGCCCGGAGCTTGCCGCCGCGCAGGGCCTCCGCCACGTCCCCCTCCACAATGAGGCCGCCCCGGGCGGTGTTGATGAGAATGACCCCGTTCTTCATCCTCTCCAGACTCCGGGCGTTGATCATGCCGGCGCTGTCCTCATTCAAGGGACAGTGGAGGGAGATGACGTCTGAGCGGGCATAGAGCTCCTCCAGGCTGACATAGCGGGTATGCCGGTCCTCCAGCTCCGGGCGGACCCGGCGGGAATACACCAACAGCTCCGCCCCCATGGCCTTCATGATCCGGCCAAAGGCCTGGCCGATGCCCCCGTAGCCCACGATGCCCACGGTCTTTCCGGCGATCTCCGTCAGCCCCGGGGCAATGCGGCAGAAATAGGAATTGTCCCGCCAGCGGCCCTCCCGAACGGCGGCGCTGTGGGTCCCAACCTGGGTGGTGATCTCCAGCAGCAGGGCCGCGGCCAGTTGGGAGACGGCCTGGGAGGAGTAGCCCGGGGCGTTGCAAACCGTGACCCCCAGCTCCCGGGCGGCCTCAATGTCGATGTTGTTGAAGCCCGTGGCAAAGAGGGTGATGAGCTTCAGCCCGGGGCAGGCCTCCAGCACCTGCCGGGTAACGACAGGCTTGTCCAGAACCACGATCTGGGCCTCCGCCATACGGGGAATCAGCTCCTCCGGGGCTGTGACAGGGTAGACGGTGAGCGCCCCCAGCTCCTCCAGGCAGTCCCAGCTCAGGTCTCCGGGGTTGGTGCGCATGCCGTCCAGCACCACAATGTTCCAGTGTTTCATGACAGTCTCCTTACCAGAATTTTTTGGCGGCCTTGTTGATGAAAATGACGTACCAGACAAAAAGCGGGAGGAAGAGGAACAGCGAGACCCCCTGGGTAAACCAGTCCGGCAGAGAGGCCAGAAGCTGGGTCAGCTCGCACACCAGCATCAAGGCCGCCAGCAGCAGCCCCACCAGGCCGAAGATCACCAGCCTGGGGCTGATGAAGCGAATGAAGCCCAGGGGGTCCTGACAGAGCTCCGGCTTGCAGTTGGCGGGATAGATGAAGCGGCTGGGACCCAGCTCGTAGCTGCGGTTCAGCCGGAGGGCTGCCAGCAGCATATTGACGCTGACCCAGATCAGCATACCCGCCAGAAGAAAAACCAACAGATTGGAGGAGCTGAATTGCGGCATGGACGCACCTGCTTTCCTTTTTTCTCCATTGTAGCAGAAGCCCGGAAAAAAAGCAACTGAAAAGGCTTGTTTTGTGGGGTAAAAGGGGCTATAATAGGCGAAACGAAAAGCGTTCCGCTGACAGAGCGGGATTTGTCGCGCCGAAGGCGCGAAGCAGACAGGAGGTTCATCATGTCCGACGTCATTGCCGCCATTGCCACGGGGAAACAGCCCTGCGCCATTGGGATTCTGCGGCTCTCCGGGGAGGGCTGCGGAGAAATCGCCGGAAAGGTTTTCCGGCGGAAAAACGGCCTGCCCCTGACTGACGCCCAGCCCCGGAGTCTGGTGCTGGGGACCCTCCATGACAAAAGCGGCCGGGTGCTGGATCAGGCCCTGGCGGTCTTCTGTCCGGGGCCTCACAGCTACACCGGGGAGGACACGGTGGAGCTCCAGTGCCACGGCTCCCCCGCCGTGCTGACGGCGGGGCTGGAGGCCTTGTATCAGGCGGGCGCCCGTCCCGCCCAGCCGGGAGAATTTACCCGGCGGGCCTTCCTCAACGGGCAGATGGATCTCACCGGGGCAGAGGCCGTCATGGACCTCATTGAAGCCCGGACCGAGGATATGGCCGCCAACGCCGCCGCCCAGTTGGAGGGCGCTCTGGCCCGGCGGCTCGCCCCCATCTATGAGGGGCTGACGGACATTTGCAGCCACTACCACGCGGTGCTGGACTATCCCGACGAGGAAATTCCGGAGTTTCAGCTTGCCGACTTCGCGGAGGGGCTGCGGGGGGATCAGGCGGAGTTGGGGCGGCTGCTGGAAAGCTGCCGACGGGGCCGCATTCTGAAGCAGGGCGTGCGGATTGCCCTGGTGGGAAAGCCCAACGCGGGCAAGTCCTCCCTGCTCAACGCCCTGGTGGGCTATGACCGGGCCATTGTCACGGAGCTTCCCGGCACCACCCGGGATACCGTGGAGGAGAGCGCCCGCTTCGGGCGGGTCCTGGCCCGAATCACCGATACCGCCGGCATCCGGGACACCGAGGACAAGATTGAAGCCCTGGGAGTGGAGCGCTCCCGGGCCGCCGCGGAGCAGGCGGATCTGGCGATTTTCGTCTGCGACGCCGCCGTACCCCTGGACGGCGAGGACCGGGAGGCCATGGCCGCCGCCAGGGAGGCAAAGCAGGCCATTGCCGTGCTGAACAAAACTGACCTGCCCCAGCGGGTGTTCCGGGTTCAGCTTCCCTTTGACCCGATTTTTGCCGTCTCCGCCGCCCGGGGAGAGGGGCTGGCCCCCCTCTGCCGCTGGATCGAGGAACGCTTTGCCCCGGACCTGCCCTGCGACGGCTCCATCCTCACCAACACCCGGCAGGCCGAGGCCGTGGGCCGGGCCGCGGAGGCCCTTGGCCGGGCTCTGGAGGCCATGGAGACCGGGATCACCCCCGACGCGGTGCTGACAGAGCTGGAGGCCGCCCTGGAGGCCCTGGGAGAGCTCACCGGCCGCACCGTCCGGGAGGACATCACAAATCGGATTTTTGAGCGGTTTTGCGTGGGAAAATAGGGATTAAGGATCAGGGATTAAGGATTAGGGTGGGGAAAGGGCTGAGAGGTCAGGGCCCACGCCTGTAGCGGCGCACAGTGTGCGCCATATACTTCCCCTCGGGGGGGACTATAATGAATAGTGAATAATGAATAATGAATAATTGTGGTATTTTTCAATTCTGCGAATTGAAAAATGAAATTCAAATCGTCGTGAAGCGACACCTTAATTATTCATTCTTAAGTCTTCAGTATTCATTAACAAATTAATCACACAGGAGTGTAATATGATCGCATATTTTGATAATTCCGCTACTACGAAGCCATGTGCAGAAGCCGTTACAGCCATGTCCGAGGCCCTGACCGAGTGCTGGGGCAATCCCAGCTCGCTGCATGCGCTGGGGATCGAGGCTCATCGGCGGCTGGAGGCTGCCCGGCGCTCCGTGGCCCAGGCCCTGGGCGCGGAGCCGGATCGGGTGTTTTTCACCTCCGGCGGCACCGAGGCTGACAACTGGGCCATTTTCTCCGCCGCCCAAAAGCTGGGCAAGCGGGGCAGGCACATCATCACCACCCAGATCGAGCACCACGCGGTTCTGCATCCCATGAAGGAGCTGGAGGCCCGGGGCTTTGAAGTCAGCTACCTGGCCCCGGAGGCCGACGGAACCCTGGGCCTGGAGGCCCTGCGCTCCGCCCTGCGGCCCGACACCGTTCTGGTCAGCGTCATGATGGTGAACAACGAGGTGGGCTCCGTCATGCCCATTCAGGCCATGGCAAGGCTCACCCATCGGCTGGCCCCCAACGCCCTGTTCCACACCGACGCGGTGCAGGGCTTTCTGAAGCTCCCCTTCCGGGCCTCCGGCCTGGAGGCGGACCTGATTTCCGTCAGCTCCCACAAGGTCCACGGCCCCAAGGGAGTCGGCGCCCTGTACATCCGCAAGGGCCTGTCCCTGCCCCCCTATCTCCATGGGGGCGGCCAGGAGAGCGGCCTGCGCTCCGGCACCGAGGCGACGCCGAATATCCTGGGCTTCGGGGCCGCCTGCGCCGCGGCCCTTCCCACGCTTCGGGAGGATCTGGCCCGGGAGAACGCCCTGAAGGAGCGGATTCAGAAGGGGCTTGGGGCCATTGACGGCGTGGTGCTCAACGGCGCCCAGGCAGCCCCTCACATCGTCAGCTTCGGCATTCCCGGGCTCCGCTCCCAGGGACTGATCAACTGTCTCCAGGACCTGGGGGTCTACGTCTCCGCAGGCTCCGCCTGCGCCAAGGGCCACCGCAGCCATGTGCTGGAGGCTCTGGGAATCCCCAATGAACGCATCGACGGCTCCGTTCGGGCCTCCCTCTCCCGCTTCACCACCCAGGAGGAGGCGGACGCCCTGCTTGCCGCCGTCCGGGCCGCCGCGGAGCGGCTGCGCTGAGGGCGGAGGCGGACAGGAAACGGCGGACGGCAGATAAGTGACGGCCCAAATCTCTGATTTGGCTGCCGGA
>CAMOSU010000020.1 GCA_946625125.1 uncultured Clostridia bacterium
CCCATGTTCTGACACAAATCCCTTACCGATGTGCTGACACAACATTGAAAACACCGCAATTTCCCATTTTCCATTTTCCATTTTCAATTCCCCTGGGCGGGCTGCGGCGGACGGCAGATAAGTGACGGCCCAAATCTCTGATTTGGCTGCCGGAACTTATGCAAAGCAGTGCCGTCCCTACAGTCACAGAGGGCAGCGGGACGGGGACCCGTCCCCTACGGGCTGGCGCGCACTGTGCGCCTCTACGGCGGAAATCTACCGTTGCTGTCATTCTGTGCGAAACGCTATGGCTCTGGGCGCTCCAGGGCTGCTTTCAGGCATTCCACCGCGCCGGCGTCGGGGCGGCAGCGGAGGCGATAGACGGGGACCTGGCGCAGCAGGGTATCCAACAGCTCCAGAGCCCGGAGCATGAAGTCTCCGTCCCAGCGGTTGACGGTGGTTTGCCCCAGCAAAAAGGGCAGCGCCCGGGACGGGGACTCCCGGTAAACCTGGTTTTCCGGTCCCTGCTCAAGCAGCACCACTGCCCGAAGGGGAAGGGCGCGGTTGAGGAAGATCTGAGAGGAACCGGCGATGGGCAGGCCGAAGCCCCAAAGCCGTCCCTCCCGGAGACCGAAGGCCATACGATCCCCGTTGACGGTTTCCGCCCCGGCATAGCGTTCCCAGAGCTCCGCCTGGGTGCTTTTTCCCGTACCTGAGGGGGCTGTGAAGGCGATTTCCCTCCCCTGCCAGTCCAGGAAGGAGGCATGGAGCAGCGCCCGACCGCCCCGGATCAGAAGACGCTCGGGCTTGAGGGCGTTGAAGCAGCCGCAGGCTGTGGAAAAATAGGGGGCCGCTTCCGGGCGATAGTACAGCCGAGGCTCCTCTCCGTCCAGACGCTGCCAGGCGTCCGGGCTCCGCTGCCCGGGGTCCGGGGCTCCGAGAAAGGGGATATAAAAGTCGTGCTCCACACCCTCCGGGCTCCAATAAACCCGGTGCATTCCGTCGGCAAAGAGCAGCCGTCTGTTCTGATGGGGTTCGGGCAGCTCCCTTTGGGGGCTCAGACGGCAATGAATCCCGCCCGCGTCCGGCCCATCCAGATAGGGCCGGAAGAATTCTTCCACGAACAGAGGCTCCGGGCTGTGGAGGCAGATACTCTGATCCGCGATCCGAAACCAGGTTTCAGCTCCCATGGCTTGTCTCCTTCTCCTCGTGCTTTTTCAAACAGGCCAGCCTGGCCTCCGCCGCGGCCCGTACATAGGCGCAGGGATAGTCCGCCAGCCTGTCAAAGGCGCCGGTCTCGTTGTAAAGCCCGGCGGGGCAGACGTTGCACACCGGCGCCCAAGGGCAGCCGCCGCAATCCGTTGGCAGGGGCAGGGCCTCCACCGCGGCCCGCAGCCGGACCCAGGCCTCCCGGAACCCGGAGGGCTCCAAGGGGATTCGGATTCCGCCGTTGCTGACGCAGGGCATGAGCTGTCCGTCCCAACTGACGGCAAAGGAGTTGCGGCCCCCCAGGCAGTTGGAGCGCCCGCATTCCTCCGTACCCTGAAAGCCTCCCCGGCCCCCGGTCTGAAGCCGCTCCGCGTAGGCCCGGCATTTTGCCAAAAAGGCCTCCTCCCCAAGCTGAAGCCGCTCCAGCTCCAGGGTGGCCTTAGCCGCCGCCTCGGGGCTCAGCCGGGAGGGGCAGTTGTGGAGCCCGTAGCGGCCTGCGGGGAACAAAAAGGCAGTGCTGTGGAGAATCAATCCTCGCTCCCGGGCAAAGGAGGCCATGGCGGGAATGTCCGCCGCGTTTTCCGGCGTCAGGGTCCCGTTGAGGTAGACGTTCAGCCCCCGGGCCAGCAGGCCGTCAATGGCGGCCCGCAGCCGGTCAAAGCCCTCTTCACAGCCGCACAGCCGGGCGTAGGTCTCGTTGGAGGCCCCGTAGAGGGAGAGATTCACCTTGGCCGGACGCAGCTCCCCCAGCCAGTCCAGGCGGCGCTTGTCCAGCAGGGTGCCGTTGGTGTTCAGGGAAATAACAAAGCCCATGGCCCGAAGCCGTTCCAGCAGGGGCTCCGCCTGGGGATAGAGGAAGGTCTCGCCCCCCGTCACCACCAGCACCAGGGTCCCCGCCTGCCGAAGCTGTTCCGCCAGCTCCAGCCAGAAGGACAGAGGTCGCAGCGACAGCTCCCCGGGCAAGCAGTCCGGGCGGTGGATGTAGCACATCTTACAGCGCAGATTGCAGCGGGGCGTCAGCTCCAGGGTGCCGTTCAGGGGGAGTCCCGCATGAGCAGTCTTTTTATTGAGAGATTGTATCATGGAATTCATAGACAGCCCTCATTGTCAAAACAGCAGCGGCCCGGGGAAAAGGATTCCTTGGAGGCCGCTGCTGTTCTATATTTCCCGGTTCAACGTTTTGCTTTCATCTCAGGATGTTTGGTTATAGCCTATGGTGTCCGATCCGAAATCCCCATAGAAGTCCGCCCCGGATACCTGAGTGGCGGCGTTGGTGCCTGCGGAGGGGACCAGAATCAAACCCACATTACCGTTACTGGCAATATCGCCGGTGGCATTGGGGACGTTCCAAATAGTCCCCTCTACAGCGTTCATCACGATTTTACACTGGGCGCTCATCCCGTTCCAGTTGACCGGATGGCTGATAGCATAGTAGTCGTCTCCCCGGGAGAAACTTCCGCTTCCGTCCTTGTCCTTGTAATACACATCCCAGCGGTGATACTGGTCGGTGTGGCTACAGTTGTCACAGGCAAGCCCCAGTCCTAACAGGTTTAGTGTACAGCCCGCAGAAATGGCCTCGTTGAGCGCGAATCGTTCACATTGAACCGTCATGCTTGTATATTGTTTCTTCATATCCTTTGACCTCAGTTTCATACATCCCTTGAATGTTCAACGGATTCTCTATCACCTGGAAATTATATCTGCTTATTCAGAAGAAAAACAGCCGCTATTTATCCTGTTTTCATCGAATTATTATCCTTTATTCGCAAGGAAAGGTCCCATGCGCCGGATTCTATGCTTCTCTCCTTGAAATCACATTCTGCCGGAAAGCTCCCCGGCGCGGATCAATGCTCCAACACTCCGAGCCGGTCCAGGGAAACCAGGGTTTGCCGCAGCTCCCGTTCCGCCACTGCCCGCTCCACCTCATAGGTATCCAGCACGGCGGCCAGCAGGCTGTCGAAGCTCTGCTCCCGCTCCAGCAGCTTCCAGACAAAGGCGGCGGTCTCGGAGAGGGTGATCATTCCATTCAGGTCCACGGCGGCGGCTCCGGTGGGAATCAGAAGGTATTCCCCCGCCACCTCCCGCAGAATACAATCCTTTTTCTGCTTCACAGGCGTCACAGCTTTCTCTCCGGCGTCTGCCGGAGCTGGTATTTTCGGAGGAAATACGCCGGGCCGCAGCTCCAGGCGTGGCAATAGCTGTTGACAATGGCGCCGCCGTAGGGAGATTCCCCCGGGTTCTCCGGGTTGTAGAGCTCCCAGAAGGTGTCCGCTCCGGCCTCCACCATGCCGCCCCAGTAGCTCCGCAGCACTTGGAGGGCCTTCTCCCGTTGGCCCAGGTTCAGCAGGGCCTGGACATAGTGATGGTAGAGGTAGGGCGTTACCATCCCCAGGGCCTGCTGTTCCTCCATCCGCTCCAGCAGGGCCGCGGCCTCCCCGTCGGGAAGGACCCCTCCCAGGATCATCCAGATCTGGGAGGCCCAGGAGACTTGTCTCTCCGGGCCGCTGACAAAGCAGGCCCGGTCCTTCTCCCAGAATTGGGTCCTGGCAGCCTCTGCCCCGGCGGACCAGCAGTTGCGCAGCTCAAGCAGCCGTCCGTCTCCCAGGAGCTCCGCGATTTTTTGAGCCGCCTTCAGGCTGTAGAGATAAACTCCCATGAGCGCGGCCTGCTTATTCAGCTCCAGGGACCAGTCGATGAAGCACCAGCCCAGGCGGTCACAGTCCGGGAAGACGCCGTTTTGAAGCCGGGAGCGGGCAATTTCCAACTGCCGCAGGGCGGTGGGCCAGAGCTCCCGCAGAGTCTCCATGTCCCCGCTGAAGCGATAGTAGTCCAGCAGCGCGGGAACAAACAGCATGGAGTAGTCCGGCAGATAGGTGTCGTCCGCCTCCGGCTCCGGCTCCAGGAAAATGGCCGCGGAGAGAAGACCGTCCTTCCGGGGCAGGGCCGCGAACAGATAGAGACAGCCCTTCACCATCTCCGGGTTTTTGTAGCTTTCGTAGCTGGCCAGGGCCTGAAGCCGCAGGTCTCCCAGCCAGAGGCGGCGGTCCCGCTTGGGGCCGTCCTCAAAGACCCGCTGCATGCAGTTGTGCAGGGTCCGGCAGGCCACGGCGTCCATCCGGTCCAGCAGAGGATCCCCGGAGTTCAGGGGCGTCAGACTGCCCTCCTCCGCGGAGGAAAGCGCCCGACAGACCGCCTCCTCCACCGTGAGGCTGTATTTGGAGCTGACGTCCAGCACCTCCAGCTTCACATAACGGAAGGCGTAGCGCCTGGGCAGCTCCAGCGTACAGGGCAAAACGTCCACATGAAGCTGTTCCTGCTGAATCCAGCCGGTGCTGATCCAGCCCCGGTAGTCCTCCGCCTTCTCGAAAAGCTCCGAGGGCTGCTCGGCAAACTGAAGCCGCAGCCAGGCGGGGGCGTCGGGATGACTGCCGGTGAAGCCCAGCTTCAGGCTCAGTCGGCCTACCTGGTGGTCTCCAAAGTCAAATACCAGGCTCTCCCCTTTTTTCAAGGGTCCGGGGGTGATCTCCTCCCGGCGAATCTCTCCCTCCTCCCGGGTCAGGCGCAGGCAGCGCCGGGAGGGCAGCCTGCGCTCCCTGGGAGTGGGGAGGCAGGACAGGGCAGTTTGTAAAAAGGCTTCGTTTCCCATGGGGCTTCTCCTTGATTGAAGAAATTCAGATTGAAAGCAATCCGCCGATGGAATCCAGGTTGTACTCCCCGGCCTTCAGCCTGGCGGCGTCGCCCACGCAGGCCACGTCCATGCCGCCCCGGTGTCCGGCCTCGGCCCCGGCCGCGGCGTCCTCCACCACCAGACAGTCCTCCGGCGGAAGGTTCAGCATCTGGGCCGCCTTCAAAAACACCTCGGGGTCCGGCTTGCTTTTGGTGATGTTGTTGCCGTCGGAAACGGCGTCAAAGAATCCGTCCAGGCCGATCTGCCGGAGGATTGTGGGGGTGTTGCGGGAGGAGGAGCCTATGGCCAGCTTCAGGCCCTGCTTCCGCAGGGTCAGGAGGGTGTTTTTCACCTCCTGGCTCAGGTCCGCGGGGCTCATCTTCGTCAAAAGCGCCTTGTAGCTCTCGTTTTTCTGCTCCGCCAGGGCCAGCTTTTCCGCTTCCGCCAGGGGCTCGGGATAGTCCTCCAGGACAATCTCAAGGCTCGCCATGCGGCTGACACCCCGAAGGCGATTGTTTTTCTCCCGGTCAAAGGCCACGCCCAGGTCCTCCGCCAGCTTCTTCCAGGCCTGATAGTGGTACTCGTCTGTGGAACAGATTACCCCATCCAGGTCAAATATAATTCCACGGTACTTCATATGCTCCGCTCCTTTACCAAGCCAGCCAGGGCTTGCCGCAGAAGGGGTCCACGGGGGATTTGCCCGTAAAGGGACTTCTCCCCATGAGCTTCTCCATGACGGCCTCCAGCATAGCGTCGTGATTGGAATAGGCGTTGATATAGGTTTTGATCATGGGTACGTCGATGAGGTGGTAGGGATTGGCCAGGCTGATAAACAGCACAGGACGCTCCTCCACAAACCAGGGTACGTTGTTTCCGTTGCCCCAGAAGGTAAACCAGCTCAGGCGGTTTGTCACCTTGTTGGAGGCGTTTTCCACGTTGCCCAGGTAGATCACCAGATCATATTGCTCCTTGAAGCGCTCTACCCGGAAGTCCGCGGTCTCAAACTGCTCCGGCACATAGCGCTCCACCTGAAAGCCCTCCCGGGTCAGCAGGACTTCAAAGCTGTCCAGCACCCGCTGGTTGGAGGGGAAGTCCCCCAGGATTTCCAGCAGGACCTTGGGGGTCTTGGCCGGGTCCAGGGGCAGCAGGCCCTGGGTGTCCTTCACCAGGGTTACAGCCCGGTGGGCACATTCCGCCGCCCAGTCTCTGTGGATCTTGCAGCGAAGCAGCTCCAGGGCCTCGGGGGGCGGAACAATCTCCGCCGCCGCCTGCCTGTGCAGGCCCAGGGAGGCCTTGGCCGCCAGAATCCTGGTCACTGCCTCATCCAGCCGCTGCCGGGACAGAAGCCCGGATTCCAGGCCCTGCCGCATGTAATTGAAGTCCTCCTCCAGGTCCTTGTTGAACAGGAACATATCACAGCCCGCCTCGATGGCATAGGGTACCGCCCGGCGGCGCTCCATGGCGCAGGAGAAGCCCACCATGCAGGTGGAGTCCGTGACGATCAGGCCGTTGAAGCCCAGCCGCTCCCGGAGCAGTCCCTGCAGCAGCTCCGGGGAGAGACTGGCAGGCACCAGCTTGTCCGGGTGGCGGGGATTGAAGCGGCGCTGATAGGCGGGCTGGGCGATGTGGCCCACCATGACGGTCTGGGCGCCCTCTTCAATGAGGCCCCGGTAGATCTTGCCATAGCTGGCGTCCCAGTCCTCGCAGCTCAGATCGTTGACAGAGGTGAGAATGTGCTGATCCACCTCGTCGCAGCCGTCGCCGGGGAAATGCTTTACCGCAACCAGGACCTTTTCTTCCTTGGCGGCCTTGAGATAGCGCTTGCCGCTCTCCAGCACGAAGTCCGGGTCGCTGCCGTAGGTGCGCACATTGGTGATGGGGTTGCGCCAGTTGCGGTCAATGTCCACCACCGGGGCAAAGGCCCAGTTGCAGCCCACGGCATGGCCCTCGGCGCAACTGATCTTCCCCAGGCGGTAGGCGCTCTCAGGGTCGCCTGTGGCTGCCGCCTGCATCTGCTTGCCGAAGCAGGTGCCGTCTGTGGCAATGCCGGTGCCGCCTTCCTCCAGATTTGCCCCGATGAGCAGAGGAATGGGACTGTGCTCCTGGAGATAGCGGTGGGTTCTCTGCATTTCGGCGGCGTCGCCGCAGCGGTACATAATGCCGCCGATGTGGAAGCGATGGATAAAATTGTCCAGATAGGCCGGCACGCCGGCATAGCCGATGGGAACAAAGAGCTGGCCCAGCTTTTCCTCGTCCCCCAGCCCCTCCAGGGTCCGCCGGACCCAGGACACGGCCTCGTCGTCCAGGTAAAAGGGTTTTGCCTTCAGGTCGATCATGGAGCATCCTCCTTTTGGAAACAGCCTCTTTCCGTTTGCGGGAAAGAGGCTGGAAATGTATCTCTTACCGCAGGAACTATGCGGATTTCTTTCGATGGAACAGTCCTTGCAGCAGGCCCTCGTTGCTGAGATAGATCAGGAACAGCACCAGCAGCAGGGCGTTGATGATGGACTGCATGGAGGCGCTGATCTCATTGGAGAAGGCCGCGAAGGTGGTGTTGAGCAGGGACATGCACAGGGCCGCGATGAGGTAGCCCAGCTTGTCGTTGCTGAAGCGGCCGATGTAGCCGCCGATGAACATGGGCAGGAAGGCGGTGAACATGATGCCGATGGAGCCGAAGTTCAGAGAGCCGCCGTTGATGGTGGAGCTGCGTACCGTGCTGAGGAAGCCCACAATGCCCATCAGAGCGCCGCAGATCAGATAGCAGACCAGGGCGTTGGGTACTTCCCGTATGCCGGTGTTGACGGAAACCTTCTGACCGTTTTGCAGGGCCTTGTAGTCATAGCCGAACTTGGTTCGGTCAAAGAGGAACCACACCAGAGCCAGCACCGCGACAATCACCAGCGCCGACCAGACCCAGGTGCCGGAGAAGGCGGACATGGAGGCGTTGCGCACCTCGGTATTCACGTATTTCCCGGCGGTCACGGTGAAGGTGATTCCCTCATAGATCAGGGTGACGCCCAGGGATGTGATAATGGGAGGAATCCGAAGACTGACGTAGAGCAGACCGGACAGCAGGCCCAGTACTCCGCCGATTACCACGCAGAACAGCAGCATCAGAGGAGCCGAGCCGCTTCCGCCTCCCAGCAGAGCGTAGCTGAGCTTCGCGCCCAGGACGGAGGAGAGCACCGCCATTGCTCCCAGAGAGAAGTCAAAGTGGCCGCTGTTCAGGTTGATGGACAGCGCCATGGTGGTGATCATCACGATGGCGGCATAGAGCACAAAGTAATTCACACTGATGGGTGTGGCAAACAAGGATTTTCCATTGGCCGCGCAAAGGCCAAAGAGCACCGCCGCAAAGACGGCGGGAATCGCCAGCGTGCCTGCCAGGCGAGCGGCAGGATTCATTTTTTTCGTCATGGCTGCGCCTCCGTTTCAGAGATCCCCGCCGGAGCTTCCGCTCCGGCGGGCGCTGGGGAAAGAAAGGGGAATTTGAAAAACGAGGATGGTCGTTCAGAAATGCTAAGGCAGGATTCAGCCTCTGTCCTCGGTCACAAGGGCCACAAAGCTGTCGTAGGAAACGCTGTCACCGATGACGGTATCCAGCACGTCCTTGCTGAAGATGGGGCTCTCGCCCTGGTCGGCGGTGGAGTACTTGTCGAAGGAGGCGGCGTCAGTGGCCACCAGGTAGTCCTGGCTGATGGACAGGGCGTTGCCCTCGGCGTCCCGGACGGGATGGCCGTTGACAGCGTTCACAAGGGCCGCGAAGATGGGGCCGATGCTGGAGGAGTACTTGCCGGCCAGGTAGACCAGCTTGCCCTCGGTCATGGCCTTGCCGTTGGCGGAGGTGAAGGAGTCGATGTCGCTGAATTCCACACCGGCGCCGTTGAGGGCATCGGTGAAGAAGGTGGTGGCCATACCCACGCTCAGGAAGGCGTCGGGGTTCTGGCCCAGCAGGCCGTAGAGCTCGTCGAAGGTGGTGTCGCCAAAGCCCTGGAAGTAGCCCACCAGCTCCACGCCGTTGGCTCCAACCTTGCTCAGATCAACGCCCTGGTCCGCAAAAATCTGGCCCACAATGGCGTCCTTCTCAGAGGCGCCGCCGTAAGTCATGCCCAAACCGGCCAGAACGCCGGCGGCACGGTAAACATGCATGGGGTTGGGAATGAAGGCGCCGTACATGGCCACAGTCTTCACACCCTTGTCGGCAAAGTACTTGCCCATGGCGAAGCCCGCCTCATACTCGGTGTCCATGCTGGGGCCAATCTGGCCGACAAAGTATTCGCTGGTCTTGTAGGTCTCAAACTGGGCGTCGTCCAGCATGCCGGAGGCCACGGCGTAGTAGAGCTTGTTCTGAATGCAGGTGTCCAGTTGCGTGGCGCGGTCGGCGCTGGAGAAGGACAGGATGGCCTGGCAGCCCTGGGCGGCGAACTTCTCGATGGCGGACTTCTCCGCGGCGGCGTCCTCGAGCTGCTCGGTGTAGACGAAGCTGACGTTGTAGTTCTTGGCAATGTAGTTCTCGTAGTAGCTGCGGAAGCCCAGGGCTTCCTCGCCGCTGACGTCGGCCACCAGGACGCCGATCTTGATGGGCTCGCCGCTGGGAGCGGCAGCTTCCTCAGTCTCAGCCTGGGTATCAGCCTGGGTCTTGGTGTCGGCAGGGGCATTGTCGCTGGTCTTGGGGTCGGTGGCCTCGGTCTTGCCGTCAGAGCAGCCGGCGAAGACGCAGAGGATCATGGCCGCGGCCAGCAGCAGGGACAGCAGCTTGATGATGTTCTTTTTCATGTTTTTAACCTCCATAAATTTTTAACGCATCTTGCGTGGGATCACTGGATTATCTGGGCAGGAGCTTGGTGCGGTAGTTCATGCTGGTGACGTAAACCACAGCCAGGAAGAATACCGCGCTGACAATCTGGGAAATGCCGTAGCCCGCTCCGCTGTCGATGACGATTTTCAGAATGTTGTTCAGCAGAATGTAGGAGAAGCCCCCCACCAGGGCCGCGTAGATCCGGGAGCGGGAGCCGCCGGAAATGGGCATGCCGCCGAAGACGATGGCCACCAGGATATTCATGCCGATGGAGCCCGCTGTGGTGGGGGTGACGGAGGGGGTATAAACCAGGGTCAGGAAGGCCCCCAGGCCCACCCCCAGGCCTGCCATCACAAAGGCCACAATGGCGTAGACATTCACCTTGATGCCGGAGAGCTTGGCGCAGACCGGATTGCTGCCCAAAAACTTCAGCCGCCTGCCGATCTTTGTGAAGTCGAAGACGAAGACGCAGATCAGGGTGAAGACCAGCAGGGCAATCAGCTTGAAGGGTACGTTGTCCAGGGGTGCTACCACGGTGGCGGGGATTCCGATGCCTCCCAGAGCGCCGCCGTTGGCAGTGATGATTTGGGCGGCCACCGCCGAAAGCACTGACATCATGGCCACAGTGGTGACGAACACCGGAATGTGGAACACCGAGGCCAGCACCGAGCTCAGAAGGGAGCAGCCAATGGCCACGCCGAAGATGGTGCAGATCATCAGCGGCAGGCTCTGGGTGGAGTTGTAGACCATCACGCCAATGGCCGCGCTGAACAGGGTGGAGGCGCCCAGGCTGATGTCGAAGGAGCCCAGGGAGTAGATGAAGATGGCTCCGGTGGCCACAACGGCCAGCACCACGCCCTCGTTGAAGACGATTTTGAGATACATGTCCAGGCGGTAGCCCTTGAGATTCACCGTCAGGCAAAGGGCTCCGAACAGGACCAGCAGCGCGGCCACGGGCAGCAGGGCAACCAGAAGCTCCCGCGTCCGGTTCTTTTTCGCAAGATTTGTCTGTGCCATGACTGCCTCCTTAAATCATATACTTGATGATTTCCGCGTCGGACAGGGACTCGCTGCGGGGAAATTCCTTCATAACCACGCCGTCCTTCATGATGATCAGGCGGTCCGCCATGCCCATCAGCTCCGGCAGCTCCTCGGAAATCATAATAATGGCCTTGCCCTCTTTTTTCAGGCTGGTCATCAGCTCGTACATGGCCTTCTTCACGCCGATGTCCACGCCTCGGGTGGGACAGTCCAGAATCAGGATCTCGCTGCCCCGGCCAATCCACTTGCCGAAAACCACCTTCTGCTTGTTGCCGCCGGAGAGCTGGCTCACAAGCTGGTCCCGCCCGGCACACTTGATGGAAAGGCTTTCGATCTGCCGGTCCACGTAGGGCTTTTCCTTGGCGTTGGTCACCAGGAAATTCCCCAGAGCGTAGCGCTCCATCCCGGCAATGGCGATGTTGTCCCGGATGCTGGTGTTCAGGGCCAGGGATTCCACGTCCCGGTCCTTGGCCACATAGCCGATGCCGTGCTTCATGGCGACGGTCTCGTTGGTAATCTTCGTGCCGTCCGCTGTGGTGACGCTGCCGGACTCCGGCTTCTCCGCTCCGAAGAGGACCTTGCCTAAGCTGTGCATGCCGCAGTGGGAAAGCCCGCCGATGCCCACGATCTCCCCCTTGTGGAAGTCGATGCTCACGTCCTTCAGGGCGCCGCCGCTTTGCAGATGCCGCGCCTTCAGGGCGATCTCCTCCAGACGGGAGGGCGTGAAATCGCTTCTGTAATAATCTCCCTGCAGCTCCCGGCCGATCATGCTGGTGCGAATGGCGTCGGGCTCAAACTCTTCCTTTTTGAAGTCCCGGATCCGGGCGCCGTCCCGCAGGACGGTGAGGGTATCGCAGACATCCATGATCTCCTCCAGGTCGTGGGAGATGAAGAGCACCGCTCGGCCCTCGCTGCGAAAGCGCTTGATCACATCGTAGAGAATGTCCCGGCCTGTCTGGGACAGGGCCGTGGTGGTCTCATCCACCACCAGAATTTGGGGCTGCTTCATCACCACCTTTGCGATCTCCACCAGCTTTCTGGCCTGGAAATCCAAGGCGGCCAGGGGCGTGCTGCCCTGTACGTCCTTGACGCCGATGCCCGCCAGGGCCTCGTCCGCCTTCCGGTTCATGGCCCGGCGGTCAATGACGCCAAAGCGCTTGAACTGGTCCAGCTCCGCCAGGAAGATGTTTTCCGCCACCGTCACCCCGGAAATGGTGCCGCTCTCCTGCACAATCATGCCGATCCCGCGGTGCAGGGCGTCGATCATGCTCTTGGGCGCCCAGGGCTGTCCCTGGAAGATCATTTCTCCGGAGTCCGGCTTTTGCATACCGGCGGCGATGGAGGAAATCGTGGACTTGCCGGAGCCGTTTTCTCCGATCAGCCCCCGCACCTCCCCGGGCCACAGCTCCAGAGAGACGTCCCCCAAAGCCACAGTGCTGGAAAAGGTTTTTCGTATATGCTTCATAGTCAGAATGGGTTCCATGCCGCTCACCTCTCTTGTGTCTATAGTTTAGCGAAAATCGCGTTTTTTTCCAATTTGTATCTTTTTCAGAAAACCTTGATTTTTTAATCTGTTATTTCGCCCAGCGGAGGATTTCAGAGAACCGCAGCCCTTTCCTCCCGGATCTGCTGAAAAAACAGATGATTTTTGTGAAATATGCTGTGTTTTAACCCGTCTTAATTGCATATTATCTATAACAGTCCCGGTTTTATCCCATGATATTCAATTGAATCTGCCTGTGTATTAAAAAATCGACTCCCGGCCAATCTCTGCCTCTACCTCGAATTCCCAGTCTGTTTTTGGCAAAATTTGAAATAATTCCTTGATTTTTTAACTTCTTTCTACTACAATGAATCCGGGAGGTGACAGCATGGCCCGTTCCAATTATGAAATTCTGGACTTCAGCAACCACATGCCCCTGCGCTGCGAGGTGAAGCAGCTTGGATATTCCGCTCTGCACCAGCACGACTATTTTGAAATCGACTTCCTTCTCCAAGGGAAGCTCAGCGCCAGCATTGGAAACCAGGTCTATTCCTTCGGGCCTGAGGACGTGTTCTCCATCGACGCCCACCTGCCCCATGAGCTGCGGGGTTCCGGCTGCGTGCTGATCAGCGTACACTTTGAGCAGTCCCTGTTTGAGAAAACTCTGCCCGCTCCTCAACACCCCATTTTCTTCTGCAACAGCGCCGTCCAGGGGGACAGCGCCGCCTTTGACAGCCTGCGGCGGCTGATTGCCCGGCTGGTCAAAAACAACGCCGACCAGCAGGCCGGCTTTGAGCTGCGCAATCTGTCTTTGATCTATGAAATCATGGACCTGTTTTATAACAACTTCCGCATCCTTCGGACCAAGGCCCAGGATCAGCAGAGTCACCGCTATGCCGCCCGAATCGCGGAGATTGCCCGAATCGTCCGGGCGCATTATACCGAAAGCTTTTCCCTGTCCATGCTGGCGGAGAAGGTGCATCTCTCGGCGCCCTATCTGTCCAAATTCTTCGATCAGCAATTTGGAATGACCTTCCTGGCCTACCTCACCCAGATTCGCCTGGACCACGCGGTAAACGCCCTGTCCAGCAGCGATAAAACCATCGATGACATTGCCTCGGACAGCGGCTTTGCCAACACCCACGCCTTTGTTCAGGCCTTCAAGAAGGAGTACGGCACCCTGCCCAGCGTCTACCGCCGAAAGCTGCGGCTGGAGCGGGAGCTGCCTGCTCCCAGGATTGAGGTGGCCCAGCACGAGAATATGGCGGGACTGAAAAAGTATTTGGATCAGGGGTCTGGCGCTGCCGCCCTCCCACCCCAGGCTCTTTCCAGCATCATCAGCATCAACGCCGCCAAGAAGACCACGCCCCTGTCCCACAGCTGGCGCAGCGTTCTGTGCGCCGGAAACGCCGAGGATCTGCTGCTGAGCGAGGTGCAGGCAGTGGTCCGCCGGATGCAGGAGGAAATCGGCTTTCGATACATCAAGCTCCATAACATCTTCTCAGATTCCATGTGCGTCTGCTCCCTGAAGGGAGACGGGAGCATGGTCTGCCGCTTTTCCTACCTGGATCTGGTGCTGGACTTCGCCCTGTCTCTGGGGCTGCGGCCCATGCTGGAGCTGAGCTTCATGCCCGAAGCCCTGGCCAAGACCCCGGGACGTCGGCTGTTTCATTACCTGGTGAGCGAGCCCAATCAGCCGGAGCGCTGGACGCGGCTCATACAAGCTCTTCTGGAGCACCTCAGCGCGCGCTACGGCATGGAGGCCCTGGAGAGCTGGCACTTCAGTGTTTGGCGGGAGCCTGATACCCCGGAGGCCCTGTTTGGCTTCTCCTCCGACGAAGCCTTTTTCCGCTTTTACCGGATTACCTGGCAGTGCGTGAAGGACTTCAATCCCCGCCTGCGCTTCGGCGCTCCCGCCACCTTCTATCTGGCGGGGGTGGATACGCCCCTCTGGTATCTGCGCTTTCTGGATTGGTGCAAAAAGCAGGACTGTCTGCCGGAGGATCTCAATTTTGTGTTCTACGACGTGGAGCGCAGTGAAACAGAGCGAGGCGGTCAGGCGGAGTTTGGCTTTGTGGAAACCATGGTGCTCCGGCGGGACCCCAACGGAATGCGGCTGTTTCTGGATCAGGCTCTGGCGGAGCGCAGAAGCCTTGGCCTGGATGGGCTGCCCATCTATCTGACGGAGTGGAATCACACGCCCAGTCAGCAGGACCTGCTGAACGACACTTGCTTCCGCTCCTGCTACCTGGCCAGGAACATCCTGCAAAACTATGACCGCATTGCCTCCTTCGGCGTCTGGGCGGTAACGGATCTCATGGCGGAGTCCGTTCTGCCGGAAAAGCTTTTCTTCGGAGGACTGGGCCTGTTCACCGCCAGCGGGATTCCCAAGGCAGCCTATTACGCCCTGATTCTCCTCTCCCGCCTGGGAGACGAGCTCGTGGACCGGGGGGAGGGCTGGTTCGCCACAAGGCAGGGGGAGGAGTACCGCGTTCTGCTGTATCACTATCGGCACTTTTCCCGGCTTTACGCCAACGGCGAGCGCTTTGATATGACCTTTACGGACCGCTATACCCCCTTCTCCCCGGATCAGGCTCTGGACGTACATTTTACCATAAACGGCGTCCCGGACGGGGATTATACAGTCCGGGAGACCATCCTCAACCGCAAATACGGCAGCGCCTTCGACAAGTGGCTGGAGATGGGAGCCCAGGAGCCGGACCGCCCCGAGGAGCTGAAGACCCTCGCTGCCCTCTCAATGCCCATGCAGAACAAGTACCAGGCCAGGGCGGAGAAAAAAACGCTCACCATAGACGCAATGCTGGAGCTTCTGGAGCTGCGTCTGGTTACGATTTCCCCGGCACACAACAGTCCCACAGGCTGAACACCCCCCTCCCGAACAAAAGCCTGTCCGTTTCCGCAGGCCGTTCGGGAAGCTGCCCGAGACAGCCCGCTCCCCTGCCCATACACCCAGGTCCCCGGAGGGTCCCGGTGAAAAGCGGCGTCAATCTGATACTGTTATGAAAGGGGCTGTCTCATTAACGAGGCAGCCCCTTTCCGGCATATGTCAATTTTTCCTTCCTCTTTCCGGTCAGGCGTTTCTCTTTTTCTTGCTTAAAACGTGCAGCAGTATGAACAAGCCGGTGAACAGAACAAGCGCCCCGACAAGGATCGCGAACATCGTCCATTCCCGAACCTCGGAGCCGAAGAAATAGAGATCGGCGTCAATGCTTTTTTTGATTTCAACGAGGACTTCATCCGGGAAGCCGACGTTTTTCATTTCGGCAAACGCGCCGCGCATCATATGTCTTTTGACCAGGCAGGTTCCGTAAGTACCCGGCAGGAACGACAAAACGTGCCGCAAACCCTCGCCGAAGCTTGCGATGGGCATATAAGCGCCGCAAAGGAACCCGTATCCCGCGCTGACGATCGTACCGACAGCCGACGCCTGGCCGTTGGTGTTGAGGAAAAAGTTCACGCAGGACGAGAGCGCCGTGCCGAAAAGCGTTAAAAGGAAAACGTCCAGCATCACAAGCAATACGTCGGGAAAAGACATATACCATCCGGTCGCCGCAAGATAGATCAGGCAAACCGCAAGCGCGGAAAAGGTCACGATCAGCGTGCTGACCGCCGAGGCGACGTAATATCCCGAAGCGATGATCGAACGTTTTACCGGCGTTACGGTAAAATCGCGTATGCTTCCGTTGGCTTTATCCTGTATCATAAGCAGATTGGCGCAGAACGAAACCGTAACGCAGGATACCGCGAGCAGCGCTGAAATCAGTTGGCTTGCCACCGTACCGTTAAGCAGTTTTTCCGGGATCGTGAATCCCTCCGGCAAAGCCGAAGCAAAGCTGTCACGGTAAACCTTTGCGAGAAACGTCGCATAAAGCACAAGCAGGATCATCGGTGTGATCAGCGCCGAGAAGAACATCCCTTTATCTTTGAAAAACAGTTTTAAGTTCCTGTTGATCACTCTTATAAGCGTTTTCATTTTTGTGTGCCTCCGCCCAGTTCTTTTCCGGTCACGGCCAGAAAAACGTCGTCCATTTTGCCTTTTATGACCTCGTAATCCGCGAACACCTCGGGGTGCGAGATGATAAGCCGCGTAACCGACTCCGTATTCGGCACCGAAACGCGGAAGGCGTCTTTCAGTTTTTTATATGGCAGCCCCAAAGCGGCGACGGATTCCTCGCCGCAGTTATAAAGCGTTATGTAATCGCCGACGTATTTGTTTTTAAGCTCCAGCGGCGATCCGGCGGCGGAAATACATCCGTTGTCGATGATCACAACGTAATCCGCGTCGGCGGTCTCTTCCATATAATGCGTGGTCAGAAAAACGGTCAGCCCCTTTTCCTTGCGCAGGTTTTCTATTACGTCCCAAAGCAATTTGCGGGTTTGCGGATCAAGTCCGGTGGTCGGCTCGTCGAGGATCAGAATCTCCGGCTCGTGTACCAGCGCGCGGGCAATATCAATCCTTCGCTTCTGCCCGCCGGACAGTTTCGCCAGCGGACGGTTGGCAAAATCGGCAAAATCGAGCAGGGCGCAAAGCTCGGCGTAACGCTTTTCGAAAGCCTTGCCGGTTATGCCGTAAAGCGAAGCGCGGCTGCGCAGATTATCCCGGGCGGAAAGCTGTGCATCGAGGGCGGAGCTTTGGAACACCACGCCGATGCGGCGGCTTATGTCTTCAAAATCCTTCTCGACGTCTTTGCCGCACACGATAAGCTCGCCGCCGTCCTTTTTCAGCTGGCCGCAGATCACCGAGATCGTTGTGGATTTCCCGGCGCCGTTTACCCCCAAAAACGCGAAAAGCTCGCCTTTTTTCACGGAAAACGAAAGATCGTTCACAGCCCGTACGCTGCCGTATGATTTGCTTAAGTGTTTGATTTCAATAATGTTCTCCATATGAGATTTCTCCGTCAGTTTTTCTTTGCTCATAACGATCTATAACAATTCAAATGCTTTCCGCCGCCCGAACCTACAGCGGGAACGCGACCGCGTTGCGGTAGAGGTCTTTGAGGATCGCGAGAAACGCCGCAAGGCTTGGGCGTTGGTCCTCTTTGTGGCTGCAAAGGACGCAGGAAAAGTGTTCGGCACAGTCAAAGGGGATCCATGCGAACTGGCCGCTGTGATCGTTCAAAAAGCCCGGCGCGAGGCAGACGCCGCGCCCTGCGGCCACGTTGATCAGGGTGGTGTCGTGATCTGTGCTGTTGAAATAGTCGATACGGCCGCTGGCAATCAGCCGGTGCTGGACAGCCCGCAGGGCCGGGGGTGATCCCCCGCCCACCATCAGAGTCCTGCCATAGAGATCTTCCTCCGTGATCCGGTTTTTCGCGGCAAGGGGGTCCTCCCGCTGGGCGATCAGATAGATCCGGCTTTCAAACAGCTCGTGGACCCGGACGCCGGGGAGCTGCCGGGTCTGCTCCTTCAGGGCGAACAGCAGATCCGTGTCGTTTTTCAGGAAGCCTTCGAGGCCGTTTTCGTATTCGAACTTCGGGACAATCTGGACCTCGGGGGACTGCGCGGCAAAGAGCCGCATGGCCTCCGGCAGAAAGAACAGGGCCTGCCGGACCATCATGCTGACGGAAATGCTGTCCTGATATTTCGCGCTGAAATTCTGTCCCTGTTCAACGGCGCGTTTCAGTTCCTCCCGCATTCCGGACAGAAAGCTCACGAACTGCGTCCCGGCGGGGGTCAGGGCCGCGCCTTTTCCGCTGCGGGTGAAGATCGGGAAGCCCACCTCGTCCTCCAGCAGCCTGATCTGATAGGTCAAGGTCGGCTGACTCACAAACTGATTCTCCGCGGCCCGGGTGAAATTCAGCGTTCGTGCCAGCTCGATGCAGTAATCCACTTGCTTCGTCGTCATATTCCCCTCCGGCGATTGAATTCTTAAATCAATTATATACCTTTCCAATTGGACAATGCAAGTAAAATCTGTTATAATCCAATCAGAAAATACAGAAACGGAGGACAACACCATGTCGAAAACCCTGATTGCTTTCTTTTCCAGAGCAGACGAAAACTACTTTGGCGGCGCGATGCGCTACGTGAAGCTGGGCAACACCGAGATCGTCTGCAATCTCATGAAGGACATGATCGAAGCGGAGCTGTTCAAAATCGAAATGAAGAACCCCTATTCCCCGGTCTACATGACCTGCATCGACGAGGCCAAGAAGGATCTGCGGGAGAAGGCCAGGCCCGAGCTTACCCGCTGCCTGGACAGCATCGACCAGTACGACACCGTAATCCTGGCCTACCCCAACTACTGGGGCACCATCCCTATGGCGGTGGCCACCTTCCTGGAACGCTATGACTTTACGGGCAAGACGATCCTTCCCCTCTGCACAAACGAGGGCAGCGGCATGGGCGGCAGTGAGAAGACCATCCGCCAGTGCGCGCCGGGAGCCGATGTGAAAAAGGGCCTTCCCATCACCGGCAGCCGCGCGGCGGACTCCGGCGAAAGCGTCCGGCGCTGGCTGACAGCCAACGGGCTGCTGTAAGGGAGGGATTCTCTGTGGAGTACGAAAAGGGCTGCGTCTACCGGCTGATGGATCAGGGCGGCCCCACCGACAACCGGGAACCCTACTTCAAGGAGGCTGTGGAGGAAATGATGCGGGCCAGAACCCTCTGTGCCAAGGCCAACGCGACTTTGCCGGACGATCCGAGCTATGTGGGTTATCTGGAGGAGCTGTTCGGAAGACCGCTGGATGACGTCCGCATCCTCACGCCCTTCATCTGTGATTTCGGCAATCGGGTGAAGTTTGGCAAGGGCGTGTTTCTCAATCACTCCGCCATCCTTTCCGCCTCCGGCGGGATCGAATTTGAGGACGGCGTTATGTCCGCGCCGGGGCTGCGGATTGCCACCATCAACCACGACATGAACGAGCGCCACACCAAATACACCTACGGAAAAGTGCTTGTGAAGAAGAACGCCTGGCTCGGCATGAACGTCACGATCTGCCCCGGCGTGACCATCGGCGAATACGCCGTGGCAGCCGCCGGCGCCGTGGTGACGAAGGACGTGCCGGACTACGCCGTCGTGGGCGGTGTTCCGGCAAAGGTCATCCGTTTCCAGAACCCGGAGGAGCAGAAGGAATGACGGACGACCGCGAGCTGATCCGGGAAATGTACCGGAAGTACTGGCGCTGCATGATCGGGAAGGATGTGGACGGGCTGCGCAGCCTGATGGCGGAGGACTATTCTCTGCTGCACATGACCGGGGTAAAGCAGTCGGGCGACGAGTTTTTGAAGGGGCTGGCAGACGGCACCTTCAACTACGATTCGGCGGACCACGACAGCATTGATGTCACCCTGAACGGCAGCAGCGCGCTTATGACTGGCAAAAGCCGGGTGACGGCCGCCGTCTATGGGGGCAGAAAGCACAACTGGCGGCTGCAGGGGGATTTTACCCTGCGCAAAGAAAACGGGACCTGGAAATTCACCGGGTCCAGAGCATCAACTTATTAGGAGGAAACAAGAATGGAATCCATGGAACTGAACAACGGTCTGAAGTGTCCGGTGATTGGGATTCCATTCAGAAATGCGTTTTGATCGGATTCCTCCATCGGTCTGATTAACAGTCTATTCGTTTCCATAAGCTCTCCCCTATTCATCCCGGTTCTCACTTGGAGCGTGAAATCCAATATTTTTCTGCTTCTCGCAAAGTCGCTGACCGCTTCAAAGGCGTCTTTCATCTTGTTCGGCTTCTTAGGGACCGAAGAAGGGCCCGACGCAAAAAGCGGAGCGTTTTCAGCAGGCGCAGTTTATCTTCGAGCGTCATTCATTCCGCGGAAGCTGCCACAAGCTGAGCTGCCCGAAGGGCTCCTTTTCTTCGAAGCGGTGCAGATCAGCGAAAATCTCGCCGTTGTCGTGGATGATCCCGTTTTGCTCGCAGGTGCGGTGAAACAAGCGCATCAGCGCATCGCCCCGCGGACTGGAGAGCTCGTAGCGGTCTCCGTATTCCCTGATATAGCGTTCCTTCAATCCGGGAAAATGCCTGTCAAGCTGACGATAGAAATACCCACGGCTGCCGTCGCGAAGCGTCAGCCCCATTCCAAAGCAAATCACGCCGCGCACCTGAGCTTCTATACACATCCCAAGGATCGACGCAATGTTCTCGGGGGTATCGTTGAGATAGGGCAGGATCGGACACAGCCACACGACGGTGGGAATCCCGTTATCCCGCAAGGTTTTCAGCGCCTCGAATCTCTCTTTTGTTGTGCAGACATTCGGCTCAATGATCCTGCACAGGTTTTCATCCGCTGTTGTCAGCGTCATCTGAACAACAGCCTTGGCCTTCTCATTGATACGTTTCAGGATGTCCAGATCTCTGAGCACACGATCGGACTTTGTCTGCAGCGCGACGCCGCAGCCGTATTTCTCGATGATCAACAATGCTTTTCGTGTGTATTCTGTTTTCAGCTCCTGCGGGATGTATGGATCGCTCATGGAGCCTGTCCCGATCATACAGCGTTTTCTCTTGCGGCGCAAGGCGTCCTCCAGCAATTCAAGGGCGTTCTCTTTGACCTCGATATCCTCAAAAGCGTGATCCATCCGATAGCAGCTGCTCCTTGAATCGCAATAAATACATCCGTGGGTGCAGCCCCGATAAAGATTCATTCCGTTTTGAGAGGATAAGATTCCCTTTGCTTTCACATAATGCACAGCGTTCCCTCCGCGCTCTCAATCGAAGCTATTTCCGGTAGATCGTAAAAAACTGCATCACATGTTTCCTGACCAGTTCCATAACCTCGTCCTCCCGCTCCGGTTCCCGGTCGCACAGGTTGATCCAGACGGTGATCGGAGAAGAGAACTGCGCGGCCATAATCTCAGGATCCTCATCCTTCAAAATAGCCTCACGGATCAGAAATCTCATCATCCCCATAAAATAGTTCAGGACATCCCGATAATTTTGTTTCGTCTGAAGCTCTGCCAGTTCTGCATTGCGGAACTGCTCGATCATGAGCATCTTCCTGCCCTTGCTGATGTGCGGGTCATGCAGGATGTAGCGCAGCTGTCCCTGCACGAGCTTTGCGGCATTCTCTGCGGTCATGCCGGTCTTATCTTTTGTATACGCGGCATTGTCCCAGTCTGCACGTACAAAAATCGAATGGTCAGCATATCCTTTCAGAACGGTTTCGACGACAGTATCCAGAATATCCTGCTTATTGGCAAAGTGACTGTAAAGGGATGCCTTACGGATCCCTACCGCATCGGCGAGCTGCGAGATACTGGTTGCTTCATATCCATTGACAGCGAACAGCTCCAGCGCCGCCTCCAGTATTTCTTTCCGCGTGTTGCTCTTTTCCATACGTTTCTCCCTCGATCCAAAAAAGTCGTAACGCTCAATGATCGTTCCTATTATACCTAACGTTCGTTCGTTAGTCAATGCCCACCACATGAGATTTTCAAACTTGCTCATAAGAATCGGAGTCAATGTTGGTTTTGAGGGTAAAAAAGTAATGCTTTTGTACGGATTCTCTGATATAATGCAAATCAGATCGGAACAAAGGAAGAGAATACATCCACCGATTGATTTTAAAGGGTCGTCGGGAGCAGCCATGCGTTGCCGACGAGAAGGGTTTCTTCTGACACCCGGAAACCAGGTTTTTCACTTCATTACAATTTGAGAGAGGAGAATCATCATGCCCCAGGGATTTGACGTTACCGAAATGCGGGCTCATCTGGATGAATATGTAAAGGAGATCGGCGATCTGCTCACCACACGCGAGGAGCTGGATCGCTTCGCGACCTTCAACTCCCACCTGAGCGTACTCAACGGCTATACCAAAAGCGCCTACCAGCTGCAAGAGAACGGCAGCTATCCCGCCCTGACCGAGGAGGAGCTGCAAATTATCCGGGAGAGCTATCAGGCCGCCCTGGACGAGGTGAGCGGCCTGCTGGCGGAGCCCGGACAGGGCCCCGCCGCCATTCGCATGCGGGGGATCGTCCGGGAGCTGGCCCCCATGCTTCAAAATGATCTGGCCGCCCTGCAAAGCGTGAATGCCGAGGTACCCACCTCTTTGCCCGAGCTGGTGGTCAAGGCCAGGCAGACCGCGGTGGATCTGGGCAGTCAGGTGGCTCCCACCGTGGGCGGCAACACCAATTCCCGGCAGCACATCCAGGTGGCCCAGGGGGAGGCGCTGGAATCCGGCTTCTTCACCGAAACCGTTACCGTGGACCCCCAGGGAGACTATCGGCGCTTCCTGGACCGCATGAAGGAGAAGTATCCCGACTATCGGGGCTTCCTGGACCAAATGGGACGCCAGAGCTTGGAATATGCCGCCGCCAGCGGATGGAACATGCCCTATGAGATTGTGAATCCGGAGGACTCCCCGGAGGCCCAGCGCAGAACGATGATCGACCGGGTTTGGAACAGCGCCCTTGTTCCCATGGACCTGGAGGGACACGCCGCAGCGATGATAAACCGGCCGGACTTTCTCCCCTTCCTGGACGAGCTGTGCCAGGGTATGCGGGGCTTCTCCAGGGATTACGGCAATTTCAAGATAACCCAGGGGCTGGAGGACGGCGCCAACATCGACCGGCGCAACATCGCCATGTACCGGGTGGCAGCCCTGCTGGGCAAGAAGACTCTGGTGGCGGAGGCCCGGCCCATGCTGGTGATCCGCAATGGGCAGGCGGTGACCGGCACCTTCATGGAGGAGGTCTACGGCGACAACATCATCACCGCCAAGGAGGGCGACCCCCTGCTGAGCTATACGGTAAAGAACTTTGAGAACCCCGCCGTCATGGACGACATTGCCGCCATGCAGGCCATTGACTTCATCTGCGGCAACCGGGACCGAAATCTGGGCAACATCATGTTCCGCTTCCAGCCCAAGGACGGAGCCAACGCCCGGCTCACGGGCATCTCTCTGATTGACAACGACGCCTCCTTCCCCCCGGGAGAGGCTTACGGCGGCCTGCTTGTGGAGCCGCGGGATATGGGCGTCGTGGGGGAGGATTTCTACAACGCCATGCGCCGCCTGACCACCATCGACCAGTTCCGCCTGTCGGTGGCGGACCTGGGCTTGTCGGAGGAAGAGATTCAAGGCGCCTGGAACCGCAAGGAGGCTTTGCAGGCCAAGGTGGAGGCGGACAGGGCTTATTTTGCCGACAAGCCTGTGGGATACACGGAGGCGGGGCATATCCGTCTGGTTCCTGAGACCCAGTGGCGGCACTATACCATGCAGAAGCTGGCGGAAAGCCACCCCAAAAGCCAATTTTCGACGATCCTCACGGTGCCGAAGGAGGCCAGGAGCGAGGTGGAGGCCCAGCGGGAGGAGGGACAAGCCAAGCAGCTCCGGGAGGCCAACCGCCGCCGACTGCTGGGGCTTCCCCCGGTGGAGGCCGCGCCCCAGGCGGACAACGCGGCGCCCCCCGTCGGCGTGATCGTGGGCAATGGGCTGG
>CAMOSU010000021.1 GCA_946625125.1 uncultured Clostridia bacterium
GCAGGGAATGCCAACGGTGGTCATCCAGACCAGGAAGTTGCCGTTCTGCTGCAGGCTTCCGGGGACGTAGGTGTCGGAGGCTTCGATGGTCTTCACAACCTGGGGGACCAGATTGATGTAGTCCTCCTCGGTCATCCGGCCGATGCCGCCAAGCTTCTGGGCGGCTTCCAATTTCACGGTGCTGATGTCTGCGAACACATCGTTTTCCAGCAGAGCGTTGTCTTCATCCGTATAGACGTAGACAGCCTCATCCAGTTTTCCTTCCCCGCTGATTCCATTCTCGGCAAAGGCGACGGTCGGCATCAGGCCGATCACCATGACAAGAACCGTCAGGAGGGCGAGGAGGCGCTTCAGTTGCTTACTCATTCGTTTTCGTCTCCTTGTATAAAATTTTTCGCTTGGCGCGGTGTTCCGCGCTTTTGCTCCGTCGTTCATTATAACACAATCATTTCCAAATTACCAGTATAATTTTCCAGTATTTTTTTGGGGGGTGTGGATATTTTCAGGCGAAAATTGTAAAAAATAGACAGAAATGAAAACAATTTCGTATATTCATAATATTATAACATTCAAAAAAGCGCATATCCCCCCAGGGGAAATGCGCTTTTTTATTTGGAGGACGGAAGGATGATCAGAGCGTATTGCTTTCCCGTTTCCAGTCCAGATAGTCATCATAGCCGCAAAGACGGTCAATGATCTTGCCGTTGGGCAAGAACTCAATGATCCGATCTGCCGTGGTGGAGAGCAGCTCATGGTCATGGGAGGCAATGAAGACATTCCCCGGGAAGGCCGTGACGCCTTTGTTCACCGCCTGAATGGATTCCATGTCCAGGTGGTTGGTGGGCTGGTCCAGCAAAATGCAGTTGGCTCCGGAAAGCATCATCCGGGAAAGCATCATCCGAACCTTCTCGCCGCCGGAGAGCACGTTTACCGGCTTGAAAACCTCGTCGCCGGAGAACAGCATCCGCCCCAAAAAGCCCCGGAGATACACGTCGTCCTTCTTCTCGGAGAAGGGACGCATCCAATCCACCAGGGATTCGCTGTGGCCCTCAAAGTATGCGGTGTTGTCCTTGGGGAAATAGCTCCGGGAGGTGGAAACGCCCCACTTGATGGTCCCCTCGTCGGGCTCCATCTCCCCCATGAGCAGCTTGAACATTACCGTCTGGGCCAGCTCATTCTCCCCCACAAAGGCAATCTTCTCGTTGCGGTTGGCGATGAAGCTCACCTTGTCCAGCAGCTTCACCCCGTCTACGGTCTTGCTGATCTCCGTGACAAAGAGCACGTCCTTGCCCACCTCCCGCTCCCGGGTAAAGCCCACAAAGGGATAGCGGCGGGTGGAGGCGGGAATCTGCTCCAGGGAGATCTTATCCAGCAGCTTGCGGCGGGCCGTCGCCTGCTTGCTCTTGGACTTGTTGGCGGAGAAGCGGGAAATAAAAGCCTGGAGCTCCGCGATTTTCTCTTCGTTGCGCTTGTTCTTGTTCCGCAGCAGTGCCTGAACAAGCTGGGAGGATTCGTACCAGAAGTCGTAGTTGCCCACATACATTTTGATTTTGCCGTAGTCGATGTCCACGATGTTGGTGCAGACCGTATTCAGGAAGTGCCGGTCATGGGACACCACAATGACGGTGCCGGGGTAGTCCAGCAAGAAGTCCTCCAGCCAGTTGATGGATTCGATGTCCAGGTTGTTGGTGGGCTCGTCCAGCAGAATGATGTCCGGGCTGCCGAAGAGCGCCTGGGCCAGCAGGACCTTCACCTTGTCCCGGGGGTCCGTATCCGCCATTCGGTCGCCGTGCTTGGACACGTCAATGCCCAGTCCCTGCAAAATCCGGCTGGCGTCAGACTCCGCCTCCCATCCGTTGAGCTCCGCGAATTCCGCCTCCAGCTCCGCGGCGCGAATGCCGTCCTCATCGGAAAAGTCCGGTTTCTCATAGATGGCGTCCTTCTCCTTCATGATATCATAGAGGTGCTGGTTGCCCATAATTACCGTGTCCATCACGGAATAGGCGTCGTAGCGGAACTGATCCTGCTTTAACACGGACATCCGAACGCCGGGCTTGATGGCCACATAGCCCTTGGTGGGCTCCAGCTCCCCGGACAGGATGCGCACCAGAGTGGATTTGCCCGCGCCGTTGGCGCCGATGACGCCGTAGCAGTTGCCCGCCGTGAATTGCAGGTCCACATGCTGGAACAGAACGGAGCCGGCGAACTGCATGCCAAGATCGGATACTGTAATCATAATGAAACTCCTTTAAAATGGTTATGCCTTGTATAAGTTCATATATTTATACAAAAAAGGCCCCCCACCGGCACGGCGATCCGGCTTCGGCGGGGGCCAGGAGGTCAGGCCGTGGGCTCAGTAGGCTTTCAGCAGCTCCCTGAGCTTTTCGACGGTGCCGCCGGAAACATTGTCCCGCAGCAGTACAGGCAGGACGCCCAGAAGGCGCTCCTCCCCCGTCAGATCCGGGGTCGCCTCCTTCAGCAGATTCACAGCATACTCCAGATTGTTCACCGTGGCCGCGTAGGTTCTGCCGTAGCCCCGGCCGCAGCGGGTCATGCCCTCCACACAGAGCACACCCTTTTCAATCATATTGTTGAGAATCAGGTGAATCGAGTTGGGATTCCATTCCCGATCCGGAAGCATCTCGATGATTTCCGGGCGGGAAAGGGGACGGTTTTCCTTCCAAAGCAACTGCATGATTCTGAATTCATTCGGGGATAGCGGGTTTTTCATGACTTTGCCCTCCATCTGTCAAAATAACTGCATGATTATTCTGATTATAGTCTTGAATGAAGGGGATGTCAAGGCGTAAACTGTGAATTTTTATAAAATCATTCAAAATAAATGAGCAGTTGCTCAAAAATTGTCGGAATTTGCCTCCGGGGAGGCGGGGTTTACCGTCCGAAGGGTGGTAAAATCATAGCAGCGCAGATAGGAACGCAGATCCGCCCGCTCCAGATAATACTGGAGCAGCCCCGCGCAGGCCCTGGTATCGCTCAGAGCGTTGTGGTGCTGCAGGGGCAGCTTCAACAGCTCCGCCAGGGTGTTGAGCCGGTGATTCGGCGCCTGGGGCAGCAAGCTTCTCCCCATCTGGCAGGTACAGACGTAGTTCCTCCGCTCCGTCCAGCTTATGCCGTAGTCCCGCAGGCAGCGGCCCAAAACCCCCAGATCAAAGGGGGCGTTATGGGCGCAGAGTATCCCCCGCTCCATCAGCGGCCGCAGCAGCTCCCAGAGCACCGGGAAGCTGGGCTGTCCCCGGACCATCCGGGGGGTAATGCCGGTGAGCTGAATGTTAAAGGCGTCAAATTGGGTCTCCGGGTCCACCAGAGAATAAAAATGCGAGGTTTGTATTCCGTCCTCCACCACCACGAGGCCGATGGCGCTCATGCGGTCATTCCGGCTGTTGGGGGTTTCCACGTCAAAGGCCACATAGGTATCGTACACAGCGAATCCCTCCTTTGGGATCAGTCGTCGGACAGGTAAATGTCGATTTCCAGGCGCAGCCAGTCCTGCTGCCACTGCTTGCCCCGTAGCACAGCGTACAGAAGCTTGCCCCCGTCCATGAGCCGGGCCAGGATGGGATTCTCCTTCCGGGGAACATAGCCCAGCTTCACCCGGTCCCGGGTGTAGACCTTGATGGCGTTGGGGTCCGAGGGATTCCCGGGGACCCGGATCAGCTCCAGCCGATCCCCCTCCCGCAGAAAGGGCTCCAGCTCCTCGATGCCCACCACATGACTGGTCCCCGCCACCTGGGTGGAGAGCAGGCACAGATCCCTGGCATAGGGCTTGGGGCTCCCCAGATCGGAATGGATGGTTTTCAGCAGCTCCCCCGCCTGGGCGGGAATCAAGTCCTTCATCACGCCTGCTCCTCCTCTGACGAAAGCATCCGGGCAATCGCCGTTTCATAGTGGGCTCTGCGCTCCCGCAGCTCCCGGAGCTGTCCCATCAGCTCCGCCTCCCTGGCCCGGCCCTGGGCCTCATCCTCCAGATAGACCCGGGCGCTGTAGGGATAGGAGGCCTTGATGGATTCCAGCTCCCGATCCAAGGCCCGAAGACTCCGCTTCAGCCGTCCGGCCTCCTGCCGCAGCTCCTCCAGGCTGTCCTCCTCGGACTCCCGGGGCAGCTCCAGGGCCTCGCAGATGGTCCGCAGACCCTCCAGGTCCCCGGCGCGGTAGGCCCGCACAGCCTGGTCCAATCGCCGGGTTCGGGTCTCGTCCTGATCCGGGTGGAGGTCCGGGTGCAGGGCCTTCACCGCCTGCCGGTAGAGGGTCTTCAGCTCCTTGGTCCCCTTTTGGCCCAGAGACGGACCTTCGTGCCGCTCCATGGCGCCAGCCACCCGCCGGAAGCGGGTTTCCAGCTCCTGCTGATACTGGGCCAGCTCCTGATCCAGCTCCGCCTCAACCTCAGCAGGGTCCGGCGCTTCCCGCCGGTTCTGCCTGGCGCGAATCAGGCTGGCCTTGCGCTTGGCTCGAAGACAGCCGCACCAGCACTCGTACACCTTCAGCTCCAGCGGGCCGAAGCGGCGCAGATAGGCCGCCTCAATCCGGCGGCACTGGATGAGCTGCAAATCATCCTTTTGCAGCAGCAGAGCCGTCAGGGAGGCCCGAAGCCGGGCGATTTCCTCCCGCAGAGCCCGGTCCTCCGGATGGAGATCCAGGCTTTCCCATGCTTCAGCGCTCATTGCAGCTTCTCCCCTTTCTGTGTCTGTGCTTACAGCCGCTCTGGGTTCAGGGGGCCGGTCTCCAGCCGCTCAGCTCTCTTACCACCTCTGAGGCAATGATCAGCCCCGCCGCCGATGGGACAAAGGCGTTGCTGCCCGGCACCTGTCTGCGCCGGGAGCCCAAGGCGGCCGTATCCGGGTCTCCCTCCTCCGGAAGCTCCGGTTCGGGCGCTTCCCCCGGGCTCATGGGCGGCTCCGTGGAATAGACCACCTTCAGGGCCTTGACCCCCCGTTTTTTCAGCTCCTTCCGCATCACCCTGGCCAGGGGGCAGACTGAGGTCTCATAGAGATCCGCGATTTGGAGTTTGGTGGGGTCCATTTTGTTCCCCGCTCCCATGCTGGAGATGATGGGGACTCCCGCCGCCTGCGCCCGGAGCACCAGGTCGATCTTCCCGGTGACGGTGTCGATGGCGTCGATGACGTAGCTGTACCGGGAGAAGTCGAATTCCCCCGCCGTCTGGGGGATATAAAAGGTGGGATGAACCGTCACCCGGCAGTCCGGGTTGATGTCCAGAATCCGCTCCCGGGCGGCCTCCACCTTGTACATGCCCAGGGTTTTGTGGGTGGCAATGATCTGCCGATTCAGGTTGCTGGGACAGACCCGGTCGTTGTCGATGAGTTCAAGAGCTCCCACGCCGGAACGGGCCAGGGCTTCCACCACATAGCCCCCTACGCCTCCCACGCCGAAGACCGCCACCCGGGCTTTGGTCAGGGCCTCCATGCCCGCTTCGCCCAGGAGCATTCTGGTTCTTGTAAACTGATTTTCCATGGTCAATTCCTCACAGTATGGGATCGTTCATGCTTCCGGTCCGATAGCCCATCAGATCCATGGAAACGTAGCTGAAGCCCAGGGCCTTGCAGCCCTTGCAGACCGTCTCCCGGACCTGAGGGGAAATCAGACGGGGGAAATCCTCCGGCAGCAGCTCGATTCTGGCCATGGTTCCGTGGATGCGAACCCGCATCTGTCGGAAGCCCATCTCCAGCAGAAGCTGCTCGGCCTGTTCCACCATGCTCAGCTTTTCCCGCGTGATGGTCTCCCCATAGACAAAGCGGGAGGCCAGGCAGGCGAAGGAGGGCTTATCCCAGGTGGGAAGCCCCAGCTCCTTGGAGAGAAGCCGAATCTCCGCCTTGGTGAGCTCCGCCTCCCGCAGAGGGCTTTGGATGCCCAGCTCCGCGACAGCCCGCATTCCGGGTCGATAGTCCCCGCAGTCGTCCAGATTGGAGCCCTCCGCCACACAGGGGAAGCCCTGCTCCTCGGCCCAGCGCAGCAGGCCGGTAAAGATCGCCCGCTTGCAGAGATAGCAGCGGTTCCTGGGGTTCTCCCGGACGCCCTCTACGGAGAGAATGTCGTAATCCAGAAGGATTTGCCGTATGCCCTCCCGGCGGCAGAAGGCCTTGGCCTCCTCCTGCTCCCGGGCGGGGAAAAAGGGAGCCCGGGCGGTGAGGGCCACAGCCCTGTCTCCCAGCAGGTCATGGGCCACCTTTAACAGAAAGCTGGAATCCACGCCTGAGGAAAAGGCCACGGCAACGCTCCCCAGAGAGGAGAGCCTAGCCTTCAGGGCTTGCAGTTTTAGATGTGTCGCGTCCATAGCTCCGTGCTCCTGTCATTGAATTGGTTTATTTTTCCCGGACCCGCTTTCCGGTGATCTGCTCCGGCACCAGGGCAAACATCAGAGTTCCGGGGCCGGATTTCTCAATCTCATTCTGGATATAGGCCTCGTCTGCTGTGAATTTCCGGCTGAGGCGGCGGGCAATCTCGTAGATCTGCTCCCGGTCCCGGATCATGCGAATCCGTCCGAAGACGATGACGCTGCGGAAGCTCAGAAACCAGTCTCCCTCCTGTCGCCTTCCCTCATCCATCAGGCAGAAGGAGGCCTTGTCGCAGCGCCGGATGGCGTCGCTGCGGTGGCCGGTTTTGCCGGTGTGGAAGTAGAGGAGTCCCTCTTCGGGCTCATAGTAATAGTTGATGGGCATGCCGTAGGGATAGCCATCGTCCCCCATGACGGACAAAACGCCCCGCAGACCTGCGGCAAGCATCTCCAGGCATTCCTCCCGGGGAAGCTGCTGCTTGGTTCTGGTGAGTGGTCGAAACATCTCTTTCCTCCCTCTCAACGAGTTCTTTTTTGTGATTATACCATAATTTGACAAAAGCCGCAATCCCTTTCTCCCGGGAGGCCGCTCCGGGAGGCGGGGTTTTATATCCCTCCGGTGAGAAGCTTCGCCAGCTCCTCCATGCTCTCCACAATGGCCGCGGCCCCCGCCGCCTCCAGCTCTCCCGGGGCGGCATAGCCCCAGCGCACCCCCACGCAGGGGACCCCGCAGGCGGCGGCTCCCTCCACGTCGTATTTGGTGTCCCCCACCAATACGGTATCGTCGGGGCCGCTGCCGCATAGTGCCATGGCCTTCTCCACGATCTGCCGCTTTTTTTCGTTGTTCAGCCCGGGCTGGCTGCCCTTGATCACATGAAAGCAGTCCTTCAGCTCCGCCCGCTCCAGCAGCAGCTCCGCCATAGACTGGGGCTTGGAGGTGGCCACTCCCAGGATCAGTCCCGCCTCCCGCAGCCGGTCCAGCAGCTCCCGGACCCCGGGGAAGGGTCTGCTCTCGTAGACGCCCACCGGAACGTAGCGCTCCCGGAAGTCCACCACCAGCTTCTCCGCCTCGGCCTGACTGACCTGGTAGACCTCCATGAATTTGTCCACCAGCGGAGGTCCCGCAAAACAGCGCAGCCGATCCAGAGGCTCCTGCCTGCCGTGCTTGCCCAGGGCGTATTGAATGCTTTTTGTGATTCCCTCCACGGTATCGAAGAGGGTGCCGTCGAAATCAAAGAGCACGGCCCGAAGCGTTCCGCGCTGATTGTGAAACTGCATCGCTGCTTCCTCTCTTTCCGTCATTGACTTTTTTCCGCTTCCATTGTATCATAGGTCCCGACAATAATCAATGCGCAAGAAGCTGCGCGAAAAGGAGAATCCCATGAAAATCGCGGTAACTTATGATGACGGCAAGGTTTTCCAGCACTTCGGCCACACGGAGCAGTTCAAGCTCTACACTGTGGAGGAGGGGCAGATCCGTTCCTCCGAGCTGATCAGCTCCAACGGCGCGGGCCACGGCGCCCTGGCCTCCCTGCTGGCGGAGCATAACATCGACGTTCTGATTTGCGGCGGCATCGGCGGCGGCGCCCAGGCGGCTCTGGCCCAGCAGGGCATCACCCTCTGCGCCGGGGCCTCCGGGGACGCGGACGAGGCGGTGGCCGCCTACCTTCGGGGAGAGCTGGTAAACACCGGGGCCAACTGCAGCCATCACGGGGAGGGCCACGCCTGCGGACACCACGATGGCGGCCACTGCGGACATCACGAAGACGGTCACTGCGGCGGCCACGGAGAAGAGGGCTGTCCCTCCCAGGGGACCGACTGCGGCAAGCCGCTTCTGAAGGGAAAAAACGCCGGCAAGATCTGCAAGGTCCACTACCGGGGAAGTCTGAACGACGGAACCCAGTTCGACTCCTCCTATGACCGGGGAGAACCCCTGGAATTCCTCTGCGGCGTGGGAATGATGATCCCGGGCTTTGACGCCGCCGCGGCGGAGATGGAGCCGGGTGAGATTCGACACATCCATCTGCGTCCCGAGGAGGCCTACGGCCAGCCGGACCCGGAGGCAGTCTTCACCCTGCTTCTTTCCCAGATCCCCGGGGCGGAGCAGGCGCGGGTGGGCCAGCGGGTCTATCTGCAGGACACCCAGGGCAATCCCTTCCCCGTCCTGGTGACGGCGAAGGACGACACCAGCATCACCTTCGACGCCAATCATGAGCTGGCTGGGAAGGAGCTGAACTTTACCATCGAGCTGCTGGAGGTCCGGGGATAGGACCGCGGCGAAACAGGACCCTCCGGCCGGGCCGGGGGGTCCTGTTCGCTGTTTGTCCGCTGTGTTCCGGTCAGGGCTTTCTTCGGAAGGAAACAATATAATGCGTCTTCTCCGGGGCTTTGATGCCCGGGTCCTCAAAGACAAAGCCGCCCTCCAGGCCCTCCTCGGTTCTCACAAGATCGAAATGGGAGAGTCCGATTCCCAGGTCCACCTTCTGAATATCCCCCAGGCTGTTGTCCTTCATGGACCTTGCCTCGTAAAAATGCAGCGTGTCCCCGGCCAGCACCCCGCGCCAGGGCTGCCCGTTGGTGGCTGAGGGAGCCCAGCGCAGAGCCTCCAGGGGCTGATAAAAGATTCCGGCCGCTTCCCCGCTGAGTCCCTGCTCAAAGCCGTCTTTGAAGAACAGACTCTCAAAGGCTTTGCGGCTGTCGGCCTTGGTTCCCTTGCGCATCAGGCTCTCCCGCACCGACATCTTCCCGGCGGGATAGCCCACCGGGCTTGCCACAGGCATTACCTCGTTCTGCCCCAGCTCCAGGGCCTTTTCAAAGGCGGAGCGATTCAGGGTGGCCGCCAGCATTACGGTGCCGATCCCCCTGGACAGGGCGAACAGGCAGGCCTTCTCGAAGCTGTATCCAAAGGCAATCTCATAGTTCGGCACCCGCTCCACCTTTGCCGCGAGATACGCCTTCTCCCCCACGATCACCGGGCTGGACAGCCCCGCCTCCCTGGCGTTGAGCAGCCGAAAGCGGACGGGAACCCCGAAGGGATTGCTTACGGCTTGCACATAGGCCTCCAGGGCGTTTTTGTCCTCCTCCGTCAAGGGTCTGTCCTCAAAGCTCCGCACGCTTCTTCTCCGGCGGATCAGATCGAGCATCGAAGTGTCCATGGCGCTTCCTCCTGAATGAATATTCTTTTCAGTTGCATTATAATCGTAAAAAGGCCCTCTGTCAATGGAAGTCGTGGGTATTTTGGGCTGTTTTCCGTAGGATAATCCTGTACTTTCCGCTGCGCTCCCCCGGCGGCAGGCTGCTTGCCTCACACGGAGCCGTTGTATGTTTTCTGGGCGGCGAAGATCAGGCTCAGCCCCAGGACGAAGCCCAGGGCAAGGGGAATCCACCAATGGGGGGAGCAGGCCAGATGGAAGAAGCCCGTAACAAGGATCCCCGCCCCCAACAGGAGCAGACCGACTCCCACCTGCCGCGTATAGGCGGGAATATCCTCCTGCTTCACATTCCTGTAGTGATAGTCGTGCAGAATGCTGAGCTTCCGCTTCAGCCAGAGCAGCAGTCCCAGCGCGGCGCAGAGTCCTCCCACCGCCAGCTCCAATACAAACCCGACGATCATCCGCGCCCCTTCTTTTTTCGGACTCCGGTGTTTTCCGTGCCTCGTACCTCTTCGTGGTAGAAGTAATCCACAAGGATGGGATGCCCCGGCTCCGCCCGTTCATAGGGCGTCTCGTTGTCCACGAAACGGCAGTCATATCGCCGGGCCAGCTCGGCGGCCTGCTGCTCCAGCAGCTCAAAATAGCTTCGGTTTCTCTTGTTGTAGATTTCATCGTAGAGGGGGACAAGGGCGGGATACTTCTCCCCGATGTAGTCCATAACGGTCTTCTTGAAGCCTCCTCGCAGATTCAGATTCTCCAGCCAGATCAGATCGCATTGGTCCTTGACCCGGTGGAAAATGGCCTCGATATCTGTGATCCCCGGAAAGACGGGAGAAATAAAGCAAACCGTGCGGATGCCCGCCTCGTAGACCTGCTTCATGGCCTCCAGCCGTGCCGCGATTCCGGAGGCCGCATCCATGTCCTCCTTGAAGGCCTCGTCCAGCGTGTTCACAGACCAACTGACCGTCAGTCGGGTGCTCTGATTCAGTTCCCGCAGCAGCTCCAGATCCCGCAGGACCAGATCCGACTTGGTGCAGATCAGGATCTCCGCGCCGCTGTCCTTCAGCTCCTCCAGGATCCTCCGGGTTTTTCCGTAACGCTCCTCCAGGGGATTGTACCCGTCTGTGACGGTGCCGATGATCACCTTTTGCCCCGCGTACCTCCGGGGATTTGTGATGGGAGGCCAGTTTTTCACATCCAGGAAGCTGCCCCATGCCTCAGTGTGGCCTGTAAAGCGCTTCATGAAGGAGGCGTAGCAATACCGGCAGGCATGGGGACAGCCCACGTAGGGATTCACGGCATAGCCCCCCAGCGGGGCGCTGGACTTGGTCATAACGCTCCTGACCGGGATCTGATTGATTTTGATTTCTTGTTTCTCCATTTCACAGCTTCCTCATTTCTTTGACGCGGGTGGCCCCGGGAGCTCCAGGCGCTCCCCGGCATTGCTTCCACGTTTCGGAAGGATGATACCAAATACCTCCGGGTTTTTCAAGGGAAACCCGCTCCGGCGCCGAAGCCCTCCCGCACCTGGGCAAGAAATCGTTCGGCAATGGGAGTAAATGCCTGATAACGGTTCCAGATCAGGTACAGTCTTGTTTCAAGCCGGGGGGACAGAGGCCGGAACACCAGGCCGCTGTCCTCCCCGGTATCCACAAGCTTCGCGAAGCTGAGCTGATAGCCCAGCCCCTCCTTGACGAACAGGGAGGCGTTATAGGCCAGGCGAAAGGAGCCCTCCAGCCGCAGCGCACCGCTTCGCTCCCCCGCCCAGCGCCGAATATCTCCCTCCCAGCCCTGGGCCGAGGTGAGCAGCGGCAAGCCCGCCAGATCCTCCACGCAAATGCTCTCCTTTTTCGCCAGGGGGTCTTCGCGCTTCATAATCACCCCCCAGACGTCTCCCTCGGGAAATTCCAGAAAGCGGTACTTCCGGGGGTCCGGGGCGTCGCAGAGCACCGCAAAATCCAGCAGGCCCTTGTCCAGCTTTTCCGTCACCTGCTCGGTATCGCCGCTGGTGATGTGGTATCGAAGCCCGGGATAGCGCTGCTTCAGCCGCCGAATCTCCCGGGCCAGGCAGCGGATCTGATAGGACTCCGCCAGGCCGAGATACAGCTCCCCTCCCGTGATGTCATCCATGGCCAGAAACTCCTTTTCGATCTTGTCCGCCATGGACAGCAGATCCTCCGCCCGGTCCCGGAGGAGGATTCCCTCCTGGGTCAGGGAGATGCTGAAGCTGTGGCGCCGGAAGAGCTTTTTCCCCAGCTCCTCCTCCAAGGCCCGCAGGCTTTTGGAGAGGGTGGGCTGAGTCACATGCAGTTGTTGGGCTGCGCGGGTCATATTTTCCTCCCGGGCTGCCGCAAGGAAATAGCGCAGGGTACGAATCTCCATACCGCTCCCTCCTGATATTCTGAAATATTATATCATGAAATTCATTATAACCATTTGCAAAACAAAATGCAAGATGCTATGATATTCGCGATAACAAAATGCGGAAAGGAACGGTAAAACAGGATGAAACAAGAGAAGCTGATTCTCTCCCAGGAATGGGACAAGACCTTCCCGAAAAGCGACAAGGTGGAGCACTGCAAGACCAGCTTTGTCAACCGCTACGGCATCACACTGGCGGCGGACCTGTACATCCCGAAGAATCGGGGGGCAAAGCTGCCCGGAATCGCCGTCTGCGGCCCCTTCGGCGCAGTCAAAGAGCAGTGCGCCGGTCTCTACGCCCAGACCATGGCAGAGCGGGGCTTCCTCGCCCTGGCCTTCGACCCCTCCTTCACCGGGGAGAGCGGAGGGAATGTCCGTTTTATGGCCTCGCCGGACATCAACACTGAGGATTTTATGGCGGCAGTGGACTTTCTGTCCCTGCATGAGCTGGCGGACCCCCGGCGGGTGGGCATCATCGGCATCTGCGGCTGGGGCGGGATGGCCCTGAACACCGCCGCCCTGGATACCCGAATCAAGGCGACAGCCGTGATGACCATGTATGATATGACCCGGGTAAACGCGAAGGGTTACTTCGACTCGGAGGACAGCGAGGAAGCGCGATACGCCAAAAAAGCCGCTCTCTGCGCCCAGCGTCTGGAGGATCTGAAGGCGGGCGCTTACAAGACGGCAGGCGGCGTGGTGGACCCCCTTCCCCCGGACGCCCCCTTCTTTGTAAAGGACTATTATGACTACTACAAGACCCCCCGGGGCTATCATCCCCGCTCCCTGAACTCCAACGGCGGTTGGAACGTGGTGGGCTGCGAATCCTTCCTCAACCAGCCCATTCTCCGGTACAGCAGTGAGATTCGCAGCGCCGTTCTCATGGTCCACGGGGAAGCGGCCCACTCCTGCTACTTCAGTAAGGACGCCTATGCCGACATGGTCCGGGACAGCAAGTACAGCGAAAACAAGGAGCTTCTGCTTATCCCCGGCGCGGTCCACACAGACCTGTACGACGGCGGCGGAAAGAACGCGATTCCCTTTGACAAGCTGGAGTCCTTCTTCCTGGAGCACCTGCAATAAGGCGCCGCGCGGGACGCCTCCCGATCCGGGATTCCCCATCGGGAGGCGTCCTCCTGTTTCCGCGGCAGCTCCCGCCGGAACTCAAAATGAAAAACCAGCCCGGAGGCGCTTGCGCGCCTCTGATTTTTATGGTAAAATGAGCTGGAACAGGAGAAGAAAGGAGGGCGCCCAATGAACAAGCTTCCCCTCGCCATCGCAGTGGATCTCTGCGGCTGCCCCAATCGCTGTCTCCACTGCTGGCTTGGACACATGCCCAACCGGGATATGGAACCCGGGGCGGACGAATGGATTGTGGGGCTTTTCCGGCCCTATTTTCAACAGATCGCCTTCTATAGTTGGCTGCGGGAGCCGGACTTCTGCCCGGACTACAGAGCCCGCTGGGAGCGGGACAAGGCCCTTTCCGTGGGCTGTCAGCCGGAGCGCTTTGAGCTGGCCAGCTTTTGGCGGCTGGTGCGGGACCCTGATTATGTCAACTTCCTGGAGGAGCTGCGGATTCCCTGCGTTCAGCTTAGCTTTTTCGGCATGGAGGCGGAAACGGACCGCTATGTTGGCCGGAGGGGGGCCTTCCGGGAGCTGCTGGAGGCCACGGAGCTTCTGCTGCGCCACGGCATCCGTCCCCGTTGGCAGGGCTTTCTCAACGAGGAAAACCGGGAGGCCCTTGTGGCGCTGCTGGGTCTTTCCCGGGAGCTGGAGCTCTCCCAACGCTGTGAAGCCCTGGGAGGCGAATTCCGCTTCTTCGTCCACGCGGGAAGCTGCGAAGGTGAAAACCGCAGGCTCTACCCCATACGAATCCGAAAGGATCACATTCCGGCGGAGCTGCTTCCCTATTTTCTGAATTATGATCGTCTTCACACCGAGGCGGAGCTCTGGGAGAGCTGGCGGGAGCTGAGCTCTCCTTACGTCCCCAGCGCCCGGGGGCAGCTTGTGCTGTATGTGGCAAACAACTACGATCTCTTTTTTAACTTTACCCATATGCGCCCGGAATGGCGCATCGGAAATCTGAAAAGCGACCCCATCAAGGAGCTGCTGCGCCGGATCACGGAGGAGGACATTCCCGCCCTCCGGGCAGCCCGTGGGATTTCCCTGGGAGAGCTGACCCGCCGCTGGGGAGCCCCGGACTCCACCCGGGCCTTTGAACCGGAGGACTACCAAAGCTATTTACTCAACACACATTTGGAACATGGAGGCATCCTATGAAATACAGAATCAACAAACGCACCGGAGACCGGATCTCCGAAATCGGCTTCGGCTCCGCCTATCTGTTTGAGGCGGGCATGGCCGAGGGAGTCCGGGCGCTGGAAACCGCCGTGGAGGGCGGCATCAACTATTTTGATCTGGCCGCGGGAGACGCCAAGGCCTTCCCCATCTGGGGCGCCGCCCTCTCCCCTGTCCGAAAGCGGCTGCTGTTTCAAATCCATTTCGGCGCGGACTACTCCAAGGGGAGCTACGGCTGGTCTCTGGAGCTGGAGGATGTGAAGCGCTCCGTGGACTGGCAGTTAACGCAGTTGAAGACGGACTACATCGACTACGGCTTCATCCACTGCCAGGATGAGCTCTCCGACTGGGAACGCTATCAGAAGAACGGGGTCTACGCCTATCTGCAGCAGCTCCGGGAGCAGGGAGTAGTTCGGCACCTGGGCCTCTCCTCCCACACTCCGGAGGTGATTCAGCGCATTCTGGACCAGGTTCCCCTGGACATGCTGATGTTTTCGGTGAACCCCGCCTACGACTACGGCCACGGGGACTACGCCAACGGCAGTGTGGACGAGCGCAGCGCCGTCTACCGCCGCTGTGAGGCGGAGGGAATCGGCATCTCCGTGATGAAGCCCTTCTCCGGGGGACAGCTTTTGGACCGGGCTCGCTCCCCCTTCGGCCGGGCTCTGAATCCCTTCCAGTGCATCCAATACTGTCTGGACAAGCCCGGCGTTCTGACGGTGCTGCCCGGAGCATCCAACACCCAAGAGGTCAAAACGCTTCTGGACTTCCACGCCGCGTCGGAGGCGGAGCGGGACTACTCCGTCATCGGGAGCTTTGCCCCGCCCCAGGCCAGCGGAAAATGCGTCTACTGCGGTCACTGCCGCCCCTGTCCCATGGGAATCGACATCGGCCTGGTGAACAAATACTATGATCTGGCCCGGGCCGGAGACCCTCTGGCGGCGGAGCACTACCGCAGTCTGGAGCGCAAGGCCTCCGACTGTGTGGGCTGCGGCCACTGTGACAGCCGCTGTCCCTTCTCCGTGGCCCAGAGTCAGCGCATGGGAGAGATCGACGCCTATTTCGGCTGATTCTTCTGAACGAACAAGCAAGGAGGAAGGACCATGAGACGATGGATTGCCCTGGCGTTAACGGCCATTTTCGTTTTCTGTCTCTCCGCCCCCGCCGCCGCCCAAAGCCCCTCTCCCGGGAGCGTCGGCAGTTGGGAGGCCCTGGGGAAAATAGAGGCGGAGCAAGCCGTCCAATGCCCGCCCCAGGCCCGGGAAGCCCTGGCGGCAGCCTATGCCCAGGCGATTCCCCGGATGATTCAGGCTGTGCAGGCTGCCCCGGATTATGTACCCGGCAGCCTGGAGCGCCACGGAGATTTTTTCTTCTGGAGAAGCACCGACGGCAGGGCCAACGGCTATTCCCCTTCCCTCCGGGCTGAGTTAGCCCGGGATGAGGCCGGGACGGAGCCCCTGCCCAGTCAGCCCCACGCCGCCCGCTCTGAGACGGACAACATTCCCGAAACCCGGGACGTGGGGGTATTTATCCCCTATTCCGGCTCCTACTATTTTTACCCGGAGAACTGTATCCGGGAGGGGCAGCGGCTGGCCCGGAGCACCGGGGGCAGCCTGCAGGTCTACACGGCGGAGAATGCCACCGTGGACAATCTTGCTTCGGCTCTCAGCGGCTGCGGCATTCTGCTCATTAACTCCCACGGCAGAACGGACTATGAGCGGGGCATGGACCAGAGCTCCCGGGCCAACAGCTCCTACATCTGCCTGCCCAGCAGCGAAGGGGTCACGGAAGCGGATCAGCGGCCGGTGAACGGTCCCTACGGGACCTACTACCACGCCTTCTACGCCGGACCCTCCGAGGATTTTGACGAGGAATACTACTGCGTGGACGGAACCTGCATCGCCAATCACATGGGGGGTCAGGCACCCCACAGCATGGTCTGGCTGGGCCTGTGCCTGGGTATGGCCACCGAGGGCCTGTACGCGCCTCTCCGGCAAAAAGGGGTGGAGGCTCTCATCGGCTTCTCGGAGGCCGTCACCACCAACGCCGACCACGAATATCGTGGGGTCTTCGTCAATTCCCTGCTGGAGGATTGCACTGTGGGCCAGGCCGCCGAGGCCATGAAGGCGGAGGTGGGCTGCCCGGACCCCTATCAGACCGTCCATGATCCCGCCTATCCCATTGCCGTCTCCGGCCAGGACCCCTATCCCGGCAGAAGCCATCTGGCGGAGGGCCAGGAGGTGCAGTCCACCTGGAAGCTGCACCCGGCCTACCCCATCCGCCTCAGCGTGGACCCCCCGGGAAGCGCGGAGCTTCGCCTGGTCCGCACGGAGCTGGAGATTCTTCCCGCCCGGGGCTACCGCTTCGAGAGCTGGGAGCTGACAGGGGGGGAGGCTGAGGTGGAGCGGAAGCAGAATCATCTCTCCATTGCCCCCGCCGGTCCCTGTGCCATAAGCCTCCACATGGCGGCCAGGACCCCTGCCTGCCTTCGCTTTTTTGCCGGACCCGGCCAGGAGGCGGAGGAGATTCAGGAGTTTCTGGGAGATACGGTGCTGCTTCCCGCCCCGGAGGGCGAGCTGGAGGCCGACGCCTATGTATACCACTTCTTAGGCTGGAGCAGAGAACCCCTGGAGGAGGACAGTCCCGACTGCCCCCCGCTGCTGAAGGCCGGCTCCCGCTGGGAGCTGACGGAGCCGGAGACTGAGCTTTGGGCCGTCTACGGCTACTTTGTCCCGGAGGACGGCGTGAGCCGGGGGCAGTTCCGGCTGGTGGACCGGGAACCCGAAGACTGGGCGGGGGACTACGTGCTGAGCTATCAGTCCACCAAGGCCCTGCGGGCCAGCAGATTCTGCACGGGGCAGGCCATCATCACCCCCTCCGCCGTGGCCACCGATCAAGCGGCAGGCTACTTTGTGGACGGAGACTGGCTCAACGAGGTGCCGGAGGAAATCGTCTACTCCTTCCTCCCGGACGAAAGCGGGGCGGGAGCGCTGAAAATGAAAACCAGCGACAACTATCTGGCCATTCCCTCCTCCTCTGTGATGCTCAGCACCGTCACCGATCCCCGGATCAGCGGGGCGGCCTGGAACATGAGCTGGAGTGAGGGCGTCCCCTATATTACCAACGCCCGCTTCCGGTCCAGAATTCTGCAATACAGCCTCACCTCCTCCGGCTTCTGCACCCTCAGCAGCCTGCGCTGTCCCCTGACCCTGTATGTCCGGGTGCCGGGGGTCCATCGCTTCACCACACAGCCTCTGGCCGGAGAGCCGGAGCCGAATCTCCCCTGTCATGGGGGCCAGGACTGTCCCGGGCGAATCTTCACGGATATGCCCCCCAAGGACTGCTGGGCTCATGACCCCATCGACTGGGCTGTGTCCAAGGGCATTGCTGCCGGGACCGGGAACGGGCTCTTCGGCCCGGAGGCCACCTGCACAAGAGCCCAGAACGTCATGTTCCTCTGGCGGGCGGCGGGTTCCCCCAGTCCGGAGGAGACGGACTGCCCCTTCACCGACGTCTCCCCCGACGCCTACTACCGCGGAGCGGTGCTTTGGGCCTCCCAGACGGGAATCAGCGCCGGAACCGGGGAGAACCGCTTCAGCCCCGACGCTCCCTGCACCCGGGAACAGATCATTACCCTGATCTGGCGCTTTGCGGGAAGCCCTGAGCCGGAAGGCCAGGACTGCCCCTTTACGGATCTCAGCCCGGAATCCTACTCCTACAAGCCCATTCTCTGGGCCTATGCCCGGGGCGTCAGCGCCGGAACCGGGGCCACGGTCTTCAGCCCCGGAGCTGTCTGCTCCAGAGCTCAGATTGTCACCTTCCTGTACCGGGCCTGCCGGGAATAACATCCAGTGCGCCGTCCCGTCGGGCCGGAGCCAAGAGAAGAGGAGGAATCCCCATGTTGAAGCCAAAGCATCTTTGCCCCGGAGACACCGTGGCCATTGTCAGTCTCTCCGCCGGAACTCTGGGAGAGCCCTGGGCCATTCACAAGCTGCGCATCGCCCGACAGCGGCTGGAGGAGGACTATGGCCTGAAGGTCAAGCTTATGCCCAACGCCCTGAAGGGGCGGCAGTATCTCTATGAGCACCCCGAGGCCCGGGCCGCTGACTGGATGGAGGCCTTTCGGGACCCGGAGGTGAAGGCCATTTTCAACGCCATCGGCGGAGACGACACCATCCGCCTGCTGCCCTACATTGACTTTGATGTGATCCGGAACAATCCGAAGATTTTTACCGGCTTCTCCGACACCAGCTCCAATCATTTCATGATGTACAAGGCCGGGGTTATGTCCTACTACGGGGCCAGCATCATGACCAACTTCTCGGAGTACGTCAAAATCAACGACTACACCGCAAAGGCCATCCGGGACACGCTGTTTGACCCGAAACCGGAGCTGGAGATTCCCTCCGCTCCCTACTGGTACGACGACGAGGACGAGAAGATCTGGTGGAAGGAGGAAAACATCAACACCCCGCGGCAGTACCACCCGGAGGAAATCGGCTATGAGCTGATCCAGGGCGGCGGCGTGGTGGAGGGGGAGCTGCTGGGGGGCTGCATCGACGTTTTTCCGGAGCTCATCGGGACCCCCGTCTGGCCCGCCCGGGAGGAGTGGCGGGGCAAGCTGCTCTTCATCGAAACCAGCGAGGTGGATATCCCGGAGCACTATCTGCTCTGGTATCTCCGGGGCCTGGCAGCCCAGGGGATCTTCGACGAGATCTGCGGCATCCTGGTGGGCAAGCCCGCCCGGCGGAGCAAGTATGAGCCCTACAAGGAGGTATACCGCAAGGCGGTGGGCTTCGAGGCCGGGCGGCCCGATCTGCCCATTTTGTACAACGTGAACTTCGGCCACGCGGAGCCCATCGGCGTGCTGCCCATCGGCGCCCGCTGCCGCCTGGACGCAGAACGCAAAACGCTGACCCTGCTGGAGCCCGCCACGGCCTGACATGTACGAAAAACCCAGCCGACGCACCCCGAAGCGGAGGGCGTCGGCTGGGTTTTTCGCTGCGTCACTGGCTGTACTCCACCCGGAGGCTGCTGCCGTCGCTGGTCAGCAGCACCGGGGCGCTGCGAGTGAGAAAGCACTCCACCCCGCTCTGGCTCAGCAGGTCCAGCGTTTTCTGCTCCTCCAGCTCCTCCTCAGAGGAGGTGATGAGGGCATAGCTGGGGCTCGTCTTTTCCAGCAGCTCCGTAAGGCTGGACTGATAGACTCCGTGGTGGGGAAGCTTCACGAAGACGCAGGGCGCGGGGTCTCCCGCCAGGTACTCCTCCAGCCGCTCGTCCTCCGCGTCCCCGGTGAAGAGCAAGCGGCTGCTTCCGTGGGTCACGGTGACGATCAGGGAGGAATTGTTGCTGGCGTCCGTCTGATAGCTCTCCCGGGCCGGGGGCTCCACGGTGAAGCGGACGTCCCCCAGGGTGAAGCTCAGGCTTTCCCGGAGGGTCACAGCCTCCATCCCCTGCTCTGCCAGGGCGGCCGCGTACTTGTCATAGGCGGAGCTGCCGGTTTTGGGGCAGTTGCTCTGAAGCACCGTCCCCACGGGAATCGAAATCAACAGCTTTTTCGCGCCTCCCACATGATCCTTGTCAAAGTGGGTGATGATGAGGTAGTCCAGCCGCTGGATTCCCAGAACCTCCAGCTTCTCCAGGATGGTTTTGCCAAAGCCGCTCTCCCCGGTGTCCAGCAGCACGGCCCCTGCCTCGTTCCAGAACAGAAAGGCGTCCGCCTTCCCCGCCTGGAAGCAGTAGACCTGCAGCTCTCCCTCCACCGGGAGACTCGGGGTGCTGTCGGGGGGAAGGGACTCCGTTCCGGTTTCGGCCCCGGGCTGGGGACTGACCGCGCAGCCCGCCAGCAGCCCCAGCACCGCCAGCAGCGCCAGAAGTTTCAGTTTCATAAGATCGCCTCCTTTTTTGTCCGTTTGGGGGCAGTATAGGGGCTCAACCTTATCTGAGGCTTAAAGAAGGCTCCTATGCCTTGGCCAGTCTGCGCTTCCGGGCCTGCTTGCTCACCACCACATAGACCATCATGACGATGGTGATGATGTAGGGAATGGTGCTGGTGAGATCGGAGCTGACATAGCTTTGCAGGCGCAGACCGATGGCCTCGAAAAAGCCAAACATCAGAGCCGCCAGATAGGCCTTCGCCGGATTGGCCGCTGCGAAAATCACGCAGGCAAAGGCCACATAGCCCCGGGAGTTGGACATGTTCTCGGCAAAGGTGCCGCTGAGATTGCCCAGGGACAGGTGGGCTCCCGCCAGGGCGCAGAGCACGCCGCAGAGCAGGGAGGCAATCCACTTCATCCGCTTGGGGCTGATGCCCGCGGTACGAAGGGTGTCGGGCTTTTCGCCGGAGGCCCGGAGCCAGAAGCCGTAGGGGGTCTTATAGACGAAAAGCCAGGCCAGAAGCACCACAATCCAGGTGAGATACACGAACAGGGATTGATCGTTCAGCATGGGGCCAAGAATGGGGAGCTTGCTGAGCAGAGGCAGGTGCAGAGTGGGCAGGGCGGGATTGCCCTTGGTGCCGTGGCTGCCGAAGATGCTCCGGGAGAGATAGGAGGTCAGGCCCACGGCGAAGGTGTTTAACGCGCAGCCGATGATGAACTCGTCGGACTTGTAGCGCACCACCAGCAGGGCGAAAAACAGCCCCACCAGCACCCCCACAAGCAGGGCCATTCCGACCCCCGCCAGGGCGGTACCCGCCAGCCAGCTTCCCCAGACCCCGAAGAAGGCCCCCATGAGGATCATGCCGTCCATGCCGATGTTCATAATGCCCGCGTGCTCCGTCATGGAGCCGCCGATGGCCGCCAGGGCCACGGGGGTGGCGGAGCGCAGCATCTGCTGGAGGGTCCCCACGGAGAAGACGGAGGAGAGAATCTTTTCAAATTCGCTCATTTCAAGCGCCTCCCTTCTTGCTTTCCTGAAGGGTCTTCAGGTTCCGGGAATGGGTCAGGGTCTCCATAAAGCCGCTCTGGGCGGCCATAAAGAAGATGATGACCGTTTGGATGATGAGGTAGAGCTGGTTGGGAACTCCCACCTGCTGAAGTCCCTCGGCGCCGATTTTCAGCACGGCAAAGAACAGGGAAAGCAGTATGGTTGCCAAGGGCTGATAGCGGGCAATCATAGCCACCATCAGGCCCTCGAAATAGTAGTCGTTGCTGATGCCCGCCTGCTTGTAGAGATGCTCCGCCCCGTAGACCCGGAACATCCCCACCAGGCCGCAGATTGCTCCGGAAATCGCCATGCAGAGGATGATCTTCCGGTCAATCTTCATGCCGGAGAAGCGGGCAAAGCGGGGATTCTGCCCGGTGATCTTCATCTCGAAGCCGGGGGTGGTCTTCTGCATCACATACCAGATGAAGAAGGCGATGACCGCGGCAGCCAGGATTGCCGTGGACAGCTTGGAGCCGGGAATCAGACCGCCGAACCAGTAGCGGGCGTCCAGCCGCTCCGTGGCGGCGATGAGGGTTCTGTTGGCGCTCTTCCAAGGGCCTTTTGCCATAAACTGACACAGATAGGCCGCCACGGTGTTCAGCATGATGGTGGTGATCACCTCGTTCACCTTCAGCTTCACCTTCAGAACGCCGGGAATCAGGGCGTAAAGCGCCGCGCTGCCAATGGCCGCCAGCGCCGCCAGGGGCAGCACCAGCCAGGGGGAGCTTCCCTCCAGGGAGACTCCCACCTGGGCGGCCACAATGGCTCCCAGCAGAAGCTGGCCCTCGCCGCCCACGTTGAAGATTCCCACCCGGGAGCCCAAATCGCAGGCCAGACCGCAGAGGGCCAGCACCATGGCGTACTCCAAAAGATCCCCGATGTGCCGGGGGGCGGAGAAGGCCCCGGAAAGCATGGCTCCGTAGGCCTTCAGGGGAGAACGGCCCGTGCAGAGCAGAATCACCGCCCCCACCAGAAAGGCCAGCAGAACGCTGATTCCCAGGGAGCTCAGATACTTGGTGTTGATTTTCTGTTTCATAGGGCTTCCGTCCCTCCCTGCCGTTTGCTTCCGGTCATATACAGGCCCACGCTCTCCTTGTCGATTTCCCCCGCCCGGAAGGATCCGGTGATTTCCCCTTCATAGAGGGTAATGATCCGGTCCGAGAGGCGGAACACCTCGTCCAGGTCCGCCGAGGAGAGCAGAATTGCCGCGCCCTTGTTGCGTTTTTCCATGATCCGGCTGTGGATGAACTCAATGGCCCCCACGTCCACGCCCCGGGTGGGCTGGGAGATGATCAGCACCGGGGTATCGAAGCTGAACTCCCGGGCGATCACCACCTTCTGCATATTGCCCCCGGACATGTCTCCGGCCAGGCCCTCCACCCCTGCGCCCCGGATGTCGTATCGCTGGTACACCTCCTGGGCGTAGCTCCGGATGGCGTTCCGGTCCTGCTGAATCCGAAAGCGGTTGAAGCGAGCCTCCCGCTGCTTTCCCACCAGCAGGTTTTCCGCCACCGTGGCAGTGGCGGAAATGCCCGTGGTCAGTCGGTCCTCCGGCACATGGGCCAGTCCCGCCTCCCGGATCTCCCCGGGCTCCTGTCCTGTAACCTCCCGGCCCAGGACGGACACCCTGCCGGACTGGACGGGGATCATCCCGGTGATGGCCTCGATGAGCTCCGACTGTCCGTTGCCCTCAATGGCGGCAATGCCCAGAATCTCCCCGGCCCGGAGCTCCAGGCTCAGATCCTTCACGGCAATCAGTCCCCGGTGGTCCGCCACCCGCAGGTGCTCCACCTTCAGGGCCGCGTCTCCCGGCTCTCCGCTGCGCTCCAGCTCGTCGAAGATGACGGGTCTGCCCACCATCAGGGAGGCAAGCTGCCGCTGGTCCACGTCCTTTGTGTCGTGGATTCCCACCAGCCTGCCCTTGCGCATAACCCCCACCCGATCGGAGATGGCCATCACCTCGTCCAGCTTGTGGGTGATGATGATGACGGTCATGTGCTTTTCCCGGACAATGCCCCGGATCACTGTGAAAAGCTCCTCCGTCTCCTGGGGGGTCAGCACGGCGGTGGGCTCGTCCAAAATCAGAATCTCCGCCCCCCGGTAGAGGGCCTTGAGGATCTCCACCCGCTGCTGCAT
>CAMOSU010000022.1 GCA_946625125.1 uncultured Clostridia bacterium
AACCTGGCCAACGCCCTGCTGACCTACGGCGATTCCGCCGCCGCCGCTGTGAACTAAGACAGAATCCCCCATAACCCAAGCATAAAAAACAGCCCGTGGAGCTTCGGCTCCACGGGCTGTTGAATACTGTCAGTTTCCCTGCTTCTATGTGGACTCCCCCAGGAAGAGACTCCAGCGGTGGGAGCGGACCGCGTAGCGGATCCGCATCAGGGCCTCCCGCTCCTCTGTGCGGGTCCGGCAGGCGTATTCATAGGCCTCCACCGTGACATACTTGATCTCCCGGCAGGACAGAACCTCCAGCACCTGGACCCGCCGCAGGCTCCGGTCCCGGTCCTCAAACCGGAAGCGCAGAGGCTGAAGCCTTCCCTCAGGACTGCATACACTGATCATCTCCACATTGGTACTGAATTCCATTGCTCCACCTCCCGCCCTTATAATATCAAACATATGTTCGATTGTCAAGCAAAAGTTCCCATTTTCCGGTTTTTTCCGGGACAGTCTTTCCCGCTTCCTCCCGGCGGCGGACTGTTTTCACGCTTTACAAACCGCCGCTTCTCTGTTATAATAGGAAAAGTATAAGGGGCGTGTTTGCCCATTTTGAGGTATGTATATGACTGAACTTTCCAAAATCCGAAATTTTTCCATTGTCGCCCACATTGACCACGGCAAGTCTACTCTTGCGGACCGGCTTTTGGAGGAAACCAAAACCGTGGACAAGCGGGAAATGGAAGAGCAGATCCTGGACAATATGGAGCTGGAGCGGGAACGGGGCATCACCATCAAGGCTCGGGCCGTAAAGCTCAACTACCGGGCCGACGACGGGGAGGACTACGTGCTGAACCTCATCGACACCCCGGGCCACGTGGACTTCAACTACGAGGTCTCCCGCTCCCTCACCGCCTGCGAGGGCGCGGTGCTGGTGGTGGACGCCTCCCAGGGCATCGAGGCCCAGACCCTGGCCAACACCTATCTGGCCATTGACGCGGGGCTGGAGGTGCTTCCGGTGGTGAACAAGATCGACCTCCCCGCGGCCCGGCCCCAGGAGGTGAAGCAGGAGATTGAGGACATCATCGGCCTGCCCGCCATGGAGGCCCCGGAAATCTCCGCCAAGAACGGTATCAACATCCATTCCGTGCTGGAAATGATCGTCAAGGAGGTCCCCGCCCCCAAGGGGGACCGGGAGGCCCCCCTGCAGGCCTTGATCTTCGACAGTCAGTACGACAGCTACCGGGGCGTGGTGGTCTACATGCGGGTGATGAACGGCGTGGTCCGGCCCGGCATGGACGTGAAGATGATGGCCTCCGGCGCCGTGTACAAGGTGGTGGAGTGCGGCTATCTGCACCCCAAGGGCATGGTGCCCGCCGAGGCCCTGGGGGCCGGAGAGGTGGGCTATCTCACCGCCTCCATCAAGACCATCTCCGACACCCGGGTGGGCGACACCGTCACCGGGGCGGAGAACCCCGCCGCCGAGCCCCTGCCGGGCTACAAGAGCTGCCAGCCCATGGTCTTCTCCGGCGTCTACCCCGCCGACGGCTCCAAGTACGGGGACCTGCGGGACGCCCTGGAAAAGCTGAAGCTCAACGACGCCTCCATGTACTACACCCAGGAGAACTCCATCGCCCTGGGCTTCGGCTTCCGCTGCGGCTTTTTGGGCCTGCTGCACATGGAGATCATCATGGAGCGGCTGGAGCGGGAGTTCAACCTGGATCTCATCACCACGGCTCCCAACGTGGTCTATGAGATCGACAAAACCGACGGCTCCCACATTGAGGTCTACACTCCCCTGAACTACCCGGACCCCATGGAGATTGCCCAGGCCTACGAGCCCTACGTAAAGGCCAGCATCATCGCCCCGCCGGACTACGTGGGCAACATCATGGACCTGTGCCAGTTCCGCCGGGGGGAGTTCAAGGACATGAACTACCTGGACCAGAGCCGGGTAGAGCTCCACTACGAGATTCCCCTGAACGAGATCATCTACGACTTCTTCGACGCCCTGAAGTCCAGAACCAGAGGCTACGGCTCTCTGGACTACGAGCTCATCGGCTACCGGCCCTCCAAGCTGGTGAAGCTGGACATTCTGCTGAACGGCGAACTGGTGGACGCCCTGAGCTTCATTCTCTTTGCCGACGAGGCCTACGCCCGGGCCCGGCGCATCTGCGAGAAGCTGAAGGAGAACATTCCCCGCCAGATGTTCGAGATCCCGGTGCAGGCCGCCATCGGCGGCAAGATCATCGCCCGGGAGACCATCAAGGCCCTGCGCAAGGACGTGCTGGCCAAGTGCTACGGCGGCGACATCACCCGGAAGAAGAAGCTGCTGGAAAAGCAGAAGGAAGGCAAGAAGCGCATGCGGACCTTCGGCACCGTGTCCGTGCCGTCGGAAGCCTTTATGGCAGTCTTGAAAATGGACGAGTGATTGAAATATGAATGAACTGAAACCCTTAGGTATTTATATCCACATCCCCTTTTGCCGCAGCAAATGCCAGTACTGCGACTTTTACTCCATCGGCGGCAGCCGGGATCGGCGGCTGGTGGACAACTATCTCCAGGCCCTGGCGGAGCACTTCAAGGAGACCGGCCCCCGGGCCACGGACTACGTGGTGGACACGGTCTACTTTGGCGGCGGCACCCCCTCCTTCTTCGGGGCGGACAATCTGCGGCGGATCTTTGCCGAGCTGCAGCACCGCTTCCGGGTAGACAAGGAGGCGGAGATTACCTTTGAAGCCAACCCGGACTCCGTCTCCGAGAGCCTTTTGAAGAAGCTCCGGGCGGAGGGCTTCAACCGCATGTCCCTGGGGGTCCAGTCGGACCGGGACGACGTGCTGCAGAAGCTGGGCCGTCCCCACAATTTTGAACAGGCCAAGACGGCGGTGCAGATGGCCCGGGCCTGCGGCTTCGACAACATTTCCCTGGATCTCATGTACGGTCTGCCCAATCAGACCGCCCCCCAGTGGGAGGAGACTCTGCGCCATGTGCTGCGGCTGCGGCCGGAACATATGTCCTGCTACGGCCTGAAGGTGGAGGAGGGCACCCCCCTCTGGGACTACAAGGACGCCGCCAACCTGCCCTCCGACGAGGTTCAGGCGGACATGTACCTGAAAACCGTGGAGATTTTGGAGCAGGCGGGCTACCGGCAGTATGAGATCTCCAACTTCGCCAAGCCCGGCTTTGCCTCCCGTCACAATCTGAAATACTGGCTGGGCGCGGAATACATCGGCTTCGGTCCCTCCGCCGCCTCGGATTTCGCGGGCAAGCGCTATACCAACAACCCGGACATCAACAACTACATCCGGGGCATTCTGAAGCAGGATGTTCCCATCCTCTCGGAGTGCGAGACCATCCCCCCCAGGGAGCGGGCCGGGGAATACGTGATGCTGCGGCTGCGGACCACCCGGGGCATTTCCCCGGAGGAATATGAGAAAAACTACCTCATGCCCTTCGCGCCCCTGGCGGAGGCCATTGCGCCCCTGGCGGAGAAAGGTCTCTTCTTCCAGAAGGACAGCCGCTGGATTCTGACCCCCACAGGCTTCCTGGTCTCCAACCAGATCATCGGCCGACTCCAGGAGGCTCAGGAACAAAGCGAGCCTCTGGCAAAGAAGCGCTGAGCGGCATCGGGACTCCCCGCCCTCTCCAAAAAGCTCAGCCCTCCTTGCCTCAAAAACACACTGAAGAGGAAGAAGGCAAATCCATGAAGAAACATGCCAAACAAGCGGAAAAGAAGCCCGCGCCGCTCCTGCTGCGAAAGCAGCTTCCAAGCCGCGGTCGGCTGCGCTTTATCCTCTGGCATCTGGCGCTGCTGCTTCTGGCCTGCGGCGTTTTGAGCTACTTCACCCTGCGGCTGTCCTACAGCAATCTGAACCCCGATATCTTTTTGGGGTATTGGGAGGATCTGTGGATTCCCGCCATGAATCTGGGACTGGTTTACGGTTTGTGCCTGGTGCTCTTCGCCCTGCTGGGGCGGGCCTGGCTGGCCTGGCTGCTGACTGCGGCGGCAGTCTTGGGAATCGCCATCGGCAACTATTTTTTGGTTATCATCCGCTCCGACGCTCTCCAATTCCAGGATTTGAGCTGCCTGCGGGAAGCCCTGGCCATCACAGGGACCCAGGGCTATGAGCTGGAGCTCAATGCTGACATCATTCTTTCCGTGATCTGCGCCCTGGGCTTCACCCCCCTGCTGGCCCTGCTGAGCCGCTGGAAGCCCCGCTGGGGCCTGAGCCGGGCTCTGGGACTGGCTGCGGCTGTGCTGGTATTTGGCCTCAGCCTGTTTGTGGGCAACACCGGCGCCATGGTCTCTCTCACCAAGAACTACCGTCACGTCAACACCTGGTCTGTTACGGAAATCTACGCCTCCCGGGGCGTCATCTACTCCTTCACCCGGACCGTCTTCTCCGGAAACGGCAAGCCCTCCGGCTACTCCGAAGCGGAAACCGAAAAGCTTCTGGCGTCCTACGTTCAGGAGGAGATTCCGGAGGACCGGAAGGCGGACGTTTTCGTCATCATGCGGGAGAGCTACTCCGATCTCTCCGAGCTTTCCTGCGACGAGGGAGTTCTGGACTTCTCCGGCTACGAGCTCTATCACAGCCTGCTGCGTGAGTCCGTGATCATGGGCAATCTTGTAACCAACGGCTTTGGCGGCAACACCAAGGACGCCGAGCGCTGCTTCCTCACCGGCAATTATACCCCCCGGGACTGGCGCAAGCCCACCAACTCCTACGTCTGGTATCTGGACGGCCAGGGCTACCGCACAGAGGGAGCGCACCCCTTCAACGGTTGGTTTTACAACCGGCTGAACATCAACCGCTACCTGGGCTTTGACAGCTACATGTTCCGGGAGGACGGCTTCAACGAGCTGGTGGGAGAGAAAAAAATTGCCCCGGACGAGGTGCTCTATGACTGTGTCTGGGACCAGTATCAGAAGCATCTGGCCCAGGACAACGGCCCCTACTTCAACTTCACCGTCACCTATGAGGGCCACGGTCCTTACGACTATAGGAAGAATCTCTACGCGGGCCGCTATGTTCTCAAGGATGCGGACAGCGCCGACGGCATTGCCATGAACAACTATCTGGGCTGCTGCGCCAAGCGGGACAAGGCGCTGATGGAGCTGATTGAGCGCTTCCGGAGCTGTGAACGGCCCATCGTCCTGCTGACCTACGGCGACCATAAGGCTACTCTGGGCAAGGACGTCAACAATTACACCACCGCCGCCTATTCCCATTACGGCATGGACCTGGATCTCTCCACCGAGGAGGGCTTCTTCAACTATTACTCCACGGACTACATAATCTGGATGAATGACGCCGCCCGGGAACTGCTGGGTTACAGCGGAAGCGAGCTTCGGAGCGGCCCCACCATCTCCCCCTGCTATCTGATGAACGTGCTGTTCGACACCCTGGGCTGGGGCAAGGGTCCCGCCTATTTGCAGGCCATGGCGGACATGATGGAGGCCTTCCCTGTCTACTCCACCAAGGGAAGAGTCAGCATCGAAGGCAGTCTCAGCACCACCATCCCCGCCGCCTGGAGCGAACAATATCACCGGATGCAGGCTCTGAGCTACTACTGGCAGACCAATTTCCGCAAAGCGGAGTCTGAATAACCCCTCTCCAAATACACTTGCAAAGGAAGGATACTATGGAAAAACTCTATGGAAAAGACCTGTCCCTCATGGCCTATAAAGCCAGACTGCTGGCTGTAGACGCGGTCCACCAGGCCAACTCCGGCCACCCGGGCGGCTCTCTGTCCTGTCTGGACGCCCTGACCACCCTCTACTTCAACGAAATGAATCTGAATCCCGACGATCCCCGCTGGGAAGATCGTGATCGCTTCGTTCTGTCCAAGGGTCACTGCGCCCCCGCTCTCTATGCGGTGCTGGCGCTGCGGGGCTTCTTCCCTGTGGAGGAGCTGAAAAAGCTGCGCCGTATCGACGCCCATCTCTCCGGTCACCCGGATATGAAGCACGTCCCCGGCGTGGACATGTCCACCGGCTCTCTGGGCCAGGGACTTTCCACCGCTGTAGGTATGGCTTTGGCGGCAAAGCAGTTGGGCAAGCGGTACCGCTGCTACGCCATCTGCGGCGACGGCGAGATCCAGGAAGGCCAGATCTGGGAGGCCATTATGGCCGGCGCCAAGTGGAAACTGGACAATCTTTGCGCCTTCATCGACGTAAACGGTCTGCAAATCGACGGCGCCACCGAGAAGGTAATGCCCACTGAGCCCCTGGACAAGAAGCTGGAGGCCTTCAACTGGCACGTCATCAAGATCGACGGCCACGACATCTCCCAGATTCTGGCGGCCCTCTCTGAGGCCCGCCGTACCGAGGGCAGGCCCACCGCCATCCTCATGGCCACCGTAAAGGGCAAGGGCGTCTCCTTCATGGAGAACCAGGCGGGCTGGCACGGCAAGGCCCCCAACGACGATGAGTTCGCCATTGCCAAGGCAGAGCTGGAGTCCAAGATCAAAGAACTGGAGGAGAACTGATATGGCTGGAAAGATTGCAACCCGGGGCGCCTACGGCAAAGCACTGGTAGAGCTGGCTGAACAACATCCTGAGCTGGTGGTGCTGGACGCTGACCTGTCCAAGGCCACGATGACCAAGGACTTCGCCGCCGCCTACCCCAACCGCTTCTATGACTGCGGCATTGCGGAAAACAATATGATGGGAATTGCGGCAGGTATGTCCTGCTGCGGACTGAAGCCCTTCGCCAACACCTTTGCCATCTTCGCCGCCGGCCGCTCCTATGAGCAGGTCCGGAACAGCATCTGCTACCCGCATCTGAACGTGACGGTGGTGGGCTCTCACGGCGGCGTCTCCGTGGGCGAGGACGGCGCTACCCATCAGTGCACCGAGGACCTGGCCTTGATGCGGCAGATCCCCGGCATGCTGGTACTGAACCCCTGCGACGGCAATGAGATGCGCCTGGCGGTGGAGGCTCTGCTGAACTATGAGGGTCCCGCCTACCTGCGTCTGGGCCGTCCCGCAGTGGAAACCTTCACCGATGAGCTGCCCGGCTACCGCTTTGAGCTGGGCAAGGGCGTCACCGTAGCCGAGGGCAGCGACGTGACCGTCGTCGCCACCGGCATGATGGTGAATATGGCCCGGAAGGCCCGGGAGATTCTGGCCGCCGAGGGCATTTCTGTCCGGGTCCTGGACATCCATACCATCAAGCCCCTGGACGAGGAGTTGATTCTCAAGGCCGCCCGGGAGACCGGCGCCATCGTCACCTCCGAGGAGGCCTCCGTCATCGGCGGCCTGGGAGGCGCCACAGCGGAGCTGCTGGCGGAGAACTGCCCTGTCCCCGTGCTACGCCACGGCGTCAACGACAGCTTCGGCCGCAGCGGCACTGCCGCCGCCGTGCTGGAATACTTCGACCTGACTCCCGAGGCTCTGGCGGAGAAATGCCGCAAGGCTGTCGCCATGAAGGGCTGATACAAATATTTGACGAAATTGTTCGATTCGTTCCGGCGGGAATTGTGCCATACTTCGTTGTCGTCCTTGCCGGGCGTCAAGCCCGCCTGCGTCCGCCGCCTCGTCTGGCGCGATTCCTCCTCGGAACGCTTTCGAACCCTTTATTCAAATATTTATATGAGAAAAAACGTCTTCGCGCTCCAAGCGATCGCAGAGCAAAAACAGGCAACAGGAAACGCGGGTTTCCTGTTGCCTGTTTCTTATAACGTTCAGCCCATCAGCCCTTTTGCTTTTTGGCAATGGCAGGGAGAATCAGTCCCAGGGCAGTGAGAACGCAGGGAGTCGCGATGTTGAGGATCATGGTAAAGGTGTCTTTGTCGTACATGCCCATGAGGCAGCAGGCCAGTGTGATGATGAGACACCACCAGCCGAAGAAGTAGGCAACGCCCTGCTTCTTCACAAAGCGATAATCCGCTTGGATGGTATTGTAGGCCTTCCGCAGCGCGATATAGGCCACGAACACCCAGCAGTAACGCAGGGGCATGCAGACGGAGTTCAGCTTGGTAAGCTGCTTCAGCACGGAGGCCGCGCCGGGTACCAGGGACTGGATCAGAATGATGCCGCCGGAGAGGATGACCACCATCCAAATGCCGTTGACGTAGGCGCCGAACTTGTTCTTCTTCAGCAGACGGTCGGGAATGTACTGATGGGTCTTCTCGTTGTCAAGGAGCATCCGCAGAGGCGCGTCGATGGACAGCACCAGGGTGGCCAACTGGCCGATCATGTTGCAGACAGCGTAGATGATCAGCAGGGTGTCCCCAATGTGGAAGTAGTTGCCCAGCTTCTGGAAGGCCCAGTAGGAGCCGTTGGCCGCATAGGAGGCAAAGCTCTCGTCGGAGGCGTTGATCTCGGCGGGATCAAACATCATGCCCATGGCAATGGTACCCAGAACGGCGCAAACCACCACCATGATGGCCAGGGCAATCATGCCCTTGGGGAAGCCCTTGGAGGGGTTCTCCACCTTGTTTACATAGGGAGAGATCTTCTCGCAGCCGCCCACGGCAAAGACCAGAATGGACAGAGAGGTGAAGTAGCCTACGTTGAAATGGGGAATCAAAGCTTCCTTCGTGAACTTCATGCTGACGTAGCCGCCGTTGGGATTAATCAGCGGAGCCACAAACATCATGACGATGTACAGAAGAGACATGACAAACATGGAGGAGCCGGCAATGGTGGTGAGGCTCTTCAGGGGCTTCAAGCCGCGGCTGGCGATGAAGGCAAAGATCAGCAGCACCGCCAGAGTCACCAACTGCACCGCCAGGGTGGGGAAGGTGTCGTAGGTCTCGGCATTGCGGAAGATAGCCCAGCTCAGGGCCTTCAGACCGCCGGAGCTCTTGGAGGCAATGTAGGTGATGTGGCAAGCCCAGTAGGTCCAGCCGGCGTAGTAGCCCAGCTTGGAGCCCATGGTATCATGGACCCAGGAGGAAACGCCGCCGCCGGAATTCTTGAAGGCGGAGCCCAACTCGCCCACCATCAGAGCATAGGGGACAAAGTACAGGGCAAACATGAGAATCCAGGAGAAGATGACCTGGATGCCGTTGAAATAGACGAAGCCGTTCAGGACGTTGCCAAAGCCCCAAACCGTGGAGAAGGCCATAAAGGCCAGCATCTGCCACTTGATCTTCTTTGTGGTCTGTGCGGAGTTCATTTTGGATTTCCCTCTTTTTCTCTTGTTGTCTGGGAGCGAAAAAAACACTCCCGGTGGCGTTTTTAGTTTAGCACTATTTGTAAAAAATGTCAATATCATATGCGCATTTTTGTCTATTTCGACAGATTCTTTGTTGGAATTTCCAAATATACTGCGTTAAAATACATCTTCATACATTCTTCACATTCTTTGCCGCATCCCAATTTTCACAAAAAAGTTTCACAAAATCCACAAAAAACTCCGCAGCAGCGCCAAAGTCCGCGTCTCTCCTCCCCTGCTCCGTCTCTGCCTGCCGGATTGCGGTTCCTTCTGACAAATCACCAAATTTGAAAGAATAACCATTTTCCCTCATCTGCTTTCCAGGCAGGAGCTGAGCAATTCGCGCAATTTGACAAATCCCGTTTCGTATGGTAAAATCAGCATATCACAAGATAGGGGGTTGACCATGGAGAAGAAATCCCTGTTATTTAAGTTAAAAATGATTTTTCCCAAAAAGGAACGACGCTATTTCGTTGTTTTGTTTTTCCTGATTCTCATAGGCACAGCCTTTGACTTTTTGGGAATCTCCCTGATTCTGCCGCTGGTGAATCTGCTGGTTTCACCCGCCCAGTTAGCAGAAAAAAGCTGGTACCGTCTGCTGACCAAGTTCCTGCCCATCCAGGACCCCAACACCCTGCTGCTGGTGCTGGTGCTTTTGATTCTGGCCATCTATGTGCTGAAAAACCTCTACGCCATCTACATGTCTGTGGTCCAGGGCATTTTCCTGGCCCGCAACAAGGTGAACACCTCCGCCAAGCTCCTGGACTGCTTTATGCGCAAGCCCTATACCTTCCACCTGGAGCACAATTCCGCCGAGGTGATCCGCTACATCAACACCGACATCTCCAGCGCCTATGAAATTGTCTCCAATATCATGAGCCTCATCACCAGCGTTCTGATTTCCGTGCTGCTCATTGCCTATTTGATTCTGGTGGATTTCTGGCTCACCGTGTCCATTGTCCTGGGGCTGGCCCTCTATTCGGCGGCCTACTTCCTGGTGGTGCGGAAAAAGCTGAAGGCCGCGGGGCAGGAGTCCCGGGAGGTCAACGTTCGGATGATCAAGTCTGTGGTTCAGTCCGTGGGCGGGATCAAGGAAGTCAAGGTCATGGGGCGGGAGCGCTTCTTTGTGGACAGCTACGCCTCCAACGGGGAGGCCTTTGTCCGAATCCGCCGCCGATTGGCCATCCTCTCCGGGGTACCCCATCATTTGGTGGAAATTCTCTGCGTCTCCGGGGTTCTGGGCCTTGTGGCCATAAAGATTGTTCTGCATCAGGATCTGAGCACCATCGTGGGCAGCCTCTCCGCCTTCGCGGTCGCCACCATGAAGCTGATGCCCAGCGCCAACTCCATCAACAGCATCATCAACGCCATCTCCTTCCGTATGCCCAGCCTCAACGCCGTGTGTGAAATCATCGACGACAACTGGGGTACGGATATTGGCAAGGCGGAGATTCACAGCCAGAACCGAGCCAGAGAGCACGAGAACCGGTTGGCGGATATCCGGGTGGAAGATCTCAGCTTCACCTACCCCGGGATGGAGAAGCCGGTACTCCACGATTTGAATCTCACCATCCGGGCCGGCAGCAGCGTGGGCATTGTGGGCGTCACCGGAGCCGGAAAAACCACCCTGGTGGACCTGATTCTGGGGCTGCTGGAGCCGCAGAAGGGACGCATTCTCTATGCGGACCGGGACATTCGGGAGAACTATCAGGATTGGCAGTCCCGCATCGGCTACATTCCCCAGAACATCTATCTCACGGATGAGACCATCCGTTCCAATGTGGCTTTGGGAATCTACGCCGATCAGATTGACGACCAACGGGTTTGGAAGGCTTTGGACGACGCTCAATTGGGGGATTTCGTCCGGGGCTTGAAGGAAGGCTTAGACACTAAAATCGGGGAGCGGGGCGTCCGGCTCTCCGGCGGCCAGCGCCAGCGGATCGGCATTGCCCGAGCCCTCTACTATGACCCTGAGGTGCTGTTCCTGGACGAGGCTACCGCCGCTCTGGACAACGCCACGGAGAAAGCCGTCATGGCCTCGGTCAATGCCCTGAGCCGGAAGAAAACCTGCATCATCATCGCTCACCGTCTCACCACCCTGGAGAACTGCGATGCGGTATATGAGGTGAAAAACGGAAGCATCATCCGTCAGAAATAATCAGCACCGACAAAAACGCCAGCCCGAAGCCGGGCTGGCGTTTTTGTCGATGAATTGCAGAAGACACGGCTGTCCCCTGCTCCCACAGGCTATGACCCGGGACTCTACAGACGGACGCCGCATTCCAGGCAGAATCGGTAATCGTCCTCCATCTCCGTACCGCAATGAGGACAGCGGCGTTTCGCCGGAGCGGGAGACTCCGGTACAGGCGCCGCCTCCGGGGGCTGCTCCGCCATGGGTGCTTCCCCCGGAAGAGCCTCCTCCGGAGCAGTCGCGGGGAAAACCGTGGCAGGAAGCTCCATCACCGGAGGCTCGGCCACAGCCGGAGACGGAGGGACAGCAGGCGTGGGAACAGGGATTCCCACAAAGGACTGAGTCGGCGCTGCCGCGGGCATGGAGGGCGCGAAAGAGTCCTGGGCCGTGGAAGGCTGCGCCATGGTGGTCGTCTGAGCCTGCTCCTCCGGCAGCCGGGTGCCGCAGCGGTTGCAGAAACGGTTTCCCGGAGCGCAGAGCCTGCCGCATTTGGGGCAGACCGGTCCTCCCCCATTTGGCGCGGGGGTCTGGCCGGGCATCTTTGTTCCGCAGCGGCTGCAAAAGGCGGCGCTGCTGGAAACCTCTGCCATACAGTTGGGGCAGACGGCTATGCCCCGCAGAACGTTAATCTGATCCTTGCAGGTCTTGATTCGCTCCATGGCTTCCAAAACAGCCTGGACTCTGGAGCGCTGGCTCTCCTCGGGGTCATTTTGATGGGCGGAAAAATAGCTCTGGCCGATCTCCTGGTAGAGCCGGAATATACTCTGCTCCTCCCCGGCGATGGACTTGTTCAGGCGATTGATCTCCGCCCTGGCAATCCGGTTTTCACTGCTCATAGGGCTGCTCCTCTCTGACGTTTTTTCGGTTTCATCTCTCATTATAAGGCCCGAAAATTCCCTTGTCAATCCGCTTTTCGCAACATTTTCCCGGATTCATACGTATAGAAAATAGCGCTGGAAATCTCTGTGGGGATGTGCTATAATATGTATCGTATTTTGTCACGGAGGATTCGATTATGATTGATAAGGAAGTTTCCGAGCTGAGGCGGCGCTTTCGGGCGGACCGCACAGCCATCACCCATATCTATGGATGTTATGTAAATCAGTTCGGGGAGATTTTGGCGGATTTTGACCAATCCCTGACCCTGCTCCCCGCTCAGGAGCAGGAAAAGTACCTGGAGCTATTGAAAAAGGGAATCTCCGGCACCCTGGGCCGGACCCTTTCTGATCTGAGCTTTTCCACAGCCCAGGTCCAGAACAGCCCGGAGCACGGGCTTCTCATGGGTCTGCTGCGCCAAAGGCTCACAGAGGAGGAGGGCCGTCGGAAACTGTATGAGAAAATCGCCGGCAGCCTGAAAATCCCAGACAGCGGCTACCTGATTCTCCTGGCGGCGGATGTGTACGACGTACCCTTCCGGGGCAAGGACGGCGTGCTGCGAGAGGACAGCGGAGACACCCAGTTTTCCTATCTGGTCTGCTCCATCTGCCCCGTCAAGGAGACCCGCCCGGTGCTGCGCTATGAGCCGGAGGAAAAGAGCTTCCACGGCCACGGAGCGGACTATGTAGCGGGCAACCCGGAGCTGGGCTTCCTGTTCCCGGCCTTTGACGACCGGGCAACGAATCTCTACGGCGCCCTGCTCTACAATCGCTCCAAGGACTGCGGATACGAGGAGTTCATTGACGCGGTGTTCCATATCCGTCCTCCCATGGCGGTGGGGATTCAGAAGGACACCTTCCGGGAGGTTCTGGTGGAAGCCCTGGACGAGGAATGCAGTCCTCAGGTGGTCCAGTCCGTCCACGCCCAGCTCCGGGAGCTGACTGCCACCCACAAGGAAGCCCGAGTCCCCGAACCCCTCACCGTCTCCTGCGAGGAGGTCAGCGATATTCTGGAGCACACCGGAGTTTCCGAACCCCGCATGGCGGCCTTCCGCGTCAAGTATGAGGAGGCCTTCGGCGTAGACGCGGCTCTGCCCCCTCAGAATCTGCTGAATACCGCCCAGTTGGAATACAAAACACCGGACGTGGTGATTAAGGTCAACCCCGACCGGCAGGATCTGATTCAGGTCCGGGAGATCGGCGGCGTCCGCTGCGTGGTTATCTCCGCGGACGAGGGCATAGAAATCAACGGCGTCAACGTCATCTGAGGCTTATTGGAGCTTCCCTGTAACATCCCTGGAGGTATTGAAATGAAGAAAGTATGCTGTATCATTCTTGCGCTGATGCTGCTCTTGCAGCTCACTGTCCCCGCCGGAGCGTTGGAGCCCGTGTACGCCGCGGAGCCTGCAGAGACGGCGGAGCCTGCGGAAACCACGGAGCCTGCGGAAACCACGGAGCCTGTGGAAACCACGGAGCCCGAGGAAACTACGGAGCCCGAGGAACCCACGGAGCCGGAGGAACCCACGGAGCCCACCGATCCCACCGATCCCACCGAGCCCACCGATCCCACCGATCCCACCGATCCCACCGATCCTCCGGCGCCGGAGCCCCGGCCTGACGAAGCTCACAAGCCCTACATTGCCGGAGCCGGAGACGGCGGTTTCCACCCCTACGCCTCCCTTTCCAGGGCGGAGCTGGCGGTTATCGTCTACAGCCAGGGCAGTTACGAGCCCGGTCCTGCCGAATTTCCCGACGTTCCCGGGGAAAGCTGGTACAGCGAGGCTGTGAACGCCCTTCACGCAGTGGGGATTTTCGCCGGCTTCCCTGACGGCAGCTTTCGCCCCAGCGCCCCCATCTCCAGAGCGGAGCTGGTGGTGGTGCTGGCCCACATGTCCGGGGAAAGCGGCGGCGGCATATGCAGCTTCACCGACGTTCCCACAGATCACTGGGCATATCAGGCCATAGCTTTGGCCCAGGAGAAGGGGTGGACCGCCGGCTACACCGACGGCAGCTTCCGCCCCGCTCAAAATGTCTCCCGGGCGGAGGCGGTGGTGATGCTCAACCGCTTCTGGGATCGTCAGCCCGACCGGGAGGTCATAGACCGGGGCGAGGGAGTCCGTTGGTTCCCGGACGTTCCAGAGGGGTATTGGTTCTATTACCCTGTGCTGGAGGCCGCCACCACCCACACCGCCCACTATGAGACCCCCGAAAGCCCAGAGCAATGGCTGGAGCCCTCCTGCAGCGTTGCCCCCATCAGTCCCGACGGCTTCTACTGCTTCCACAAGCAGCTCTATTTGGTGGAGAACGGGGCCTATCTCCGGGAAGCCCGGGAGGGAAGCTTCCAGGGGGTAGACTACAACTGCGAAGGCAGCAGCGGCGTCTGCACTGCCCGCACCGAGGTGCTCTCTCTGGGAAGCGGCGAGCTGATCCTTCTGTCCGGCGCACAGCCTGTGGCGGAGCCCGGCAGCTACGCCGAGGGCTTCTATCTCAAAGCCGGGCATTTGTATGTGGCCCGGGAGGGCAAACTGCTCCGGGAGCCTGTCAGCGGCGTTTTGAGCGGCGTTCCCTATACCTGCACCGGCTACAGCGGCCGCTGCAGCACCCCGGACTGGACCAAGCTCTCCCTGCCTGGGGTGGATTTGTCCGTCTTTGACGCAGCCCTCACCCCGGAAGCCAGAGACAGCGGCAGCAACAGCGTTTCCGTTGTCCAGGCTCTGCGGGCCGCCGTCCGGGTCTACGAGGCCTACTTCCGGGTGGAATACCCCCTCGCGGAGAACGCGGATCAGCCTTGGATCGACAAAGCCCTGGAATATGGCATCCTGTCCCAGCCCCTGGGGAACTATTACGCTCCGGTGGGCAGAGGAGACGCTGCCCTCTATCTCTGGCGGGCGCTCCGGGGCCGGGAGCTGGAGGCTGTGAATCAGGTAGAGGGAATCCCGGATCTGGATCAAAGCAGCCCCTATTATTCCACCGTGCTGACCCTCTATCAGGCCGGCGTTATGGGGGGCGAGGGCGCAGAGCGTAAAGCCAACGTCTATGGAACCCTGAGCGCCAGTGCCTTTGCCGCCCTGCTCACCCGGCTGGAGCAGCGTTCCCAGCGGCTCCGCTTCACCCTGGAACTCAAGGTGGTGAAAACCATCCAGTACGGCACCAGTGGCTCCGGCAAATATCCCCTCACGGCTTACCAGATCGGAAACGGAAAGAACGTCATGGTCCTGACCTTTGCCATTCACGGCTGGGAGGACAACTGGAGTCGGGACGGCGAGGAGCTGGTCTTCCTGGCGGACCAGACCAAGGCTTACCTGGAGAGCAATTACGACTGGGTAAAGCAGGGCAACTGGACGGTATACATCCTCCGCTGTCTGAACCCCGACGGGCTGTATCTGGGAACCACCTGCAACGGCCCGGGACGCTGCACCACCACCTACTACAACTCCTACGGCCAGTTGGTCAGCGGCAAGGGCATCGACATGAACCGCTGCTTCCCCTATAAATTCACAGCCCGGAGCGACGCCCGGAACTTCAACGGCACCGCTCCCCTGCAATGCGCGGAAGCCCGGGCCATAGCCAACTTCATCCAGAACGTAAAGGGCAGCGGCTTCAACATCTGCATCGACACCCACGGCTGGTATGGGCAGATCATTACCACCGCCGGCCAGGGTACCATCTACAATGCCTTCCACAGCCAGTTCCCATCCAGCAGCTACACCTATATGGGTGGCGGCAGCGGCTATCTCTCCGCCTGGACCGGCTTCGTCCTGGGCTATGACAGTTGCCTTCTGGAGCTTCCCCAGGGCATTTACAGCCACAGCTCCTTCCTCTCCGCCGGCTGTGTCTGGCGCTTTGAAAACGGCATTCAGTATTTGCTGCAGCACTACAACGGACCCTATTCCACCAGAGCCCTCCGGGAGATTCCGGGAGAGTTTGAGGAAGTTGAACTGGACGGCAACTAATTCTATTAGAAATACGCGCCCCCGGCGGCTGCCGGGGGCGCTGCGCTTATCTTCTGTTTTCGTAGGCGATCTCGTAGTCCTGCTTGGGCTTATACTTTGTGGCCAGCTTTACAATGACCCGTCCCCCCTGAATCGTCACGCTGCCGTCGCTGGGATAGAGGGGCATTTCCCGGAAGGCTGGGCTGTCGGAAATTGCCTGCATGGTGGCTTCCGGGGGCTCCTGCCAGGGAACGTTCATCCAGTCGTTGAGATAGTAGTAAATATGCTTGTTCAGCGGCACCACGGAGCTGGAAAGATTGCTGTAATTCTCCACCAGAGAGAAGACCTGAATCTCGTTGTGGTACACGCTGCTGGGGAAGCCTCCGATCACCACCACCTCCATCCCGTTGACGTAGCCGGGGGTGGATTCCACCCGCTCCACCAGCCGGGCGGCGAAGGATTCCGTGGCCCGATGGGCCTGGGCGGAAACGGTGTAGGCCAGGTTGATGATGTTGAAGCTTACAGCCAGAATCAAGCCGGAGGCGCAGATCGCGCCCCATTTCAGCAGGCCCAGCCGCTTTGGAAGGAAGCTGCTTCCATTCTTTTCGGCATGCTTGGCTGTCTCAGCGGGCAGCACCCGATCCGCCAGAGCCAGCGCCAACACATAGCCAAAGACCAGGGCATAACGCATGATGGGCATGGCCTCTCCCATGAGGACTGTCAGATTCAATGCCAGCGGAAGCAGAGCCAAGCAGAGCAGAATCAGGGCCAGGACCCCGGGCTTCTTCACCAGGCGCTTCTCCCGCAGAATCCGGAGCAGCGCCCAAAGCCCGGTCAGGGCCAGCGCAGCGTTTCCCACCACGCCGATGGCAGTGGTATAGGAGGCGGCGCTGTGGGGAACATAGAAGTAGCGGAAGCAGTCCACGTAGGCGGAGGCTCCCAGCGGCAGCAGGGTCTCCAGGCTCAGATTCTCCCCAAAGCTTCCGATCCCCTTGTAATTCAGCAGGGTCAGATCCTTGACCCGGAGAAAGATCCGCAAAATGAGCAGATACAGCAGCAGTCCCAGCACCAGCAGGGCGAGCTGCTTGAGCCCCGTCAGAAGGACCTCTTTCCCGCTGTGGCTGCCCTCCAGGGCAAAGAACAGCACCCAGAGCAGGGACAGGGAGGCCGCAACAGCCAGATAGGCCTGGTAGGTGCCGATGGCGCAGGCAAGAAGAAGCGCGGCAAAGAGGAAGCCGAAGCGATAGCGCTTGCACAGCCACACCGCCAGTACAGCCAGCAAAATGCCAAAGCAATAGGCCGAGGCGGTGAAGAGATAGAGAAAGGTATAGGCAACAGAGGGAAACACCGCCAGCAGAGCCCCGGTCAAGCCCCCAAGGGCAGCGCTGCGCAGCTCCAGCAGAGAGGCAATCAGCCCCGCCGCCAGGGAGAGAAACAGCAGGGAGAAAAAACCGATCACCGCCGGAGCCTGAACAAATCCGTTCCAGGCCGAGGCGTAGTGGAGAAACCAACGGCCGGAAATGGTCATCTGCTGGGGGTCGGATACCCGGGAAATGCCGTCGGAGTTGGGAATGATGTTGGTAAAGGCGAAGATGTGGGCCAGAAAGCCCGCCACAAAGCAGCAGAGCACAGCCGCCCGTACCGCCCGAGGCAGCCCACTCCACCAGCGCGGCGCCAAAGGCCTGACAGATTCGTTCATAAGCTCCTCCTCCGTTTTATTTCCCGTCTTCCTTCTTTTTCATGAAAGCCCGGAGCAGCAGCCCAGCCCCTGCGGCGGCGGGAACCAGCATCAAAAACAGATCCAGCACCGAGCCGGTAAAGCTCAGGCGGGTCCCCAGAATCACCGACAGCACCAGCATGGCGATGAGCACCGGAAGCAGGAGCTTGGCGGCCTTGTGGCGTGTCGCCGCCAGCAACACCACATCCAGCAGGGTCAGAGCAATCAGGATGCCCCCGGTGGAGACGCCTCCCAGCCGGTAGAAGCCCCAGGAATAGACCTGGGTGCTCTTAAAAAACACCACAATCCCCACCAGGACCAGGATGGTCCCCACCAGGATCTGCCCTTCTCTTTGCTTCAGCATAAGCCTGCCTCCCATTTTTTCTTTGGGCTTATCATAGCATATCCCCGCAAAAAAAGCAAGGCCGGAGAACCGCCAGCGGCAATTCTCCGATCTATTCATGAACGCTCCCATGCAGTCCTTTCCCCAATTCAGCAGACACCATATCATAATCGATGTTTTCTAACGCCCATTTTGCAAGTTCATACTTTTCCTCGGAAGTGTACATGCTATGCGCTTTATCAATAAAAGGAATACCTTTCGCCATAAACATGAATCACATCTCTCAGGATATCAAGGCTTACCTCGGATTCGTTAACTGCATGTGTTCGACATATGTTCGACCTCACCTTTTTCCCAGGGCGACAGAACGGCTGCATTTCATTGCTCCTGAACTCATTCGACGAAGGGAGTGCTCCTCTCGCCCGTTGATCTGCAGCACTGCTTCCCGGGCAGTGCGGTCCGGGCTCCCGGCTCCTGCCGCCAACAGCGGACCCGCTCTGGACCGGCGGAAAGGCAAGAATCCCCGGAGCCACAGGGTTCCGGGGGCTTGCGGTGTGTATGATTTTACAAGTCGGGTAGATCCTCAGGCGTCGGCTTCGGCCAGAATTCTTTCCACCTGCTCCCGTTTTTCGTAGAGGACGCAGCCGCCCACATGCTCCCCGCTGAGGACTCCCTCCGACTGGAGCCGTTGGAAGAGGGGCGAGGCGATGGCATCCCGCAGGGAGGTATCGCGGATGTTCACGTCGGAATAGGGAGAGAAGGGGCAGGGCTCCGCGCCGCCGTGGGAGTTAATGTGAAAGAACTCCCGACCCGCAGCCATGCAGCCGCCCATGGCCAGCTCGTCCCCCGGGAAGGAGAGGAGCACCGCCTCATTGTACTTCTGCCGCAGATTCTCCATGGCCTTTGCCAGGTAGGCCCGCTCGGTCTCTCCGGGGGCCAGGTGCCGAGCCTCCTCGCTGACGGGAACAAACTCCACGAAGATCACCAGCTTGCAGCCCTGTTCCGTCAGCGTATCCAGGAATGCCGGGGAGCTGACCTCCCGGACGTTCTCTGTGGTGACTGTAATGGAGGCCCCGAAGATCAGACCCTTCTCCTTGAATTTCCGCATGTTTTCGGTCACCAGCCGGTAAATGCCGCTGCCCCGGCGGGCGTCGGTGATTTCCTGTCCGCCCTCGATGCTTAACACGGGAATCAGGTTCCGGCAGTCGTCCAGCAGCTTGAAATAGCGCTGGTCGATGAAGGTACCGTTGGTGAACACCGGAAAGATGATGTTCCGCATCTTGCCGGCAGCCTCCACGATGTCCCGGCGGATCATGGGCTCGCCTCCCGCCAGCAGAATGAAGCTGATCCCCAGCTCCTCCGCCTCCCGGAAGATCCGCAGCCACTCCTCGTCGGAGAGCTGGTCCACCGGAGGCGCGTCGTTGGTGGCGCTGCTGCAGCGGGAGTAGCAGCCCGCGCAGTGGAGATTGCAGCTTGAGGTGATGCTGGCGATCAGGAAGCCCGGCACATGGAGCCCCTCCTCCTCCAGCTTCATGCGGGTCTTGGAGGCCTTGCGGCTGGCAAGGGCGAATTTTGCCATGAAAGCGCTTTCCTTGGGATTTTTCAGGGTGGCCTTCAAGCTGTCGGCCACAATGGCCTCCACCCCCTGCTCAATGTGCTTTTGCAGGTCAAACGCAGCTCTTTCTTCCATTGGTCATTCCTCCGTCTTTCTTCGGGCCAGTTTTGCCGTCAGGCCCGGTTTCATAACGCCTTATTCTGTTTCACAGCTTTATTATAATCGAGGATCCAAAAAAACGCAAGAAAATTCGGAAGCGCTCACCCTCAGGAGGACAAAAAACCCCGGAAAACCGCATGGTTCCGGGGTTTTTGGGCATTTTGAAGTCTCGATCAGCGCTTGCTGAACTGAGGCGCGCGGCGGGCGGCCTTGAGACCGTACTTCTGAAAGTTTCAGGCTCCAAAGTCCTTTATTTATCAAGGTTTTTGAGGGTTATGCCATTGGGTTGTCCCTTAGGTTGTCCCCGTGAAGCTCCAGTTCTCGTATGGCGCTTGTTTCCCTTAGTTTTTATAATATAGCACAAGCTGATTGTTTTTTCAAGAGACAAGAAGAGGAGCCGATATTATTCGGCTCCTCAACAGGTTACTCCGCTTTCGCGTACATGTTGTTGAATGCGTTATTTACAATGGTGGACAGCGCATCGGGGCTGTTGTATTTTACCTTAGCATATATGTCCATTGTGATTTTGCTGTTTTCATGACCGGCCAGGTACTGAACAGTTTTGGGATCTACCCCAGCATATATCAGGTTTGTGATATATGTATGCCTCAACTGGTGCGGCGTCACTTGAAAGTCCAAGCTGTACACCACCTTGCCATTATGAGGAGCCTTTTCACCGAGAACCGGTGTGACTGTGTGTTTGATTTTTTGACCGTTCACATACCTCACGTAGGTGCGTTCCTTATTGCTCCTTGTCACTATATACTTCCAGACGCGTTGGAACTGAGTGTAGGAAAGAGGCTCACCATCTCTGTTTGCGACCACAAATGGAGATCGGCTCTTTGCCTTTACTTCTTTAAGGCAATCAGCTAACGGCTGAGGTATGGGTATATCTCTTTTGGCTGCACTTGTTTTCAGCTCATCCAGTATTACCGGACGATTGTGCTCTGTATGCCACGCTCTTTTTACAGACAAATACGGGGCTGGGACATCCAGAAAGACACAATCCCATTGAAGTGCGAGAATCTCTTCACGCCTTAACCCACAATACAATCCTATCATAACAAACACATATGGCGGCAGATCTTTAATTGCCGTTAGTAACTTCTCGACTTGTTCATCAGACAATGCTTTTTTGACTTTCTGCGGTTTTCCTCCCTTAGCTGATAGCTTTGAACAGGGGGATTTATTTATGATATTGCTATCTGCTGCTGTGAAAATCAGTTTATATAGCATCTGCGTTGAGCGATATACGGATTCCGACATACTTAACGCGGGAAGTATAGCGAGATTTACGTCATCCGGGGTTACATCGGTCATATATTTGTTTCCGAGCGGTTTCTGGATATACTTTTTAACCTTCCACTCATAGTCCGTGTATGTGGTGGTTCTGAGACGACCTTTTTGAATCAACAACCATTTTTCACAGTATTCGTTGACTGTCGGATTCTCTTTTCTAAAAGATGCTTCCGCAATAAGCCGTTCAGCCTCTTGTACCTTTTCATACAACTCCTCGGGGGTTCTGGCATAGAGCGAAACACGTTTACCGTCAGAGTCAACAATTCTTGTCCGATAATACTCAATTCCTTTTCTTATACAAGTTCCGTATTCAGGAATTACTTTCTTTTTTCTTGGCATTGTGATCTCCTTTCATTGAGACGATCCAATAACACTGAAACGGAACAACTACTTATGTGCCCACGGTTTTCGGTATGTCACCCGTCGTTCTTCTGGCTTCGCTTGGTATGTGTGTTTTGCTATATATTCCTGGAGAGCTTCTTCTGTAAAGAAGACGCTGCCATTTGGAACGTATTGAATAAAGGCAATAGCACCCGTGTTTCTTGCGGTATCAAGCGATGTTAGGCTTATACCAAGAATAGAGGCTGCTTCTCTACGCGTATACAATTTTTCCATGTCGCGCCTCCTTTCCCGCATAGTATTCATCCTGTGATTTGCTATAAATGCAGCCTCTTTGCTTATGGAGCAACCCGGTAGTTGTGGTTCCAGCGTTTTGGGAATTTGTTCCTTTCAAGATTAAGTAAGGGAACGCTTATCCGGATAGCTTGAAATACCCTTTCACTAAGTAAGGAATTAGAGGGGGTGTTTTTATGGGTCTACTCCAAAAAATTTTTTCATTTTCTTAATTCCTGCATCTATGGATTGCTGAACAGTAGAAATATTCTTGCCTTCAGCTATTTCGCTTAGAGACATTCCTTCAATGTAGTATTTTTGAATACGTTCACGTTGAAGTGGAGTACAAACGGATAGCCCCTCTGATAAGATCAGTCTTATGCCCAATTCGGGTGCCTCAATGTCCATCTGATCTTCTAAAACCTCAATTGCTCCAAAATCAATCGTATTTGAGCTCCGTTTTCTAAACTTGTTTATGTTCTTGAGGCTTTCTGCATAAATATCTCCGCAAGCAGCGTTACAGAACATGTAAGGGGACAAAGCCTTCATTATCTCTGGATACTTCATCCACAGCTCATTCTCAGTTGTGTCTGAGGAAACTATGAATTTTTCTCTGCCATCCCAATCACCATCAAATACAGTTTGGCAGTAAAAGAAACGGCATTCCTTCACAAAGGACGAGTAGTTCTTTAGGTTTGTGATCGTTCACTACGGTGATCTCAACCACGTCGCCGTCCTTATCGACTGTCACGGCATAGACCGTCTCGTTTTCAAGATAGCCAGCCGCAGGGTGCAGCTCACGCACGGTATAGCTGCCGTACACGACATTCTCAAAGGTGAAAATGCCATCCTCGCCAGATTCAGCGGTCAGCAGCGCGTTGGCCTCCGTGAAGCTGGTTTCGTCTGCGCGGAAGAGGCCGAACAGAGCGCCGGAGATCTTATCGCCGGTTTCACGGTTGACCTTATAGCCCTTAATCGTACCGTAGATGCCCTCGACGAGGCCATCCTCAGAAGTCTTCGTGACCTTCAGATCTCCACGGCGCAGGGTGTTAT
>CAMOSU010000023.1 GCA_946625125.1 uncultured Clostridia bacterium
TTTTTGACCTGGGGGACGCCAGGCTGAAGTATCTGACCGACGACCAGCTGGCCCTGGTGGCGAGCGTGGACGAGTCCAAGCAGGCCCACGAAGAGATGATAAGCGCCTACAAGGAGAACGCCCAGGCCATCATTGCGGAAACCGAACGCACCGAGGGGCTCTGGAAGGAGCTGCAGACCCTGGTGGGCGAGAACGGCGAGGTCAAGAAGGCCGACGAGGAGCGGGTGAACTACATCACCAGCGAGCTCAAGGAGGCGCTGGGCGTCCAGATGCAGTTGGAGAACGGGATCCTACAGGGGTACAAGGATCAGCAAAAGGAGATCGACAACCTCATCAAAAAGAGGGAGGCGGAGGCCCTGCTCGCTACCGGCGCGGAAGAGTTCGCGGAAGCAGAAAGAAAGCGCAACGAGGCGCTGGAAACCGCGGCCAAGCTGGCCCCGGGCGTAGAAACCGCCTATTACAAGCTGGCGGCAGCGCAAAGGGAGTATGGCCGCCAGGTCGAGTACGCGGAACGCCACAAGGACGATGCAGGTGCGGGCGTCCGCCGCAAAGCCATCGAGGAGGCCGCCGCCGCGGTTGAGAAGGCGAAGAAAGCGTATGAAGAGATAAACAAACAGTACCAAACCGCCAGCGAAAACGCCCAAGTCTATTACGCCAACGTAGAAAAATGGCAGAGAGCCCAGACCGCAGCGGCCAACGGGAACTACGCCGAGGTGGTGCGGATCCTCGCCGGGGAATTCGGCGTCACACTGGACTACTACCGCCAGAAAAAGCAGCTCAACGAGCAAGAGAAGAAGGATCTGAAGGCCAAGATCAGCGATATGGAGCTGACGATCCAGGAGTACAAGCGGAATCTGGAGGCCGGGCTGGCGGGATTTTCCGAGGCCGGGCTGAAGGAAATGGAGTCCTACGTCCAGGAGGCGCGGGACATCCTGGACGGCAAAGAGCTGGCCGGACATTACATCGACGGCCTGATCGCCGGTCTGACGGCCCCGGGCAAACTGCGGGCCGTGCGGACGGCGGCGAAGGCCCCGGCTCAGGCCATCATCGGCGGAACCAAGGAGACCCTGTCCATTGCGTCCCCCTCCAAGGTGGCGGACTGGATGGGCGAAATGTGGGACGCCGGCCTGGTGCGGGGCATCCTGCGGGACCGCAAGGCGGTGGAGGCCGCGTCCCGGATCGTTGCGGGGGCCTTTGTGGGGCCTGCCGCGGCGGCCATGCCCACGGCGAGCTACAGCGGCGGCACCACGCTGATGCCGCTGAGCTCCGGAGCGGGAGGCGGCACCAGCTCGTCCTCCGTGCGGATCGGCACCATCCCAATCAACATCACAACGCAGGGGCCTGTGGACGCCAGGGCGCTGGCGGCGGAGATCTCCGTCCAGCTTAGCGACACGCTGCGACAGGCCCAGAGAGGAGGCCGCAAATGAGCGGCAGACTTAGCATCAACGGCAACGACCTGCTGACGACCTTCGACATCGAGATCGGGGCGGTGACGCCATACAGCGCCACGGGCAACCCGGAGGACGCGGCGCTGGTGCCGGGGCGCGTGGGCGCCCTGGTGAGCCAGCAGACCATCAGCATCGGCGGCTTTGAGTGGCCCGTGTGGCCGGACGGACTGCCGAACGAGATCAGAGAGTACACCTCAGCACTCTACACCCACAAGGGCAACAAGCGCAGCAACAACGCGGCCCTGGAGGCCAAGATGGCGGCGCTGCGGCGGATGCTCCTGCTGCCGTCCAACGGCAGGCTGCTCAAGCTGGAGGACAGCTACGAGCCGGGTACCTACCGGCTGGGCTATTTCTCGGGGGACTTTTCTCCCATCCGAAAAGGCAGCGGGAACAACTTCGAGATTCCGCTGCGCTTCTCCGTGGATCCCCGGCGATTTGTGGCCGGGGATTTCGACGTGGAGCTGCAGAGCCTGTCCCACTTCTTCTCCGCCCAGGACGTGGGCGCGCCGCTGGCCGGGCAGATCGGAGCCCTGGCGCGGCCGGTGATCCAGATCGAGGGCAGCGGCGATGCGCTGAGCCTCTATTTCAAGGACGTCACCGGCGAGATCTACGGTCAGATCGATTTCAACGCCTTCGCGGGGCTGATCGAGATCGACACCAACGATATGACGGTGGTGAGCCAGGGCGGGGCAACCATGAACGGCGGGCCGTTTATCAACGACACCGAGGGCGAGTGCGTCCTGCTGCCCACCGGCTGCACCGTGGAGAGATCGGAGGGCAGCGCGGCGTATATCCTGATATCCCCTCGCTGGTGGGTGAGGTGACGCCATGGGAAAGATCGATCTTTACAACGCCGACGAGCGGGGCCTTGTGGGGCCTTCCGCCCGGGCTGGATCCCTCCCCCACTGCACTGCCGCCACCGTGCGGATGGAGATCAATGGAGAGTACAGCCTGACGGCGGACTTCCCTTCCACCGCAGAGGAGCTGGAGGGGATGCGGCTGGGACAGGCGATCCGGGCCACCGTCAACGAGCGGGGGAAACAGCAGTTTTTCATCATCAAAAACCGCCGCCGGAATCTGGTCGGCGGCGTCAGCGTTTACGCGGAACACCAGAGCTACTATTACAACGGCGTGATCCTCAACGCAGGATCCGCGTCGGCCAACGGCCAGCCCCGGGTGGTGTTCGACGCAATCCACCAGTACGCCCGCCCGAGCATCGCGGACATCTCCACCTGGACATACTCCAGGGCGTCAGCGCTGCGGGCGAATTTCCCGGAGCGGCCCGCCCCCATCCCGGTAGCCGAAGCGCTGAAGCGTTATCTCATCGAGGCGGCCGGCGGCGAGCTGATCTTCGACGGCCTGAACGTGGAGTACGTGAACGCCATGGGCGGCGACTACGGCGCGGAATTTCGATACGGGGCGAACCTCACCGGACTGGAGAGCGAGGACATCCTGGAGGGCTACGCCTCGGGCATCTACCCCTATTGGGGAAGCCCGGGAGACGCGGACAGGCCCCTCACGGTGCTGAGCGGGGGCGTCTACAGCTACAGCGGCAACTTCCCCATGCAGGTGATCGTGCCGGTGGATTTCGGCCAGCTGTTTGACGCCACGCCCACCCAGGAGCAGATGCTGGCGGCCTGCCGGGAGTACGAGACACAGCACGCCCCAAGCGGGGTGCCGGCCTCGCTGCGGGCCAGCCGCGAGCGGATCACCGGGGACGTGCCGGTGGATCTGGGCGACACGGTGACCCTGATCGTCACACCCTGGGGGATCAAGACAAAGACCAGGATCCAGTCGCTGAGCTTCGACGCCCTGCGAGCGCGGACCATCGACGTGCAGCTGGGCTCCATCAATCCGGGATTTCCCGGAGCAGTACGGGCAATCCGATAAATGGAGGTAACGATATGGCAATTTTTAACGCAACCCTCAAGAGCGGGGCAGGCCCCAGCGGCGTCTACTCCGCGTTTTGCGAGAGCAAGGACGATCTCACCGAACCGGCGGCGGAGGCCTGGGGCGAGGGCTCCGTCGTTGTGTGCCTCAACACCGGCAGCGGCGGCGTGCCCTCCGTCCACGTGAAGCTGCCGGACGGCAGCTGGAACGAGGTGGCGGGCAATGGATAACAAGGAGCTTGTGATTCTTGCCGCAAAAAAGGGCGGCGGCGGCGAAGTCACCCCCGCCAGCATCGTCACCGCCACGGGGCAGATGACCGAAGCGCAAGCGGCGGCGACAAGACGAAACCTCGGAGCCGGTTCTGCCAATCCGCCAGACGTTGTAGATATTATTTCCGCAACGCCTACCATTGAGCCGGAGGACAACACCATCTACAAGTGCGGCGAGCTGACAAGTCTGACCATCACCAATCCACCGGCAACAGGCAAGTATTCTATCATCTTCTTCAGCGGTACGACTGCAACAACCACGGTTGGCATTGAGAATTTCGTTGCCGAAGCGAACAAACGCTACAAAATCACGGTGGAGGACAATTACGCCACCTATGATTCGTGGCCTTACACACCAACTTAGGAGGTGTAGTTATGCCAAATAATATTATTATGGCTGATGCACAAAATGGGAATCCTGTGTACTACACTGATAACGGTACTTGCTATGCAGAAAACATGGAATTGCCAGCGATACGACAAGGGCATGATGCTCTGTATATGGATGCAACAAATCTGAAATATGTGAAATGCCTGCAATCCGGGATTATTGGTGGGTCTAACGCAAAACGTGTTTCCAATTATTTCAATCGTTGTTACAAACTGGAAACAGCAGAGTTTCCGCTACTGCAAGGAATTGGAACCGGTTTTGTAGAATACTTCCTGGGAAATTGTTCAGCATTAAAAACCGTTGTTTTTGGCAGCGTTGGACATCCAATTTCAGAAATGAACAACACGTCATACACGCAAAAAATATTCAGCGGGACGACGCAAAACTCGCTTGAAATTACTTTGTATGTCGATGCAACAACTGTGGCAGAAATTCCTACGGCTGTAAATCAGTATGCTCCGTGGGGCGCAACGAATGCGACCATAATCTACCGCAACTCCACAACGGGGGAGGTTATCACGCAATGAGATATGCAAAACTGGTTGCCGATTATCCGCAGTACGCCCCCAACCCCATCTTCTATGATGGACTCTGGTACGGAAATCCTCCCAGCGAGGTCTACGAGGCCGAGGGGTACAAGCCCGTGACCTACACCGATCAGCCGGAGCCACAGGGCGTGGGCAGATATGTGGAGACCTGGACGGAGACCGCCGAGGCCGTCGTGCAGGGCTGGGTCTTGCATGAGGCTACAGATGAGGACGAAATCAGCCCAGAAGAGGCTCTGGATATGCTGCTGGGAGGTGAGAGCGGATGAAGCGGGGAAAAGCCCGGATGCTCCGGGCAAAAATCGAACAGGCCAGCGGCTCCCTGCCGGACGAAGATGCGCTGGAGGCCGTGGAGCTGTTCCCGGCGTGGCAGCCGGAGACGGACTACAGCAATGGCCAGCGCGTGCGGCATGAGGGGCTGCTTTACCGGCTGATCCCGGAAACCCACCACAGCCAGGCGGACTGGCCGCCTAATCTGACGCCGGCCATCTGGGCCAGGGTGGACAACCCCGCCGAGGAGTGGCCCGAATGGCGGCAGCCGCTGGGAGCCCACGACGCCTATCCGGCCGGGGCGAAGGTCAGCCACAACGGAAAGCACTGGATCAACACGTACGGCGACGGCAACATCTGGGAGCCGGGGGAGTTCGGCTGGACCGAAGCACAATAAGAAAGGATGATAAAAATGACAGGACGAATCGCAATCATCAGCACGATCTCCGGTGTGGCAGCGGGCATTGTTTCGGCGCTGATCGGCAGCTGGCAAACGGCGCTGGAGGTGCTCTGCATTGCCATGCTGCTGGATTACATCACTGGCCTGATCGTGGCCGGGGTGTTCCACAAGAGCCCGAAGAGCCCAGGCGGCGCGCTGGAAAGCAAGGCTGCTTTTAAGGGCCTCATGCGCAAGATGCTGGTTTTGTGCATGGTGGTACTGTTCCACCAACTGGACAGGCTGACGGGCAAGACATTTTTCAGGGACGGCGCCTGCTGGGCGTTTTTCACGGTGGAGGCAATTTCCATCACCGAGAACATCGGGCTCATCTACCCGCTGCCGGCGTTTTTTACCAAATGCATCGACTGGCTGAAACGAAAAAATGAGAGCATGGCAGATCCGATTAAAGCAGACAAGCCTCCCGACGGGGAGAACGGTATAGAGGCAGGTGATGCTAAATGAGTCTGGACATCATCCAGAGAATCTGCACCAAATCCGGCTGCTACGCCACCAACGTCCGGCAAAAGGCATTGCCGCCGGCGCAGCAGAGCAGCGACTACCGCACATTCTACGGCCAGGAGAGGCCCCTGCTGATCCTCCACTCTCTGGGCTGCGCCAGAGACAGCGCTGACGTCCAGGCAGAGCAATGGGACAACCCCAACGGGCAGGCCATCGCCCACGCCTGCGTGGACGCCAGAGACGGCAAGACCAGACAGACGCTGCCCTGGGATTTCCGGGGCTGGCACGCCGGGCAGGCCGGCAACAACGTCGCCATCGGCGTGGAGATGGCGGAGAGCCTGTCCATCCGCTACATCGGCCGCACCGACAGGTTTGAAATTCTGGACCGGAACAAGGCCAGAGCAAACTGCGAGACGGCATACAACGGCGCCGTGGAGCTGTTTGCCTACCTCTGCCAGATGTTCGGCGTGGACCCGCTGGCGAAGCGCGAGATCAACGGCAAGCTGTTCCCGGAGGTCCTGGGCCATTGTGAATGGAACCGAATTCGCGGAGTCTCCGGGCACACGGACCCGGAGCATTACTGGACGCAGCTGGGCATGCCCTACACCATGGACACCTTCCGCCAGGCCGTCAAGGCCAAACTGGAGCAGGAGCAGGCGGACGGGCCCATCTACCGAATCCAGGTGGGTGCCTTCCGCAACAGGGCCTACGCCGAGGCCTATCTGGCCCGGGTGCAGGAGCATTTCCCGGACGCCTACATCAAGAGCAGCGACGAGTAAAATATGCCCACCCGGAAACGGGTGGGCATATTTATATTTTGAAGGTACAGACGAATACGGCCCACCGGATTGTCGGTGGGCCGTAAAAAATTTATTTGACGATGGGAACCAGGGTCAAGGAGAGGTCGGAGCCGCCGGACCAGCGCTCGCGGCGGGTTTTGTGGTAGATCACCTTGGACAGCACCGAGCGGAGCAGGGCGTTCTTCTCCTCCGGCTCCTGGAGCCGGGGGTACAGCTCCAGCACCCGGCGGACGTTGGGCACCAGGGCGGCCTTTGCCTCCGCTGCGGCCTCCAGGCGCTCGATCTCAGCGGTCAGCGCGGAGATCTGAGCGGCCACCGTCTCCAGCTCGGCGCCCAGGGCGGCCATGCGCTGGGTGAAGATCTCCGGGGTGTATATTCCCTGCTCCACCAGGTCGTAGGCCCTGGCCTTCTGGGCCCGGAGGCGGGCGTCCTCGGCCTGTGCGGCCTCCAAAGCGGTCCGGGCGGATTGCAGCTCGGCGGCGCTTTGCCTCTCCCCTGCCCCGCTGTCGAGGCTCAGATCCAGCGCCACGAGCCACTGCTGCAGGCCCTCCAGGATGGCGTCCTCCACCGTGGACAGGGTGGAGCTGACACAGGCGCAGGAGGTGTAGGAGCAGAGCAGGCCGTCCGGATAGCCGTTGCCGTAGGGGCGGCGGATCATGGCACGGCCGCACTGATCGCAGATCACCAGGCCGGAGAGCGGGTTTTTCATCGCCACCTGCTTGGGGCCGGGGCGGCTTTTGTTATTGGCCAGCAGCGTCGCGGCCTGCCGGGCCTGGGCCTCGGAGATCAGCGGCTCATGGAGGCCAGGATAGATATCCGGGGCCGCGGAGCGGGGCCGGTGGGTCACCTTCCGGCCCTCCTCCATGGTCACCACCGCCGGGCGGCTCTTGGAGCGGATAAATCCGGCGTAGACCGGATTCGCCAGGATGCTGCGGACGGCGGTGGGCGTCCAGTCCTTCCCGGAGGGCCCGGGGATCCCGCGCTCGTTGAGGCGGCGGACGATCAGAGAGACGCCGATCCGGGCCTCGTCCTCCCCCAGATACCAGCGGAATATATCCCGCACTACCTGGGCGGCGGGCTCCACGGGCCGCAGGCTCCAGCCCTTGGCCCCCTGGAGCTTGTACCTCTCATAACCATAGGGCGCCCGATTCCCGATAAACTTTCCTTCTCGCACGGAGGCCTCGCGGCCCCGTGCGAGTCTTTTTTTTATCATCCGATACTCATACCGGGCGGACAAGGTCTTAAACTCCACGGCCTCCTCGTCGAGGTCGGCGTCCAGGTTGTAGATTTTGTCCGGGGTAATGATGGCCGTGTGGCTCCACTTAAAGGTGTCCAGGATCCGGCCCTGATCGGCCATGCCGCCGCGGCCCAGGCGGTCGATGTCGTGACATAGAACCGCGTCATAGCTGCCGGCCTCCACGTCCCGGAGAAGCTGCCGCATCTGGGGGCGTCCCTCGATGGTGTCGCCGCTGACGACCTCCTCATAGATCCTGGTAACGGTCAGCTCGTAGTGTTTGGCCAGCTCCAGGAGCACACGCCGGTGCCGCTCCAGGGTGTCTTCCCCTCCCACGGCCTCCAGCTCCAGGTCTTTCCGGCTCTTGCGGAGGTACATGGCCACGCGGGCAGAAGCAGAAAATGCCGCAGTAGTTGAATTATGTGCGATCATCTTTTCAATTCATCCATAAAAACATGAAGATTCCGAGAGGCCATGCAAATGCCGTGCGTGCACCCAAGCGTGATATAGACGGATTTAGAGGCTCCACCATGTGAGTGGATTTGCTCGACCAGGTCTTTCGCAAAATCACCAGATACAAAATCAAGGGCGATCTTACGGGCGGAAGCAAGATCGTCAGCGGAGAGAGCGTCAAGGCTTTCATAAACAGGGTCGAAGGCCGGTATGCTGATCGTAAAGAAAACACCATCGTCTTCAATGGAGTAATAGTACAGGTTATCGCCCTGTGCATTATTCAGAGCAGAGACAAGCCCGTCAAGGAAAGTTCGCAGCTGCTTTTCATCATCTTGCGGGAATGCCGTGGGGGGTTCAGTTACCGCCGAAGTTGTTTCGGAGGCAATTTCGGCATCTGTTGAGACGTCCTCGGAGGTGCTGACAGGAGTGCGCTGAGTTTCTGCGGCACTAACCGGTGCGGCGCTGGACCCGGAAGAGGAAGGCGCAGCAGAACAGGCAGCAAAAAGGAAGCAGAGTATCAGGGCGAGGAGAAATGTCTTTTTCATAGGGTGGGGCTCCTTTCTTTTTCAGCGAACGATTGAGATATACGTTTAGGCTTGCTTTTCCTGGGCTGCGGTTTCCTCTATGCCCAGGAGGCGATCCACGGCAGGCTGCATTTCAGGGTGTGACCGATAAGCGACTACCACTTTACGCTCGTGAGCTGTAACCTGGATGGAAGCATCCGAGGACGAAACGCCATAAACAAAATTAGCATCAATACCAAGTGCGTCCATCAAGGGATAAAGAAATTCAACTTTAGGAAGGCTCACACCATTTTCGTAATTCGCAATGGCCCCCTTTGTGACGCCAACTTTTTTGGCAAGCTCTTCTTGGGTCATGCCGAGGCGAAGCCGGGCCTCCTTCAATCTCTCTGCGATTTTCATACCAATTTAGCCTCCAATCAAAGAAAAAAATCTTACGAATTAAAGATAGCATTTTCAACCAACAATGTCAAGAAAAAAGTACAAGAATTTTGAGAAAATAGTCTTGACAATATAAGATACTTATGCTATCATTTCGATAGTCCAAGTTTCTTATACTTTTCTGGAGGTGAGATACATGGAAAACGAGGGCTACAAGAGAATTATCGAGAATCTTCGCGGAGCGATCCAGGAGAGCGGAATGAAGCAAAGCGTCGTTGCAGAACGCATCGGGAAGGATCCCAAGACCTTCTCCAATATCATGTGTTTCCGCCAGAGGCTGGCGGTAGAAGATATTGCGCCGCTTTGTAATGCGCTCAACATTACGCCGAACAGGCTGTATTTCGGGAAAATGCCGGCGTAGGAAATCCCAAACGCTTGGGATTTTCAGAAGCTATGATGACGGGAGGAAGCTCATGCTGGTAAAAATGATGGTCGATCTCCCCTATAGCTGGTGCCAGTATTGCACCAGGCTGGAGCTGCAGGCCATTAAGTTTCGCGCCGAGGACAACAAATCGGAGACGGATCACACCTGCGCCAACGTTTCCATCTGCGAAGCTGCCGAGGACGCCAGACGACGGGAAGCGATTGAGTGCCAGGACGAAACCAAAAAGGCCTGCATGCAGCGGGACTGCCTCGCAAGGCGCTGCATGAAAACGAGGGCAAAATGCTGTTATTCCTGCGCAAGGCGCAGCGTTTGCTTCAACCCATGCTACGTGCCATTGAAAGATTGCACAATCGCAGCGGAGGCTATCACTATGGAGGACGAAGATGGCAACCATTAAGTACATCGGAGCAATGCCGGAGGGCATTGAAATCAGCGCCCCGATCAGCGGGTATCAGGAATTTCTGGCCGAGCTGGAGAAACAGGAGCGGGAAGAAATCCGCAAGGTCTTTTCCGGCGAGAAGAGCATCATCCTGAAGGCCGGCGCCGAGGCTCCGGCGGTGGAGCTGATCCCGGTCCCCTTATCTGCGCCGATTGTCAATGCCAGCGAGACAGGTGAAAACTGGGAGCAGTTTTGCGAGCGGTTCGGGATCCTTTATGGCAACGGCGGGCAGGCAACGTTCAAATTCTCTGCGTCAACTACAATCAGCCGAGAGTTCTTCGACGCCTACGGACCGCAGGCAACGATTAACGCCATCCGGCGGGATTGTTTCTCGGCCCTGATGTACGCAATACTCAAGATCGAGGGCAAAAGCATAGACTAAACCGGAAGGAGGCGATCTGCTTGATCGTGGCTACATACAACTGCAGCAAGGGCATAACCGTCCACATCGACGACGCAGCGCTGCAGCGGCTCACGCCGGAGCAGATCGCCGCCAACCGCCGCAACGCCCAGCGCCTCGCCGGGCAGCTGGCCAACCAGGCCATGCGCCGGGGCGAGATCGAGGGCATCACCCCGGAGGAGTACCGGGACAGGTTTGGAGTTGATCCCTATGGACGAGATTGAGGTCAAGGTCGTCATCTGGGATCGGGGCCGGGAGCGGGCGGCGGTGGTCAGCGTGCCGAGCTCCGCATTCCCGACAAAATGCTGGCGGACCATCGCCGCCCTGGCTGCGGCGGTGGAGCTGGAGATCCCATTCCAGGAGATGGAGGCCCGATGCAAGTACGGCCTCCGGCCTGCGGACAAGCGGCGGCTGGAGGAGCTGTGCCGCCGGGAGACGGAGGGAGCGGATTCCTCGCTGCGCTCGGAATGACACGGGGGGGAGGGCCGGCAATCTGCCGGCCCTACAGGACGCGGGCGGCCAATGACCGCCCCTACATGGCGCACAGTGTGCGCCGCTACAGGAGAAGGCCGGCAGATTGCCGGCGCTACAGATGGCGGGGGCCGCGCAGGAGCGGCCAGCGGGGAACCGGGAGCGGGCCATGATAAGGCGGCCAATGCTCACCGATCGGGCGCTGTGCGGTACGGACAGCAGCCGGGTGCGAGGATCCGCTGGGGAGGTTCGAGCCCTCCTCCCGCCGCCAATCGCCGGGACGGGTGAGGATGCGTGGCGCACTGGTGTGCGCCGCTACAGAGGGCGGGCAGTTTGCCCGCGCTACATGGCGCACTGGTGTGCGCCGCTACATCCACCGGCGACGCCACCTCGGGGGCTTTTGGAGCGATGCCGTTTCACCCCGGGGACCTCCTTTCGGCGGGATCGCCCCATGAGCACCGGGCCAGGGTGAGAGCTGGTATGCCGGATGTTCCGCCAATATCGTGGGGCTGGCGGCCCGGAAAGACGGGCAGGTTTCAGAAGCCCGAGGCATCGGGCACATTCACTTCTTACGGCACCCCGGAAAGACGGGGCCTGGCGGCCTGGGAAACCGCCAGGTTATACGGGAGCGTAGCTTAGCAGGCAGAGCAACATGAGCGGACCATGCACGCGCCGGTTCGAGTCCGGCGGCTCCCACAAGCCCTCACGGGCTCCATGATGATCCTCTGGCAGCCGGGAAAGACCGGCCCGGGCGGCCAACGTGCCGCCCGGTATCCAAAAAAAGGAGGTGGGAAGAGTGGCCTACGTTGCGGCTTACATGTTTTCCAACAGCGGCCCCAAGTGGTTCCACTTCACCGGGCCCAATGGCTCCGTCTCCGAGAAGGCGTCCTATGAAATGGCAGCCAGGCGAGCCGCAGCGGAGCGACTGGACTGCGAAGAGAACGAGTTGATTTGCACCGGCTCCGATCCGGTGAACATCACATACAGAATCCAAAGATAAAAAAGGAGGATGCTTATGACATGTTTGGAGTGGTCCAGGCAGATCGAAGCCCTTCGCACCGGGGAGCTGCGGCTGCTGGCTCCCGAGGAGGGCGAGCTTTCCCAATTCGCCCGGGGGCATTTTGACGATCTGAAGGAGTACACGAAGGCCCTGGAGCACGGCTACCGGGCCGTCTGTGAGAAGCTGGACGGGTACCGCAAGCATGAGCGGACAAGCTCTGTCAAATGCGGGAACAAGACCATAGCGGAACTGCTCGCCAATCAGTGGAGCGACGAGGCGGCCCTGGGCTATGCCTACCTGGCGGCCTGCATGATCGGACTGTCGCCGGATCGGGCGGTGCAGCTGCTGGAGACCCTGGGGGACGTGATGGAGCACTACGATCTGGATTACGTCAAAGCGCTCCACCGGGGCCTGGTGGAAGGCGGGGGCACGGAGGGCCGGCAGATTGCCGGCGCTACAGACGGCGGGGAGACGCCCCACTCCACCGCCTTGCGGCGGTCCCCCGGGGAGGCGCAGGCATGAGCGGCAGCTACAGTTACAAGATGGAGCTCCGGGCCTGCGAGGCGTGCGGCGGTGAGTATATGGGCGGCCGGAAGAGCCACTACTGCCCCGACTGCCGGAGGCGCAAGCAGGCGGAAAGCGCCCGGGCCTATCAGGAGATGTGCATGGCCAGGGGCGGAGAGCAGAGCGGCATGCGGCAGCCGGGCGGGGCCTACAGCAGCCCCCGAGTGTGCCGACGCTGCGGCCGGGACTTTTGGGGCTACACCACGGCGCGGCTTTGCCCGGACTGCAAGGAGGCCGTTGGCCGGGAACGGCCGGGGCCGCAGGACGCGGGCCGGGAGCTGGCGGACGAGAAGACGGGCTGGCGGAATATGCTCCGGGACGCCACCGGGACGGTGATCGTGCCGGGGGGCAACGTGATGACGGCCCTGGACGATCTGTGCAGCTACGAGGAGGCCTGCCAGGCGCTGGGGGTCGAGGGCCCGGAGCAGCTGCGCAATCTCCTCTCCCACGTGGCCACGCTGATGCCCCAGGAGGTGATCCGACGCTGCGCCCAAAAGGGCCGGAGGCCGGAGCCCAGGAAGCGGGAGGCCTCCTCCGCGGTGCGGGTGGAGTACGGATGCCGGTGCTGCGGGAGCTGCGGGCACTTTGTGCCGGACAGCAGCACGGGCAAAGGCACCGCCGGGCATTGCGCCATCCATCCCAAGATGATCCGCAGCGGCGGCGGGAAGAAGGGCCGGTTGGTGGAGGTGCCGGGGGAGTTCCGGAAATGCTTCGGGGCCCGGGAGGCCTGCAAGGATTGGGCCCGGAGGGAGGACGAGGACCCCACCACCGCCTCAAGGCAGTCCCCCTCCCCTGCGAGCAGGGGAGGTTTTGACGGCGGGCAGATTGCCCGCGCTACAGGAGAAGGCCGGCAGATTGCCGGCGCTACAGGGGGTGTGATGGATGCTGGATGAAAAAGGAACGGTCGCAGCGCTGAAGGAGGCGTACAAAAACGGCGGCTATCGCGTGGCCTTTGCCGAAGGCCGGGTGATGATCCGCGCCGGGGTCTGGGGCGCTGAGATTGAGGCTGAATACATCTGCCCGAAGGTCCTGGGGACCATTGTGGAACACATCGGGATCCTACCGGACGATGCGGCGGCCTATCTGGCCCACAAGGACGCGGACCCCGGGACGACCTGCTCGCTGGACGTGGAGCTGGCCGCCTGGGCAGAGATCCGCAGGAACGCGAATGAAGCAAAGACCCACATCAAGCGCACCCAGCTGACGCTGAACGGCTACGAGATTTGGCAGACCGGCGAGGGGCTGAAGGTTCGCCCGATGGCCCAGCGCTTCACCCGGATCATCGAGGCCGCGGGAGTCAAGCAGGCGTTTATCCAGATGGTCGGCGGCGAGCTGGGCCAGGAAATCTACTTCAAGGGCTTCGTCGAGCTGGCCGTGATCTACGGCATCGAGAGCAAAGGCGACAACCTGACGCGAATCGAGGGCTTCCCGTGGCTGGGGGAGGGGACATAATGAAACCGATCCTCTTTAACACCGAAATGGTACAGGCGATCCAGGAGGGGCGGAAGACCGTCACGCGGCGGCTGGTGAAAAGCTGTGGACACACCGTCAAGAGAACGCCTTATGCCGTGGGCGATCTGCTCTGGGTGCGGGAAAGCTGGGCATTTTGGCCCTGCATCACCTGCGGGGAGCCCTGCGCCAACAGCGGCAACGACAGCAATCCGATGTACGGCAAGGCGCCGGAGACCATGGAGACGGCGGACGGGATGACCGACGGCTGCTTCCTCTACCGGGCAGACGGCGAGGAGCCGGTCTTCTCCGGCGGGCACATCTGGCGGCCCTCCATCCACATGCCCCGCCAGGCGGCGCGGATATTCCTCCGGGTGACGGAGGTCTTCCCGGAGCGGTTGCAGGAGAGCATCGACGAGGCCGGGGTGCCGATGTGGGAGCTGGGGGCCGAGGGCATCCCCATCTACGAGCAGTGCAGGGCATGCATCGGGGACGGTCGGGAAAACCGAAATTGCCGCGAGTGCAAGCGTTACGACCAGCCGCGCTGGGAGTTTTCCAGGCTTTGGGACGGCACGATCCGCAAGGACCGGAGGAAAGCCGAGGGCTGGGCGGCCAATCCCTGGGTCTGGGTGGTGCGGTTCGAGCGGGTCAGCCGCGAGGAGGCCAGGGCAGCGCTGCCCATGGAATAGGAGGCCCAGGGATGAAAACCAAACGAGACCCGGCACAGATCAGCCTCACCGAAGAGCGGATTGTGGACAGCTTTTCCGGGGGCGGCGGAGCTTCCTCCGGCATTGAACTGGCGACTGGGCGAGTGGTAGACGTTGCCATCAACCACGACAAAGACGCGATACTCATGCACTCCGTTAACCACCCTTTTACAAAACATCTACAAGCCTCCGTTTGGGATGTGGAGCCGGAGGATGCGGTTGACGGCGCTCCCGTAGGCCTGCTATGGGCGTCCCCGGACTGCAAGCATTTCAGCAAGGCTAAAGGCGCCCCGCTGGTAGACAGGAATATCCGGGGCCTGAGCTGGATCGTGGTCAAGTGGTGCCTTCGGGCGCCTCCGCGGGTATTCATCATGGAGAACGTGGAGGAGATCCAGACTTGGGGGCCGCTGATCCCGATGACGGACCAGAAGACCGGACGCCCGATGAAGAAGGTCGGCAAGAAGCTCGTGGTATCTGAGCCTGGAGAAGAAGTGCCGAAAGATCAGCTGGCCATGGTGCCCGACCCCGCCCGCAAGGGCGAGACCTTCAAGGGCTTTGTGGCAATTCTGACAGATGGTATTTCCCAGTATCATCCGGCCTTCCTGGAATGCTGTGAGTTTCTGCATATCGCAACCGACAGTGAGGAAGCCCAACGCATGATCCACGGTCTGGGCTACGATGTGGACCACTGGGAGCTTGTAGCGGCTGACTACGGCGCACCGACGTCCAGAAAGCGATTCGTCATGGTGGGCCGCCGAGACGGCAAGCCGATCCGAAAGCCAGAGCGGACCCATGCGCCGGCAGATCATCCCGACGTGATTGCCGGGAAACTGCTGCCCTGGCGCTCCGCTGCGGAAATCATAGATTGGAACCTGCCCTGTCCGTCCATCTTTGCGACCAAAGAGCAGATCAAGGAACAGTATGGGCTTGAAGCCGTGCGGCCCCTGGCCGACAACACCCAGCGCCGGGTGATCCGTGGCGTGGACAAGCATACCATTCAAGCTGCAAAGCCTTTTATTGTGCCAGTGGGTTATGGAGAACGGCGTGGGCAGGCCCCGCGAGTGCATGACGTTGGAAAGCCTCTGCCCACTGTGGTGGCGACCGGGAAGCAATACCTGGGAGCGCAGAAGCTGGCGCCATTCACGGTTACGAACACCACCAACTCCATTGGAGCCCCGGCTGGCCAGCCTGTCCATACGGTCACGAGCGCCGGAAATCAGATGCTTGTGGAGCCGAAGCTGACCGCTTTCGGTGTGGAGTGCAATCACAGCGGCGAAGGCCACGATTCAGAACTCCGAAAACCCAACAAGACCATTACGGCAAAGTACACGGGCGGGATCTGTGAGCCGGTGCTTTCCGCCTTCAATCTCGCGTCAATCGGGCAAACAGGCGGAGGCAACCGGATCAGAAGCATCCGAGAGCCAGCGCCTACAACGGTATCAAAGCAGGAAGCTTGCCTGATCTCTGCCAATCTGTCCCAGTATCACACGGAACGGGGGAGCGAATACGCCAGGACAAACCGCATTGACGCGGCCCTGCCGACGGTGGACGCCTCCAACCGCTACGCCGTCACGACGGCCCATCTCACTGAATACTACGGGACGGGCACGGCCGCGAAGCTGGACGATCCGCTGCACACTGTTGTCTCCCACGACCGACAGGCCTTGACCACGGCCTTCATGCAGCCCTTCCACGCAGGCGGGTATCACGGCAAGGGCAACTCACCGGAAAAGCCCGTGAACACCGTGACATCCTCCGGCGGCCAGTCGCTTGTAGCGGCCCAGGTTGCGGAGTTCAAAGGAAATGATATAGGGCAGCCTGTGGACAAACCTCTGCGGACCATTACCGCATCTTGGGGCCAGTTCGCAGACGTGCGGGTCCAGGTGGTGCGATATGACCAGGAACAGACAGGCAATGCCCGCCCATACGGATACTGGCCAGAGATCCGGCAGCTGTTGAATCAATACTGCGGCTATTCTCTGGACGAGAACGAGATTTTGCTGCTGAACATCGAAGGCGGCTGGTATTACATTTTGGACATCGGCCTGCGGATGCTGACGCCCCGGGAGCTCTACAATGCCATGGGCTTCCCGCCGGACTACATCATCGACTTCGTAGACCCCAAGACAGGCAAGGAGTATTCCAAGGCGGCAAAGGTGGCCCGCTGCGGCAATGCCGTCTGCCCGCCCATGGCGGAGGCGGTGGTCCGTGCCAACCTCCCGGAATGGTGTGGACAGAAGATCGAAACCATGAATCAGTTCCGGAAGGTGGTGGCTGTATGACCACCAAACAACGGGAAAAACTGGCGCTGCTGGGCAGCGTGGACAAGCTCCCGCCGGACAAGCAGGCCGGTGCCTGGAAGGCCATGGCCGCCCTGGTGGGGAAGATCAGCAGGATCGTGGAGGCGCACACGGAGGGGGTGAGAGAGTGAGACGGTACAAGCGGGCAATCCTCCGGGCCCGGGCGGAGAAGCTGGGCGTCAAGCCCAGCCGCTACGTGCGCGAGACCTGGGACAAGCTCCAGCGCAAGGCGGTGGGGACGCAGCGCGGGCGGAACGTGCTGCACGGCAGCAGCCCCAAGAGCAAATGGTAAGGCAACAAAAATCCCAGCCCGGGAGACCGGGCTGGGCGTTGGTCAGAGCTTCGGCGGGGCCGGGGCTCTGACGAGCGGGAAAAGGCTCGATGCAGTTTGACAGCAGAAGGACGAGATGCACAAAAGACGCCGAAGCGCGGGCGGAGGGGGCTCTCCCCTCATTATATATATCGCGCGCGTACGCGTCTTTTGATCGCTTGTTGTGGTGCTATGTTTTCGACGATAGACGGCAAAGGAGGAGGAAGGGGTGGCGAAGAGAATGAGGCGACTGTATCATTGCAAAAACGGCGTGGTTGACGGTTCGGATTTTTGGATTGCAGATTCCGCTCAACCTCGCAGGGGAAAGGCCAAGCCTTCGACGGCGCGGAAACAGGAAGCGAACCGGAACCAGGCCGCCCACATCCTGGCTCGGAAGCTCAACAACAATTTCGAGCAGGGCGATCTTTTCCTCACCCTGACCTGGAACGACAAAGCGTGGCGGCAGCTGCGCACTGCGGCATACAAGACCCTACCCAGGGGATCCCGGGAGAAGGCAGAGGTCAAGCGGGACGCCATACTGTTCGAGGCGGAGCGAGAGGGAAAAAAATTTCTCCGCCGGGTACGGGAAGCCGGTGCCAAAGATTGCAAGTACATGATCCTGGCCTCGGACATGGACGGCAGGACGAAGGATCCGGCGCGGGTCCACGTCCACATAATCCTCAGCGGAGAGTCGGTCACCCAGGCCAAGAAGGAGCTGCTGATCTGCGGCAGGACTCTGGAGAGTTTCTGGCCCTTCGGGGCCGTAGACTACGAGAACCTGCGGGGCGGGAGCTACTCCAGCCTGGCGGCTTACCTGATTCGCCAGACCAGAGACATCAAAAACCACAAGAGATACGCCTGCTCGCGCAACCTGGAGGCCTGCGAGTACGAGGAGATCGAGCTGGGCCCGGATGCGGAACCGCTGCAGGCCCCGCCGGGTGCGGAGGTCGAGGAGTACCAGAACAACCCGACGAATGATTACGGAATGGTCTACATCCGATATATCGAGCCGAAGCGCAAACTGCCGGAGAGCGTGCCGCAGCAGAAGAGGAGGCGAACGACGTGAGCAGACCGCGGAATTGGTGGTGGTCCGCTGTCCGGCTGGCGATCAGGCAATATCCAGCGATCAGCCAGAGAAAGGCGGATCTCCAGGCCATGCAGACCACGAAGGCCGTCAAAAGCATAAAAGGCGCGGACGGGAAGCTCCACGACTACTATGCACCACCTGGAGGCGGCGAAAATGGCAGGACAGTCGAGCGGCTTGCCCTGGCGGAGCTGCCGCCGGCCGAGGAGCAGATCCTGACCGCCGTGCGGACGGCAATCGACGCGACAGAGTTGTCTGCGGCAGGCCGGGAGCGCATGGAAATGCTCCGGCAGTATTACTGGGGCGGGGTGCGCCTCCAGGATGCCGCGATCAAGGCCCACGTCGATTATAGGACGGCCCGCCGATGGAACGCCGCCTTTGCCAACCGGGTGGCCCGCAGCTTGGGATACCTGCCGAGGGGGAAGGCGGAATGACGAGGGCTCAGCTCGCCAGGCTGCGGGCGCTGATCGACGCAGGGCAGGAAGAACGGTTTTATTCCTGGCGCGAATGGAAGCGACTGTCTCTCCACGTCCGGCTCCGCCTCGACAATAACGAGTGCCAAAAATGCAAGGAGCGCGGGAAATACGCCCCAGCGGAGATTGTGCACCACATCAAGCACCTGCGAGATCGTCCTGATCTGGCCCTCTCAATCTGGGATCCAGACACAAAGGAGCGGCAGCTGGTGTCCCTGTGCCGCAGCTGCCATGAGTTGGAGCATCCGGAGAGATTGCGGCCGGCGTGCGCAGCAACGGCGGAGCCGCTGACCGAGGAGCGATGGGATTGACCCCCCCTCAAAAAAACGAGATTTCGCTTTGGCCGCCTAATCGGAGGGTTCCAGGACATTTCGGAGTTTTTCCGCGCCCCCGCGCCGGCGCGAATCCAAATTTAGGGAATTTGGGGATCGGTTGGGGCGATTTTCGGAGCGGGCCGGCCGGAGGCGGGGGGATCCGGGAAAAAGTTGGACAAGGTGCAAAGTTGTCCTCCCGTGGCCTTTTTTGTGTGCTAAACTGATAGCATCAAAAAGTGCGGAGCGGGACGGCCTGGGGCTGCCGGCTCCGCTTGTGCTTGTGCGAAAGCCGGAGCGGAGGTGAGATCATGGCGGAGCGCGATAACCGAGACAGCATGAGCCAGGAGGCCGGGCCGCGGGTTATGACGATGAAAAAGGCAGAAGAGTTAAGACAGGCCCGGGCGCAGGAAGCGCGGGAGAGGAAAGCCAGGGCGGTGGGCTCTGAGCTGGCGCTGAAGCGGAAGGCCAACGCGCTGCGGCGGTCCATGCTGGACAGCCTGGCGGCCAGAAAACTCACCGAAGAGATCTACTATGACATGGTGACCGACTACCTTGAGCTGTGGTGGCACCGGGCCGCCCTGGAGGCGGACATCCGCGAAAACGGCGTGAAAATCTTCGACGCCAAGCGGGGCATCGACGTGGAGAACTGCGCGGTCTCCGCACGGGTGCGGGTATCCGCCCAGATGGCAAAGCTGTACAAGGCCCTGGGCTGCCAGGAGCTGGCCCAGAAGAACCAGGTACCGGACGGTGAAGACGATGATTTGTAAGAAAACCAAAATGCCGCCTTGCAGAAAATGTGGCGGACAACCGGAGCTCAAGCGTGTGGGCGACAACCGGGACCTGTTTATTTTTGTCTGTGCATCCTGCGGGCACTATGAGGCCAAAGCCGGAGAAGCGAGAGCAACGCCGAGAGGTGCGGTCCGCGTCTGGAATAAAGGCACCAGGCGGTGACGGGAATGGCAGCAAAAAACAATAAGCGCCTCTCCCCTGCCGGCGCGACACCCGGGGCGGGGCGCCTCTCCCTTGCCGGTGCTGCATCGGGTCTGGAGGAGGCGCTGAAGCTGGCCAAGGTCGAGGAAGCAATCCAAAGCGCCGAGGAGGCGCTGGCCAAGGCAGAGCCTGGCGGGCCTGCACGGGAAAAGGGCCAGACGGGATCGGAGGCGGGGATCATCCTGCCGGGGGCCTCGGAGGGGGCGCCGGCGGTGATTTTGGGGCCGGACCGGATCGGCGGGCCCTGCGAGGGAATGCGGCGGATCCGGAGCGACGGAGAGCTTCCGGCCGAGGTGCTGGAGTACATCGAACTGGTGGAGGGCAACAGCCCAAGGGCCTGCAAGGAGCAGCACGCACTTGTGGCGCTGATCCGGAGGCTCGCCAACGAGGAGGGATGGTGGTTCGACGAGGGCCGCTTCCGCAAATACCTGGGCTTGCAGAAATACTGGCCATTTGATCTCTTCCCGTGGCAGAAGTTCCAGCTCGCGCTGTGGCTCTGCTCCTTCGAAGACGAGGGCTTCCCGCGCTGGGACACGCTATTCGACATGATCGCCAGAGGCGCCGGGAAGGATGGAGAAATCGCCTACAGCGCTATGGCGCTGACCTCGCCATACAATCCGGTGCCGGACTACGACGTGGACATCTGCGCCAACGACGAGGTGCAGGCGGTGCGGCCGATGAAGGATCTGATCCGAGTGTTGGAGCGGCCGAAGCAGGCCGCGAAGCTCAACCGTTTTTTCCACCACACCAAGGAGACGGTGGACGGGATCGCAAACGGCGGCGCCGTCCACGGCTGGGCCAACAAAGCGGCCAACCGGGACGGCTTGCGCTCCGGGCTGATCGTATTTAACGAGGTCCATCAGTATCAAAACTACGACAACATATCAGTGTTCACCTCCGGCCTGGGCAAAAAGAAGGAGCCCAGGACCGGGGTTTTTACGTCCAACGGCAAAATCAACGACGGGCCGCTGGACGACTGGCTGAACCAGGGTATGCGGATTCTCTTCGAGGGCGAGGCGGACCACGGGCTGCTGCCTTTTATCTGCCGCCTGGAGCGGGAGGAACAGGTCCACGAGCCCAGCAACTGGAGCATGGCGAACCCCTCCTGGGCATACCTGCCGAACCTGCGGCGGGAGACCGAGAAGGAGTACCGGGGCTGGCTGACGAATCCGGAGCGGCACGGGGATTTCCTCCCGAAGCGGATGGGAATCAGGAAGGGCTTCGCGGAGCTGGCCGTGACGGATTACGAGAAGATCCTGGCGACGAACAAGCCGCTGCCGCTGGATCGGATGAAGGGTGCGGCCTGCGTGGCCGGGCTGGACTATGCCGAAATGAACGACTGGGCGGCCATGTGCCTGCTGTTCCGGCTGGGCGACATCCGGGCCGTGCTGGCCCATACATGGATCTGCGAGCAGAGCAAGACGCTGCCCAGGGTGCGGGCGCCCTGGCAGGACTGGGTGACGGCGGGCCACTGCACGCTGGTGCATGAGCCGACGATCTCCCCGGAGCTGCTGGCCGACTGGCTCCGGCGGATGGGGCAAATCTACCGGATCAAGATGCTGGCCATGGATAATTTCCGCTGGACCCTGGTGGCCGACGCGATGATCCGGGCGGGCTTCGACGCCAAAGACAAAAAAAGGGTGAAGCTCGTGCGGCCCTCGGACATCATGAAGGTGGAGCCGCTGATCGCGGCCAATTTTGACATGGGCCGCTACGTGTGGGGGGACAATCCTCCCCTGCGCTGGGCCACCAACAACACAAAACGCATTCCGGCGTCCAGGAGCACAGGCTCCGACACCGGGAATTTTTATTTCGGCAAGATCGAGGCCAAGAGCCGGAAGACGGACACCTTTATGAGCCTGGTGGCGGCTGAGACCTGCGAGGAGGCCATCCCAAGAGGCGGAGCGGTGATCCCCAAGGAGCTGCCGGTGTTTGTGCTGGGGTGAATTTGGCGGCCAATGGCCGCCGCAACGGAGGAGGACACATGGACGAGACCGAAAAGATGGCGCTGGCGGAATTTACGCAGTACGACGATTTCGTGGAGAAATTCAAGCCCAAGAAAACCACGGACGACTGCTACACGCCGCCGGAGGTGTTCGAGGCGATTAAGCGCTGGGCCGTGGCACGCTACGGGCTGGAGGGCAGGGAGATCGTGCGGCCATTCTACCCCGGCGGGGACTATGAGCACGTCGATTATCCTTCCGGGTGCGTGGTGCTGGACAATCCGCCCTTTTCCATCCTGTCCAGGATCGAGGCCTTCTACCTGGCGCGGGGGATTGATTTCTTCCTGTTCGCCCCGGGGCTGAGCTTGTTCAAGCCGGAACGGGATCTGGGGTACGTGATCTGCGATCTTGCGATCCGCTACGAAAACGGTGCGGAGGTGCCCACGTCATTTGTGACAAACCTGGGGGACGCCTGGGTGGAGACGGCGCCGGATCTGAGCGCGGCGGTGCGGGAGCTCCAGCGGAAGGACAAGAACCAGGCAAGATACGAGTACCCGCCGGAGATCATTACAGCCGCCAAGCTGCGGTATATCGACGGCAAGGGGATCCCCTTCTCCCTCCCCCGGGAAACACCCAGGGAGTTCGTCCGCAAGATCGACGCCAACAAGAGCAAGGGCATCTTCGGGGCGGGCTTTTTGGTCAACAAAAAGACCGCTGCCGCCCAGGCTGCCGCCCAGGCTGCCGCCCAGGCTGCCGCCCAGGCTGCCGCCCAGGCTGCCG
>CAMOSU010000024.1 GCA_946625125.1 uncultured Clostridia bacterium
CTCCGGGAGTCACAGCACCTTGCGTACCAGCGGTGATCGGTTCTGCGCACACAGGAGCCTGCCCGCTCAGGCTGTCGGCAGAGACGGAGATTTCTTCTGTTCTGCCGCCTTCCGGAGAAGCGGCCTCGGCCGGGAGCGCGAAAAGGACAGAGAACAGCAAGAGCAACGCCAGGAATAAAGATACGTGCTTTTTCATTGTTTACCTCCTAATCATTCGTTATTTCAGCCGGTATATATATAGCACCCTCTGTGCTATATGTTTATATATACCATAAAAGTGGAAAAATGTCAACACTTAATGTGTTGTTATAATACCCCTATTGTGTTGTTTATGACATTACAATAAGCGTTGAGGTGAAACACAATGATCGAGGGTCTGCCGGGAAAACTGAAGGAACTACGCAGCAAGTACGGACTGACGCAAAAACAGATTGCGGAGCGCGTGGGCGTATCGCCGTCCATCGTTTCCGGCTACGAAACCGGGGAACGGACCCCCAGCACGGAGGTATTGCTTGCTCTGTCCCATCTGTTTCATACCAGCACGGATTATCTGCTGGGCAGGAAAGCGCCGGGACAGGAAATTCTGGTTGATTTGGACGGCCTGACGGAGAAGCAAAAGGCCGCCGTCATTTTGCTTGTGCAGGCGATGAAGGAATCCGCCCAGAGTGATACCTGATTTCACAAAAGCCAAAGCCGGTTACCGTTGGCGAAAACTGCCAACGATAACCGGCTCTTTTGCGGTCGGCATTGATCTTCAGTGCTTGCGGATCACGTTCATGATCTGGCTGCCGCAATACTTGCAGGTGTAGCTTTCGTCCACCGCTCCGGTGATGGGGGAGCCGCAGTTGGGGCAGCGGTCCTTGACAATCTGCTTGGCCAGACCGATCCGCAGGGGGCCGCCGTGCTTCTCCGGGGCGCAGCCCTTCAGATAGCCCTCCCGGAGAGCCAGGACGATGCTCCGCAGCTCCCGCTGAGGCTCCCTGCCTCTGATTTTGGACAGCTCGGAGACCGCCACATAGGGGCTGGGAATGCGGGCAAAGAAGCCGGAATAGCGGATCGCGTTGACGATGCCCCGGGCTCTGGCCGTCAAAATCGGGACCGCCGGGAAAACCGCAGTGAAAACCGCGATGTTGAACTCAATGTCCCTCCGCAGCTTCCGGTGGATCAGCTCGTAGGTGGACAGGTGATTGTCCGCAAAAAGCATCTTCTTCAAATACTCCGGATCGTTGTATTTGCTCAAGTCATCCAGGACCATCACCACGCAAAGGAACAGGGTGAGCATGGCAAGGGAGAGGCCAATGGCCAGCAAGCTCCGCCGCAGGGTCAGCCTGCCCCCCTGATAGTAGCCCGGATCGTTGACCCGCCGGGCTTCGTCGTCATAGATCCAGAAGAAATGCGCCCCGGACACCACCCGGGCGGTGAGATCCGAACTGCCGCACCAGGGGCATTCCCCGGTGAAATAGGCCCGCTTTTCCAGCTCGCCGCCGCAGCTCCGACAGGTGCAGGTGACGGTTTTGCTGGGAAGCTCGACGCGATCCCGGGTGCCGGACACCACGGGCTTTGCGAATTGGAAGCGGGTCATGTACAGCCGACGCAGCAGCTTCAGACGCCGCCGCACCCGGGCGGCGCTTCTGCCTGTGATCTGGGCCAGCTCCTCAAACTCGATATAACCGCTGAGATCCCCCTCAAAGTAGCGGGAAAAGAACATTGCGTCGTTCACCAGATTCCGGGAAATTCTGGAGCAGACAACCATGAGAATCCCGAGAAAGAAGTCCACAATGGCCCCCGGCATTCCCTTGGCGCGGCGGATTGTAAACCAGTCTCCCCAGTACTGCAGCAGCATGGTGGCGAAGTAATTCACGGAAACCAGGAGAAAAAACACCCCCGCCATGATCAGAACAACGTTTTTGACCTTCAAAAAGCGGATCCATTTTTCCTTTAAGTACATAAGCGTACCTCCCGAAAGAACTGCGGTGCGGCCGGGCGGGGCAGGGCGTTACAGGGTGAACTGCACCGCGCAGAAGGCGGCGTAGATGGCCAGCAGTACAATGCCCTGGACCCGGGAGAGCCTGCCCTTCAGCAGAGCGGGCATGGTGAGAATCAGCATCACCAGGATCATCAGAGGGATCTCCAGCACCAGGCTGGCGTTGTGGCCCGCAATGACGGCGCTTTGGGGGACCTCAAAGGGGGCCAGGGTCACGGAGACGCCGCTGACCAGCACCAGGTTGAAGACGTTGGCTCCGATGACGTTGCCCAGAGACAGGTCGCTGTGACCCTTCACCAGAGAGGTAATGGCAGTGACCAGCTCCGGCAGACTGGTCCCCAGGGCCACGAAGGTCAGGGCGATGACGGACTCGGGAACCCCCAGGGCCTGGGCAATCTTGGTGCCGTTGTCCACCAGCAGGCGCGCGCCAAGGGCAATGAGAGCAGCACCCAGCACCAGGAAGAGGATCATCTTCCAGCCGGGCATCTCTTCGGCCTGTTCTCCCTCCGCCTGGGCGGGCTGGGGATTCTTTTTCATCTGCCGGACGGTGGCAACCATATAGGCCGCGAACATGGCCAGCATCACCAGGCCCACCACCCGGGTGAACTCCCCCAGCAGATAAGCCGCCACGCAGTAGATGGCCGCCGCCAGGAAGAAGAAGAGCACCGGCGTTTTCAGACTTTTGGGGTCCGCCTTGCCGGGGCGCACCGCCAGGGTGATGGCGGCAATCAGGGCGGTGTTGCAGATGACGGAGCCAATGGCGTTGCCGTAGGAGATTTCCCCGTGGCCGGAGACGGCGGACATGGTGGAGACCATGACCTCCGGCAGAGTGGTGCCGATGGACACCACCGTGGCGCCGATCAGCAGCTCCGGCAGGTGGAACCTCCGGGCCAGGGCGCTGGCTCCGTCCACAAACCAGTCGCCGCCCTTGATGAGACAGATCAGACCCAGGGCAAAGAGCAAAATTGGTACAAGCATGATGATTCCTCCATTTCAAATCGCGAAACGGGAGCCCAGGGCCGTGAAAAGGCGAGACCTTCGCCGCAGGGAACCAGCTCCGCCGCGGCAAAGGTCTCGCCGCTTTGTCCCGACGCCGGGCCGCAAGGCCGTACTGACGACGCCGGGAGCGTCCCGCGGACGCTGGCTACTCCCCAATGCCGGGACCAATATAGCAGATTTTCATTTGCTTGTCAAGGACAATCCCCTGCCGCCGGAGGGGAAATGCGGAACAGGCGGCAGGCGTTCTCCGCGGTAATCCGGCCCATCTCCTCCGGGCTCATGCCCCGCAGCTCCGCGATTTTTGCCGCCACCAGGGGCACCCAACGGCTGTCGTTCCGCCGTCCCCGATGGGGCTCCGGGGCCATATAGGGGCAGTCGGTCTCAATGAGAATCCGGTCCAAGGGCAGCCACCGGGCCACCTCCACCGCCTTCCGGGCGTTCTTGAAGGTGACGACGCCGGTGAAGCCGATATACCAGCCCCGCTTTACCAGCTCCTTGGCCTGCTCCAGAGAGCCGGAATAGCAGTGGAAAACCCCCGTGAGCTCCGGGAACTGCCGAATCAGCTCCATGCCGTCGGCGTGGGCCTCCCGCTCGTGGACGATCACCGGCAGCTTCAGCTCCCGGGCCAGCTCAAGCTGCCGCCGGAAGGCCGGGAGCTGGAGCTCCCTGGGAGGGTCCTCATAGTGATAGTCCAGGCCGATTTCCCCAATGGCCTTCACCTTTTCGTCGGCGCAGAGCTGGCGGTACAGGTCCAAAAGACTGTCGTTCACCTGGGCCGCGTCATCGGGGTGGGAGCCCACGGCGGCGTAGACAAAGGGATATTTGTGAGCCAGGGCAATGCTTTGCAGACTGCTTTTCAGGTCGCAGCCGATGTTCATAATCATCCCGACTCCGTGATTGCTCAAGTCGGCAAAAATGGCCTCCCGGTCCTGGTCAAAGCGCCGGTCGTCCAGATGGGCGTGAGAGTCAAAGTACATAGAAAAAACCTTCCTGTTATGGATGTGGGGCCAGACAATGCCTGCCCGCCGGTATATGCTGGGACAAATAGTGATTTACATAATTCAAAACACGCTTCTTATCGGCGCTCCACAGAGGGGCCAGCAGATCTTTTTTGGCCCCATCCCCGGTGAGCCGGTGGATCACCATATCCTCCGGCAGAACCGACAGACAGCGGCCCAGGAGCCGGGCGTAGTCCTCCAGCTCCAGGGTGGGGACCCTTCCCGCCCGCCAGAGCTCCGCCAGGTCCGTTCCCTCCAGCACATGCAGGAGCTGGAGCTTAATGCCCTTGGCCCCGCTGCGGCCCACATAGTCAACGCTTTGCACCATCATCTGCTCGGTCTCCCCGGGCAGGCCCAGAATCACATGGACCACGGTGTGCAGCCCCAGGGCGGAGAGACGCGCCGCGGCCCGGTCATAGTCCGAAAGAGGATAGCCCCGGCGGATGAAGCGGGCGGTGGCGGGGTGGATGGTCTGGAGTCCCAGCTCCACCATCACGGGCTTCACCCGGTCCAGCCGGGCCAGCAGCTCCAGCACCGGCTCCGGCAGGCAGTCGGGCCGGGTGGCCACGGAAAGGGCTGCCACCTCCGGGTGGGCAATGGCTTCGGAAAACAGGGCCTCCAAATAGGGCAAGGGAGCGTAGGTGTTGGTAAAGCTCTGGAAATAGGCAATGTAGCCTCCGTTTTTGTGCTTGGCGGCCACCCTGGCCTTGGCGGCCTCCAACTGCTCCGTGACAGAGCCCTGGCGGGGAGCGGCGAAGTCTCCGCTGCCGGCGCCGGAGCAAAAAATACAGCCCCGTTCCCCCTTGGTCCCGTCCCGGTTGGGGCAGCTCATGCCTCCGTCCAGGGCCAGCTTGTAGAGCTTACAGCCAAAGCGCTGTCGGTAGTATTCATTGGCGCGGATTGGCATAGCAGGGACCTCCGTTTCGGAAAGGCGTATGACAAATCGGGGTTTGTGGATTTCTCCGCAAAACCTCCCCTGCTTGCAGGGGAGGTGCCCCAGTGCGCACACTGGGGCGGAGGGGTCGTTTCGTCAATTGAACACCTCCAGGCAACGGCTCTGTCGTTCCATGTGCGCTCCCAGGCATGGGCTCTGTCGTCCCACGAGCGCTCCCAGGCATGGGCTCTGTCGTCGGAACGACCCCTCCACCGCCCTTGAGGGCGGTCCCCCTCCCCTGCAAGCAGGGGAGGTTTGTCTGAACAACTGTACGCTGGCAAGACTTCCACAAATCCCAATTCGCGTTCTGTTCAGCCTTGCTGGGCGATCCTGTTTGCGATGGCCGCAAACTGGGGGATGGTCAACACCTCTCCCCGCAGGCTGGGGGACAGGCCGCAGGACTCCAGCAGAGCCGCTGCCCCCGCCTTTCCCAGCTCAGGGAAGCCGGCGGACAGGGCGTTGGAGAGGGTCTTTCGCCGCTGGGCGAAGGCCGCCCGGACCACCCGGAAAAAGAGGGCCTCCTCCGCCGCGACGCAGGGGGGCTCCCGGCGGATTTTCAGGTTGATCACCGTGGAGTACACCTTGGGCTGGGGCAAAAAGCAGGAGGGCGGCACGTCAAAGAGCATCCGGGGCTCCGCGTACCAGTGGCAGAAGACCGTGAAGGCGCTGCCCTCTCCGCTGCCCGGGGCGGCGCAGATTCTCTGGGCCACCTCCTTCTGGACCATCACCGTTACAGAATCGAAGGCCCGGGATTCCAGGAGCTTTGTCAGGACGGGAGAGGTGATATAATAGGGCAGATTGGCGCAGGCCATGGGGCGCAGGCCGGGAAAGGCCTCCCGGACCGTCTGGGCCAGATCCAGCTCCATCACGTCGGCAAAGCGCAGTTCCAGATTGTCAAAGCTGCCCACGGTCTGCTTCAGAATGGGCTTCAGCCGCAGATCCAGCTCCACCGCCAGAACCCTTCCCGCCCGGAGGCAGAGCTGCTCTGTCAGCGGACCGATGCCGGGGCCTACCTCCAGGACTCCCGCCTCCCGGTCCACTCCCGCTTCCTGCGCAATCCGCTGGGGGACCCAGGGGGCGGTGAGAAAGTTTTGGCCCTTGGCCTTGGAAAAATGGAAGCCGTTGGCCTCCAAAAGCTGCCGCATCTGCTGGGCGTTGCAAAGCTCCATATGTATTCCTCCCGGGGCGGATTGGGAAAGCCCCGGCCCCGCTGGTATTGTACCCTATTTTTGGAAAAAAAGGAATACCCAATTCGGCTTTTTTTGCGGCTCCTGCCGGGGGATTTCGCCCTGCCCTATTGACAAGCCGCCGCGGCTTGGGTACAATTCAAATAGAAAGAAACGGAATCATTGGAGGAATCTCTATGCCCGCGAAGAAAACCAAAACCTGGCTGATCCATCTGACAGCCCTGGCCGCCATTGCGGCAGTGGTGCTGCTGCATCTGCATGCCGGCCCCATGCCCGCCCAGGGGCCAAAGGCCTACGGAAGCTTCCTCTCCCTGCTGCCGCCTCTGGTAGCCATCGCCCTGGCGCTGATTACCAAGGAGGTCTACAGCGCCCTGTTTCTGGGCATCGTCACCGGCGCCTTTCTCTACGCCGGGGGCAACGCCGAAACGGCCCTGCAAACCATGCTCTTCCATGAGAAGGGGGGCCTCATCGCCGGGATCAGCGACTGGTCCCACGCCAGCGTTCTGGTGTTCGTGATTCTGCTGGGAACCCTGGTGGTGCTGATGAACCGCTCCGGCGGAGCGGCGGCCTTTGGCCGCTGGGCTGAGAAGCACATCAAATCCCGGGTGGGGGCGCAGCTTGCCACCACTCTCCTGGGCCTGCTGATCTTTGTAGACGACGGCTTCAACTGCATGACCGTGGGCTCCATTATGCGGCCCGTCACCGACGGCCACCGGGTCTCCCGGGCCAAGCTGGCCTATCTGCTGGACGCCACCGCCGCCCCGGTGTGCATCATCGCCCCCATCTCCTGCTGGGCCGCCGCCGTCAGCTACGCGGTGCCGGAGCAGTACGGCATCAATGGCTTCCGAATGTTCCTGCGGACCATTCCCTACAACTTCTACGCCCTGGCCACCATACTCATGATGGTGCTGCTGGTGGTGACAAAGACAGACTACGGCCCCATGCGGGAGCATGAACGCCGGGCCATGGACGGGGACGTGAAGGCCGACGGGGGCGGGAACTATGAGGAAGAGGAGCGGGAGAAGCACAAGGCGGGCCGACTCTCCAACCTGGTGATCCCGGTGACGGCTCTGATCCTCTGCTGCATCCTGGGCATTGCCTACACCGGGGGTCTCTTCGCCGGGGAAGGCCTCATTGACGCCTTTGCCAACGCGGACTCCGCCAGCGGTCTGGTGATGGGCAGCCTCATTGCGGTGCTGCTGACCCTGTGGCTCTATATGGCCCGGGGGGTCATGTCCTTCAAGGACTTCATGGCCTCCTTTGCCGCAGGCTTCCGCAGCATGTGCGCTCCCATGATCATTCTGATCCTCTCCTGGAATCTCTCGGGCATCACCGGCCTGCTGGGGGCAGCCGACTTCATCCACGGGGTGGTGGAGGCCTCCGCGGGAGAGCTTCAGATGTTTGTACCCTTCATTGTCTTTGTGGTCTCGGTGTTCCTGGCCTTCTCCACCGGCACAAGCTGGGGGACCTTCACCATTCTGATCCCCATTGTCTGCGCGGTCTTCCCGGCGGAGTCTGAAATGCTGGTGATCTCCATTGCCGCCTGCCTCTCCGGGGCGGTCTGCGGGGACCACTGCTCCCCCATCTCCGATACCACCATCATGTCCTCCGCCGGAGCCCACTGCGACCACATTTTCCATGTCACCACCCAAATGCCCTATGCCTTTACCGCCGCCGGGGTCTGCGCCCTGGGCTATCTGCTGGCGGGGGTGGTGGGCTTCCGGGCGGAAAGCCGTCTGGCTCTGCTGGCTCTGCCCCTGACCCTGGGGCTTATAGCTGCCGTGGTGCTGGCCGCCGCCCGGCTGGGCCGCCGGGGCCGCTCCTGAAGGGGGGGGAGAAGCTATGAAAGAGAAAAAGCTCCCCGGCCTGCTCTGGGTTCTGCTGGCCATCCTGGCCCTGGCTCTGCTGGCTGCCTTTCTGGAATTTATCGCGGTGCCGCTGATCAAGCAGGCCATGGCAGGTACAGAGCCCGCCGGAACGGAGGCAGCCCTGCCCAGTCTGACTCAGGCCGTTGAGTCCCGGAGCCCGGAGACCCCCTCCCGGTCTGCTGACGCCCCGGAGAGCACCGTCCCCACCACCGCGGCGCCGGAGTCCTCGACTCTGCCCGCCACGGAACCCGCGCCCTCCCAGGAATCCACAGAGCCTCTGCCCCAGCCCACTCCCACGGACATCAGCGTCGGTCCCGGGGACGTGGACACCAAGGCCTATCAGTCCGGCACCGTGTTCATCTCTGAAGGCGCCGGCTACGGGGCCTACTACTTTGGGGAGAGCGCCAGCGCCCGCTACTGCGAGGCCGTGAGCCTGGCCGCCCGGAATCTGGAGGGCAAGGCGGAGCTCTACTGCCTCATCTGCCCCATCTCAACCGGGGTCATGCTCAGCGACCGGGTCCGGACGGACCTGGGCTTCAGCGATGAAAACCAGGCTATGGCCTGGATGTATGAGCATATGGACCCCCTGGTACATGCTGTGCCGGTGTACGGCGCCTTGAAGCAGCACAACGACAACTACATCTACTTCCACACCGACCACCACTGGACCGCCCTGGGGGCCTACTACGCCTACCGGGAGTTCTGCGCCCAGAAGGGGCTGCGCCCCCATGAGCTGCAGGACTTTGAGAGCTATGTCTATCCCGGCTACCTGGGGAGCTTCCTCAACTACAGCAACGGCAGCGCCGAGCTGAAATCCAATGCGGACACCCTCTGGGCCTATATCCCCATGGGGACCAATGAAATGACCACCTATCTGGCCGACGGCAGCGGGGGCTACAGCAAGTGCGACTGGCCCATTGTCAAGGACGTGTCCTCCTATGACTCGGGCTCCTACTACCTGGGCTTTGTGGCGGGGGACCAGCCCTGGAGCTACGCCCACAATGAGAGCCTCCGGGACGGCTCCTCGGCCCTGGTGGTGAAGGACTCCTACGGCAACGCCTTCATTCCCTTCCTGGTGGACCACTACGAGCATCTCTACTGGATCGACTACCGGCAGTACCGGGACTGGTGTCTCTGGGCTGGGGTGGAGGATGCTTCCATCTCCGATTTCGTGGCCCGGAACAGCATCCAGGACGTCATCATCGTCAACAACATCGGCTCCACCGGCAGCGACGACAATCTCCGGGACATGGAGCAAATTCTCCGGTAAAGCTATAAGCAACAAAGGCACAGCCGCCGTCGGCGCAGACCGACGGCGGCTGATTATTGTATTTTTCCCAAAACGACCTCCCGCTGGTTCAGCCTGGAGAAATCCGCCTCCGGAAGCAGCTCGCCGAAGCGCAGCAGCTCCCGGGCAATGGGGTGGAACTCGGACCAGCGACTGCACTTTCGCAGGCGCTTCCAGGCGTCCTGCCGGGGCAGCAGCAGGGCCAGGTACTGCCACAGCTCCTTGAACTTGGGCAGCACGGCCCCGTCGGGGTGCATGGAGGCCAGATACCGGGCCGCCAGCTCCTCGTGGAAGTCCAGCAGGGCCTGCCGGTCCCGAAGGCCTCCCTTGCAGCGGGTGATGAGGGAGGGGTCCGCCAGCATCCCCCGGCCCAGCATGAGGCCGGAAAGCCCTGGAAGGGCGGCCTCCGCGGCCCGAACTCCGACGGGAGTGAAGAGATTTCCGCTGCAGCGCAGGGGAAAGGGCAGGGTCTCGGCAGCCCGGAACCAGGCTTCCCAATGGACCTCGCCCCGGTACAGCTCCCGGCGGGTCCGGGGGTGCAGGGTCAGCTCCCGGATGGGATAGCGGGCAAAAACCGGCAGCAGGGCCTCCCACTCCCCCGGGTCCTCCAGGCCGATTCGGGTCTTTACGGACAGAGGAAGGGGGCAGGCGGAGAAGACTGCCTCCAGAAAGCGGTCCAGGGCCTCGGGACTTCGGAGCATGCCGGAGCCCTTGCCCTTGCTGACCACGGTGCCGGAGGGACAGCCCAGGTTCAGGTTCAGCTCTTCATAGCCCAGCTCCCCCAGGGCCGAGGCGGCCCAAAGCAGCTCCTCCGGGTCCTTGGTCAGCACCTGGGGAACCAGCCTGGCATAACCCAGGGAGCCCGGGTCCAGCTCCCGCCGCTGGCGGGGGGTGAACTGGCGGTTGGAGGCGGGGGTCAGAAAGGGCAGCCAGTAGCGGTCCACCCCGGGAAAGCAGGCCGCGTGGGCCTCCCGGAAGTCCCGGCCGGTGATCCCCTCCATGGGGGCAAAGTCCAGGGTCATGGGCTCAGCCTCCGCTGGTGCCGGGAGCGCTCCCGGGGACGGGCCTCTGGGAGGGCTGGGACTCCCCGGTGGGAGCGCTGTTTTTCTCCGGGGCAAAGTGGAAGCTGAATTGCAGACTGGCCAGGGGGGCGGTGTTTTCCCCCAGCTCCGCGTCGTAGAGGGTCAGGGTCACGGTTCCGTCCTTGGTGCAGTCCGTGGGGAAGGGGAACTGGGCCCATCCTCTGGAGCCTGTGGCCTCCCGGTTGGGATTCAGCAGTCCCCTGCCCTCCCGGCCGTCAGGCAGGACGTAGCGCACCAGCACCAGCACAGGGCTGCCGTCGTCCGTGGCGTCCACCTGAAAGCGGAGGAAGACCCGGGCCAGGTCCGTGACGCTTTCCGGCATGGCGGTGGTGTCCGCCTGACCGCTGTATTGAAACTTGAATTGGAAGCCCTCTCCGCTCAGCCGCTGCAGCAGCTCCGCAGCCCCGGGATATTGGGCCTCCACCAGCTCCTGGAGCCAGGAGGGAAGGAAGGCGCTGTAGCTGTATTCCTCCGTGTGCTGGGTCAGATAGCCCATCATGGCCTCCATCCGCCGCTGCTGGGCGTCCTTGTAGTCCCCCAGGGCCTGCAAATGCTTGACTCCCTCAATGACCTCCCCCTGGTTCAGCTCGCACAGGGCGATGCGGTAGTCGCACTCCTGAATCCGCTGGGCGCTGTCCTCATAATCTCCGGCCTGGGAAAAATACTCCCTGGCCTGTTCATAGGCCTGAAGATCGTCCTGCTCCGCGGCCTGCTGGGCCAGTTGGTTGCCCAGGCTGTAGCAGCAGTATTGAGCCAGGGTTTCGGTTTTGTCGTAGTCGGGAAAGCGCTCCTGAAGCTGCCGCACATAGTCCATGGCGGATGCCGGGTCCTGCCGGTTGTAGGCCAGCACGCCCATAGCGTAGAGACAGTCCGCCACCCGGTCCTCATAGCCCTCCAGGGTCTCATAGAGCTCCATGGCCTCCTGGTACTTCTCCTGACCCATGAGATCCGCTGCCCGCCGGGCCAGGGTTTCGCTGATCTGGTCCCGGCTGTCCCGGTAGTCCCCCAGCTCCTCCAGCAGGGAAACGGCCTGGTCATAATCTCCGGCGGCCCGGGCCTGCAGGGCCTGCCGGTAACGGAGGTAGGGCATCAGATAGCGGTAGCTGCAAAAAGCGCCCAGGGCCAAAAACAGCAGGGCTGCCGCCGCAATGGCGGCGTTCCGTCCGGCGTGGGAGACCGGGGCCTCCTGGGGCTCCGGCTCCGGGGGTGTTTGGACGATGATGGTGGGTGCGGGGGTCGGCTCCTCCCGGAAGGGGGCGGGGACCACCGTCACCGAGGGGGCGGGCGTCGGGTAGACCGGCGGTGCGGGAGCAGGCTCCGGGGCCTTTGGCGGCTCCGGGGCGTCCAGAAGATTGGGGTCCATGTGCTTCTCCAGCCACAGCCGATCCGCTCCGCAGCGGGGACAGCGGCGGCTACGCAGGGCGTTGGGCAGGCCGCAGGTGCAGACCCAGAGCCCCTGCTGCGCCCGGAAATAGCAGTCGTTCCGCACGCCGCCGGATCTGGCCCGGTCCGCCAGCGTTTCAAAATGGGGGTCTTCCCGGCGGACAGTCTGGGCGTGGAAGGCCAGATAGCCCTCCGGCTCCGCCTCGTCCCAGGCGGAGCCGTCCGCAAAGCGGACCCGCTGGGCAAAGAGCTCCACAAAGACTGTCCCCTGGACGGAAAGCTCCACCGGCTTGTCCTCTCCAAAGATCTGACCGGGCTGGGCTGTGACACTGGGGAGGGGCAGCAGCTCCAATTGGGTCAGCCGCTCCCGTTTGGCCCCCAGGCAGACCACCCGGAGGAAAACCTGGCGGATGGGCTTCTCCCAGCAGTTTACCATCCGCACCTGGAGCAGACGCTTTCCGCTCTCCAGATCCCGGCTGAGCTGGTATCGGCTCACCCAAACCGGGCTGTCCGGGCAGAAGAGCTCCTGCCGGGCAGCGGACAGAATTTGAAAACGTTGATAATTGGACATGGCGTTCTCCCTTGGTTTTTCAGGCAGAAATGCATACCACCCGTATTATAATATTATATTATACACCCCTTCCGGGAAAATAGCAACCGTTTGGAGAAATAAAGCTTTTTCTTGCGAAGGAAGAAAAAGTATGTTATGATGAAAAGGCAAATAGCCCCGCGCGGGAAGAGGTGTGAAGGGAAGATGAAGCTGATTTTCCGCCGTCTGGGGCAGTATCGGGGGGCGGTGGTCCTGGCCGTGGGGCTGAAGCTCCTGGGCTCTCTGTTTGAGCTGCTGCTGCCCTATATTTTTGAATACATCATCGACGAGGTGGTTCCCGCCCGGCAGCTTCCCAGGGTGGTGCTCTGGGGGCTTACCATGTTTGCCGCGGCCATTCTCTGCCGGAGCTTCAACGTGATGGCAAACCGCCGGGCCGTGGACAACGCCCACAAAATCAGCTTCGGACTGCGGCAGGAGCTCTTTGAAAAAACCGTGAATCTCACGGGCGCCCAGTTTGACGCGGTGGGACTTCCCAGCCTCATCTCCCGGATGACCAGCGACAGCTACAACGTCCAGACCGCGGTGCAGCAGCTCCAAAGTCTCTGTATCCGGGCGCCCATCATGCTCCTGGGGGGCATTCTTATGGCGATGCTCATGGACCTGCGGCTTGCCCTGGTGCTGCTGGCTCTGCTGCCCTTCCTTGTGGCTGTGATTCTGGTGATCTCCTCCCGGGGCATTCCCCTCTACACCAGGGTCCAGCAGCGGCTGGACGACGTGGTGCGGATTATGCGGGAGAGCATTACCGGCATCCGGGTGGTGAAGGCTCTGAGCAAGGAGGACTACGAAAAGCGCCGTTTCTCCCGGGCCAACGACGACATGACCGAGACAGACATCCGGGCGGCCACAGTGATGGCCATGCCGGGGCCTTTTTTGCAGATGATCCTCAACCTCGGCCTGACCTTCGTGGTCTACCTGGGGGCCGGCCGGGTGAACCGGGGGCTGATGAAGCCCGGCGTCATTCTGGCGTTTCTCACCTACTTTAACATGATTACCATGGGGGTCATGGGCCTGAACCGGATCTTTGTCTCTCTGAGCAAGGCCAGCGCCAGCGCGGACCGAATCGGCAGCGTCCTGGAGCTGGAGACGGCAGCGCCCCTCAGCCCGGAGCAAGCTCCGGCCGGGGAGTCCGCCGGGTCCGGGGAGGACTTCATTTCCTTCCGCCATGTAAACTTCAGCTACGGAGCTGACAGCACCGAGCAGGCAGGCTTTGCCGGAGCCCAGCGAGAGAAGGCCCTGGAGGATCTCAGCTTCTCCCTGGCCAGGGGGGAGAGTCTGGGAATCATCGGCCCCACGGGCTGCGGCAAGACCACGGTGATTCATCTGCTTATGGGCTTCTATGAGCCCACCGGGGGCAGCATCCGCCTGGAGGGCCGTCCTCTGGGAAGCTATGAGAAGGATGCCCTGCGCCGCCGCTTCGGCACGGCCTTCCAGAATGACATGATCTTTCAGGACAGTCTGCGGGGGAACATCGACTTCGGGCGGGGTCTGGAGGACGCCGCCCTCCGGGCCGCCGCGGAGGACGCCATGGCGGCGGATTTCATCGACGCTCTCCCGGAGGGTCTGGAGCACCGGGCGGCCATCAAGGGAGCCAACCTCTCCGGAGGACAGAAGCAGCGGATCATGGTGGCCCGGGCTCTGGCCGCTGATCCGGAGATTCTGGTGCTGGATGACAGCTCCTCCGCCCTGGACTATCGCACCGACGCCGCCATGCGCCGGGCCATTCGGGAGCACCATCCCGACGCCACCCTGATTCTCATTGCCCAGCGGGTCTCCAGCGTCATGCAGATGGACAAGATTCTGGTGCTGGACAACGGCCGTTGTATCGGTCTGGGCAGCCATGAGGAGCTGATGGAGCGCTGCCCGGCCTATCGGGAAATCTGTGAAATTCAAATGGGCGATATGTAAGGCTGTTGGGACGGGCACTGCTTGTCCCAGGTTCGGCGCCAACGCGTTTGCCACAGGCAAATGCCATGCAGCCATATTGCCCGATGGGCGACCCTTCGCTTCGCAAACCGAAGGGGCAATGCCCATCCCGAAAAGCTCATGAAAAGGGGGCAGTATCTATGCCGGGTCCCGGGGATCGGGGAGGCGTGAAAGCCAAACCAAAGGACGCAAAGGGGGCGCTGCGGCGCGTCCTGGTTTATCTCATGCGATATCGGGCGGCGGTGCTGGCCCTGCTTTTGTGCGCCCTTCTCAGCAACCTGGGAAACCTGCTGGGACCCCGTTTCGCCGGCAAGGCCATTGGGGAAGCGGAGGCGGGATACCTTCAGGGGCCGGGGCAGGTGAACATGGAGGCTGTGCTGCGCTACGGACTTTTGATGCTGCTGGCCTATGTGGGCTCCAATCTGCTGAGCTTTCTGGTGTCCATCGGCATGGCCCGGGTGGGAAAGCGGGTGGCCCGGAACCTCCGGGGAGACGTGTTCAACAAGCTCATGACCCTGCCGGTGGGCTATTTTGACAGCCACCAGGCGGGAGACATCATCAGCCGGGTGTCCTATGACATCGACGTGGTTTCCACCAGCCTTTCCACCGACGTAATCCAGATTCTCACCAGCACCATCACCGTGGCGGGAAGCTTTGCCATGATGTGTGTCATTTCCCCGCCGCTGGTGCTGTGTATGATTTTTACCATCCCGGTTTCCATTCTCTTCACCCGGCACATGGGCAAAAAGACCCGGCCCCGCTACGCCCGGCGGAGTAAGGCCTACGGCGAGATGAACGGCTTTGCCGAGGAGATGTTCACCGGCCAGAAGACCATCCTGGCCTACGCCCAGGAGGAGGAGATGTCCCGCCGCTTCAGCGCCATCAACCGGGCCGCCGCCGAGGCTTACCGGGACGCGGACAGCATGGGCATGACCATGGGGCCCACCATCGGCATGATCTCCAACTTCGGCCTGGCGGCCATCGGCCTGGGAGGCGCGGTGCTCTACCTCTACCGTCTGGTGGGACTGGCGCAGATCTCCAGCTTTGTCCTCTACAGCCGCAAATTCTCCGGCCCAATCAATGAAATCTCCAACATCATCAACGAAATCTTCTCCGCTTTGGCCGCGGCGGAGCGGGTTTTCCAGCTTTTGGATCAGCCCCAGGAGGCCAAGGATCTCTACGGCGCCCAGACGCTGACAGACTGCCGGGGCCATGTGGAGGCGGAGCACGTCAGCTTCGGCTATACCCCGGACAAAACCGTACTGCATGACCTGAATCTGGAGGCCAGGCCGGGGCAGACCGTGGCCATTGTGGGACCCACGGGAGCAGGCAAGACCACCATCATCAATCTGCTGATGCGCTTCTATGATCCCGGGGACGGGATCATCCGGGTGGAGGAGCGGGACCATCGGCTCTACACCCGGCAAAGCCTGCGGCGAAGCTACGCCATGGTGCTGCAGGACACCTGGGTCTTCCGGGGTACCATCTTCGACAACATCGCCTACGGCAAGGAGAACGCCGGCATGGAGGAGGTGGTGGCCGCCGCCAAGGCAGCCCGCATTCACAATTATATCATGCGCCTGCCCCAGGGCTACAACACCGTAATCTCCGAGGACGGGGGCAACATCTCCAAGGGGCAGAAGCAGCTTCTCACCATCGCCCGGGCCATGCTGTATGAGACCAATATGCTGATTCTGGACGAGGCCACCTCCAACGTGGATACCAACACAGAGCGCCAGGTCCAAAAGGCCATCCGCAGTCTCATGAAGGGCAAGACCTGTTTCGTCATCGCCCACCGCCTGTCCACCATCCGGAACGCGGACCAGATTTTGGTGGTGGACGGAGGGGACGTGGTGGAGCAGGGAACCCATGAGAGTCTGATGCTCCAAAAGGGCTTCTATTACAGACTCTACGCCAGTCAGTTCCAGTAGCATATGAAAGGAGGGCTTCGCCCTGGAAACACACACCAAATCCAGCTTCAAGGCCGTGCTGGCGTCCATTGTCTGCCATAGCTGCTGGGGGCTCAGCTTTCTGGCCTCCCGGCGGGGGCTGGACAGCGCCCATGTGTTCGTGCTGCTGAGTCACCGTTTTTTGCTGTCCTTTCTGGTGATGCAGCTCTTCCATCGGCAGGTGGCGGGGCTGCGGAGGGTAAAAAAGGATCTGCTGCCCCTGCTGGCCCTGGGGCTTGCCCAGCCGGTGGTCTATTTCTTCGGGGAGCAGTACGGCATCCTCCATTCCACCACCAGCTTCTCCGGCGTTATGATTGCCATGATCCCGGTGGTCTCCACCCTGGCGGCGGCCCCCATCCTCAAGGAGCGGCCCAGCCTGGGACAACTGCTGTTCAGCCTGCTCTCCGTGGGAGGCGTCATCGGCATCGGCCTTATGACCCGCAGCTCCGGCACCCTGGACTGGATCGGCGTGGCCTGTCTGCTGACGGCGGTGCTGGCAGGCTCCGCCTATTCCCTTCTGGCCCGGGGCATTTCCGCCCGGACCTCTCCCTTTGCCCGGACCTACGCCATGACGGGGATTGGAGCCTTGGTCTTTACGATTCTGGCTCTGATCCGGTGCAGGGGCAATTTGGCCGCCTATTTCGTCCCCTTCTCCAAGACGCCCTACCTGCTTTCGGTGCTGTTTCTGTCCCTGGGCTGCTCCGTTTTGAGCTTCTTCCTCTCCAACTATGCTCTGACCCGGCTGCCCCTGGCCCGGGAGACGGTGTTTTCCAATCTCACCACCGCCGTGTCCGTCTTTGCGGGAGTGCTGGTGCTTCATGAGCCCTTCTCCTGGCTGAGCCTGCTCTGCATCGGTCTGATCCTCCTGGGAATCTGGGGGGTACAGCGTACGGCGAAGGGGTAGACAGATTGGAACTTGTCGATCCGAAGGCGCCAATGCGTAGTGATACGAAACTCCAATAAAATCTAAAGATTTTAAAATGAGAAGCCGCTTTTCGCGACTTCTCATTTTTTGTTCCGGGGCTTTTTTGCAGCCCCCTGTTGGTTTTTTGCTTTTCCGGCTTTGGATCAGCCCTCCGCCAGCTTGCGGTACTTCTCGTAACGCTCGGCGCTGAAGGCCTTGGCCTTCTCCAGCAGGACGTCCGCCTCCGCCGGGAAGGTCCGGCGCAGGGAGGCGTAGCGCACCTCGCCGTCCAGGAACTCGCCCAGAGGCACGGAGGGCTCCTTGCTGTCCAGCACGAAGGGGTTCTTCCCGGCGGCCCGAAGCTCGGGGCTGTAGCGGTACAGGAACCAGTAGCCGCTGTTCACCGCCAGCTTGGCCTCCTCGGTGGACCAGCCCATGCCCTTGACGATGCCGTGGTTGATGCAGGGGGCGTAGGCGATGATCAGGGACGGGCCCTTGTGGGCCACGGCCTCCCGGATGGCCTTGATGGCCTGGTTGGGATTGGCGCCCAGGGCGATGGAGGCCACGTAGACGTTGCCGTACTCGGCGGCCAGCAGGCCCAGGTCCTTCTTGACGGTGCGCTTGCCCGCGGCGGCAAACTGGGCCACCGCGCCGATGGGCGTGGCCTTGGAGGCCTGGCCGCCGGTGTTGGAGTAGACCTCGGTGTCCACCACCAGAATGTTCACGTCGATGCCGGAGGCCAGGACGTGATCCAGGCCGCCGTAGCCGATGTCGTAGGCCCAGCCGTCGCCGCCGTACATCCACATGCTCTTGCGGACGAAGTGCTCCCGGTTGTCCTTCATGTATTCCACATTCTCCCCGGCGTCGGCGGTCTTGTCCAGGGCCGCCAGAACGGCGTCCGCCAGCTCCCTGGCCTTCTCGTCGTCCTCGTAGCCGGCGATCCAGGCCTCCAGGGCGGCCTTCAGGGTCTCGTCCCTGGCCTCGGCCAGATAGGCCTCCGCCTTGGTCCGCAGGGCCAGACGCTGCTGCTGGACGGAAAGCACCATGCCCAGGCTGTACTCGGCATTGTTCTCAAACAGGGAGTTGGAGATGGCGGGACCGTGGCCCCGGCTGTTGGTGGTGTAGGGGTAGCTGGGGATGGAGAAGCCCCAGGCCTGGGTGCAGCCCGTGGCGTTGGCCACGATCATGCGGTCGCCGTAGAGCTGGGTCAGCAGCTTCATATAGGCGGTCTCGCCGCAGCCGGCGCAGGCGCCGGAGAACTCCAGCAGGGGCTGCTCGAACTGGCTGCCCTTGGCGGAGAACTTGTCCATGGGGTTCTTCTTCTCCGACAGGCCCATGCTGAATTCCCAGTTGGCCGCCTGGGGCAGCTGGCTGGCGATGGGCTTCATAGCCAGGGCCTTGTCCTTGGCCAGACAGGCGGTGACGCAGGTGCCGCAGCCGGTGCAGTCCAGGGGGTCCACCTGGAGCCGGTAGCGCAGACCCTCAAAGCCCTTGCCCTTGGCTTCCTTGGATAGATAGCTCTCCGGCGCGGCCTTGCACTCCTCCTCGTTCAGCAGGAAGGGGCGAATGGCGGCGTGGGGGCAGTAGAAGGAGCACATATTGCAGCCGATGCACTTGGCGGCGTCCCACTCCGGGACGAAGGCGGCAAAGCCCCGCTTCTCATACTTGGCGGTGCCGATGGGGACGGTGCCGTCCGGAGCGTCCTTCCAGGCGCTGACGGGAAGCTGGTCGCCCCGCTGGGCGTTGACCATCCGCATGATGGTCTTGATGTAGTCGGGCTGGTCCTCCCGCAGAACCGTCTGATCGTCGGGCAGATTGGCCCAGGCGGGGTCCACGGGGATTTCCACGATGCCGTCCAGGCCCCGGTCCACGGCGGTGTAGTTCATGTTCAGAACCTTCTCGCCCTTGCGGCCGTAGGTCTTGGTGATGGCGTCCTTCATGTAGCGCACCGCGTCCTCGATGGGCAGCACCCCGGAGAGCTTGAAGAAGGCGGACTGGAGCACGGTGTTGGTGCGGTTGCCCAGGCCGATCTCCGCGGCGATGTCGGTGGCGTCGATGGTGTAGAATTTGATCTTCCGCTGGGCCAGGATGCGCTTGAGCTTGTTGGGCAGATTGGCGATCAGCTCCTCCCCCTTCCAGACGGTGTTCAGCAGGAAGGTGCCGCCGGGCTTGATCTCGTTGACGATGTCGTACTTCTTGACGTAGCTCTCGTTGTGGCAGGCCACGAAGTCCGCCATGGTGACGTAGTAGGTGGAGAGGATGGGGTTGTGGCCGAAGCGCAGGTGGCTCTTGGTGACGCCGCCGGACTTCTTGGTGTCGTACTCAAAGTAGGCCTGGACGTACTGGTCGGTGTTGTCGCCGATGATCTTGATGGAGTTCTTGTTGGCGCCCACGGTGCCGTCGGAGCCCAGACCCCAGAACTTGCAGGAGATGGTCTGCTCGTCGGCGGTGACGATGTTCTCCCCCACCTCCAGGGAGTGGTGGGTCAGATCGTCCTCGATGCCCACGGTGAAGTGATCCTTCCGGGCCCCCTCCATGTTGTCGAAGACCGCCTTCATCATGGCGGGGGTGGTGTCCTTGGAGGACAGACCGTAGCGGCCCGCCAGCAGGACGGGACGATTCTCCCGGTTGATGAGCACGCCGGCCACGTCCTCATACAGCGGCTCGCCGTTGGCTCCGGCTTCCTTGGTACGGTCCAGAACCGTCAGAACCTTGCAGCTCTCGGGAATGGCCTTCAGCAGATGCTCCGCGGAGAAGGGACGGTAGAGATGGACCTGGACGAAGCCCACCTTGCGGCCCTGGGCGTTGAGGTAGGCCACAACTTCCTTCAGGCAGTCGGAGACAGAGCCCATGGCAATGATAACCTCCCGGGCATCCGGCGCGCCGTAGTAGTTGAACAGGTGGTAATCCCGCCCCGTCAGCTTGTTCATCTGCTCCATGTAGCCCTCCACAATGGCCGGGGTGGCGTCATAGTAGGGGTTGACAGCCTCGCGGCACTGGAAGGCCGTGTCGGGGTTCTGGACGGTGGAGCGCATGACAGGACGTTCGGAGTTGAGGCTGCGCTTGCGGAAGCGCTTCAAAGCCTCCATGTCCACCATTTTGGCCAGATCGTCAAAGTCCAGCACGTCGATCTTTTGCAGCTCGTGGGAGGTGCGGAAGCCGTCAAAGAAGTGCATAAAGGGGACGCTGGACTTGATGGCGGACAGATGGGCCACGGCGGCCATATCCATGCACTCCTGCACACTGGAGGAGGCCAACTGAGCAAAGCCGGTCTGACGACAGGCCATCACGTCGGACTGATCGCCGAAAATGGAGAAGAAGCTGGTCCCCACAGTTCGGGCCGCCACGTGAATCACGCCGGGAAGAAGCTGCCCGGCAATCCGGTACAGGGGCGGAACCATCAGCATCAGGCCCTGGGAGGCCGTATAGCTGGTGGACAGAGCGCCGCATTCCAGGCTGCCGTGCATGGCGCCGCAGGCGCCTGCCTCGGACTGCATTTCCACCAGCTTCACGGGATGACCGAACATGTTCTTCATGCCGTTGGCTGCCCAGACGTCCACATGCTCCGCCATGGGGCTGGAGGGGGTAATGGGGTAGATGGTGGCTACCTCCGTAAAGGCGTAGCTTGCATACGCGGCGGCTTCGTTGCCGTCCATGGTTTTCTTTTTCATAAGATTCCCGCTCATTCCTTTCGTAAAACTCTGTGCTGGTACGTACTCTGGGGTGTCAATTCTCACCCGGCGGATCGACGTGACTGTATCTGACAGTCATCCGCCTCTGAATTCGATTATACAATATGTTTTCTGTAAAGTCAAATGAAACCACAGGCATTCCCGGTCGGATTGGCAATTTGCCCTAACAGTTCCGCCCCTGTGCAGAGAAGGAGGTGTAGGGACGGCTCTGCTCTGCATAAGTTCCGGCAGCCAAATCAGAGATTTGGGCCGTCACTTATCAGCCGTCCGGTCCCTTGGGCGGACAATTTGCCCGCGGCAAATTCAGCGCCGTTTCGACAAACGGAAACGCACCTACATACGCGACGCCGACGGATCGACTGGGCCGCGGACGGCAAAGTGCCGTCCCTGCCGATGGGCGCAGCCGGGGGACGCTCCCCGTCTTTCCTCTCGGAAAAAAGTCCCCGCCGCGTTGGAGCGGCGGGGACGGGTCAGTTGTTGGCTTTCAGTTCAGTTCCCCGCGGTTCAGCCGGTGGTGTAGTAGGTCACGGAGGAGCCGCCGGTGGTGGTCTCCTTCCAGAAGTACAGGCCGGTGGGCGCGGAGGAGTTGGCGATGAAGTAGCCGTTGCTGGAGAAGCTCAGGTAGGGATAGCTGGTGCTCCGGGTGCTCTTCACCGTCATGTTGCCGCTGCTGCAGGACAGGGACCAGCGGCAGTAGCTGGAGCTGTAGGAGCTGCGGCTGTAGAGGTAGCTGCTGTAGTTGCCCAGGTAGGTGCCGGTGGAGGCGTTCCGGATGGTGTAGTAGGAGCCGGTGGCCGCGATGGTCCAGACGTAGGGGTTGGTCACGCCGGTCATCATGCCGTCGGCATAGCTCATGCCCGCGTTGCTGTACAGCACGGAGCCGCCTGCGGAGCTGGACTCATAGTTGGTGTTGCCGGACAGGCCCTTCAGGACATACAGGCTGCTGGTGTTGGTGCCGTAGGTGATGATGTAGTTGCCGGCCCAGGAGCTGGGAGCGGAATCCAGCAGCTCGTAGGCGGTGGTGGTGCCGGTGCCGGAGCCGGAGCTGTAGCTGTACAGGGCGTACAGGGTGACGCTGCCGTTGACGGTGACGGTGCCGGTGTAGGTGGTGGGCTGGGTGGTAGCGTCGCTCACGGTGGAGGTGACCCAACCCAGGAAGGTGTAGCCGGAGGGAGCCCCGGCGGTGGGCAGGGTGATGGAGCCGCCGGCTTCCACGGTCTGGCTGGCGGGCGCGGTCACGCCGGAAGGTACGGAGTAGCTCACGGTGTAGTAGGTGGTATCGGAAATGGGATCGGTGTAGTCGCTCTTGTAGGAGTAACCGCAGACGGTGCAGGTATAGGTGGTGTAGCCCTGGCTGGTGGTAGTGGGATCCGTCACAACGGAAGTGTAGGTGCAGTTGGCGGTCTCGGTGTCACCGCAGGAGCAGGTACGGCTGTGGGTGCCGTTGTTGTTGGAGGTCCAGGAGCCGTAGCTGTGAGTGTGGGTGCTGGTGCTGGGGCTGGTGGTGTAGTAGGTGGTGCCGCCGGCGGTCTCCTTCCAGAAGTAGAGGCCG
>CAMOSU010000025.1 GCA_946625125.1 uncultured Clostridia bacterium
AGGTTTGTCTGAACAACTGTACGCTGGCAAGACTTCCACAAATCCCAATTTGCGCGTTGCCTGCCAGGGCTTACTTTTTCCGGACGATCCGGCCCTTTTCATTGCGGGTGTAGTTGGCGGCGAAGTCCGGGTTGGTCTGCATCAGCTCTTCATAGGCCTCCGGATGTCTCCAGCAGTAGCTGGCGGCGTATTTGCCCTTTGTTTTGATGTTGGTCTCGGAGGCGATTCTGGCCTTCTCGGGAATCAGCTTCCGATAGACCCGGAGGTACAGAAACAGACCCAGGGGCAGAAGCACCAGGCCGGGCAGCAGCAGAAGGTAGCTGCCGGACCTGAAGGCCGTGACAATCAGAGCGATCCCGCCGAAGACGCCGAGAAGGGCGCCCAGCTCAGCGGCCAGGGAAATAAAGGTAAACTTTGGCGCGTAGGGGTAGTCCTTGTAAAAGAACACCATGATAAATTCTCCTCTTTTCTCTTTTTTGACTGCTTTACGCAATCCCTTCGGGGGAATTATAGCAAACCCGGCGTCGTCTGTCAAGAACCCGGAAGGCAGGGGCTCTGAAACAGTTTAACCAAAACGATTCCATTTTCCCTCTTTACTTTTGTTTATTTTTCGTGTATGATATGCACGGTATTCAGGGGCTCAGCCAGGCTCCCAATAAACGAAACGAGGTGCAACTATGGCAAGAACAGCGCAAGACATCATGAAGCTCATTCGTGACGAGGACATCAAGATGGTGGACTTCAAGGTGGTGGACATCAACGGTCAGTTCCGGCACGTCACCATCCCCGCAGTCCACTTCAATGAGGAAACCATGGTCAACGGCATCGGCTTCGACGCCTCCAACTACGGCTACGCCGTGGTGGAGAAGTCCGACATGGTTTACATTCCGGATCTGGACACGGCAGCCATTGATCCCTTCTGCGAGATCAAAACCCTGTCCATGATCGGCAACGCCATGATCATTGACTATCCCGAGAACCGCCCCCTGGCTCAGTATCCCCGGAATATCGTGGCTGCCGCCAAGAAGTATATGCAGGACTCCGGCATTGCCGACACCATGCTGATTTTGCCGGAATTTGAGTTTTATCTCTTCGATCAGGTGGGCTGGACCGTCCAGAACAACCGGGTCGCCTTCCAGGTGGACACCCAGCAGGCCTACTGGAACAGCGAGGTGGAGGGCAGCGGCAACGTGGTTCCCTTCCAGAAGAACTATCACATTGCCAAGCCTCTGGACACCACCTACGAGTGCCGCAGCGAGATGTGCATGGAAATCGAGAAGGCCGGCATTCCCGTGAAGTACCACCACCCCGAGGTGGGCGGCGCCGGTCAGTTTGAGATCGAGCCCCTGCTCTGCGAGCTGGAGAAAATGGCCGACGGCACCATGATGGTGAAGTACATCATCCATAACGTTGCCAGAAAGTACGGTCTCACCGCCACCCTGATGCCCAAGCCCGTCTACGGCGAGGCGGGCAGCGGCATGCACGTTCACATGCTGCTTCTGAAGGACGGCGAGCCGGTGTTCTCCGACGACAACGGCTACTCCCATCTGTCCAAGGAGGCCCATTGGTTCATGGGCGGCCTGCTGAAGCACATCGCCTCCCTCTGCGCCATCACCAACCCCTCCACCAACTCCTTCAAGCGGCTGGTGCCCGGCTTTGAGGCCCCCGTCACCGTGGGCTACGCCACCTCCAACCGCAGCGCCGTCATCCGCATCCCCGCCTACGCCAAGAGCCCCAAGCTGCGCCGCTTCGAGCTGCGGAATCCCGACGCCACCTGCAATCCCTACTTTGCCTACGCCGCCATTCTCATGGCTGGCCTGGACGGCATCAAGAACCGGATTGACCCCCATGCCAACGGCTGGGGTCCCTACGATATGAACCTCTTCGAGCTGCCCCCCGAGGAGAAGGCCAAGCTCCATCAGCTTCCCACCCGGCTGGAGGACGCCCTGGACGCCCTGGAGGCGGACCACGACTACCTCACCGCCGGCGGCGTCTTCCCCGAGGAGCTCATCAGGAACTTCCTGAAGACCAAGCGCGCCGAGTGCGCCGAGCTCTCCCGCATCCCCCATCCCGCGGAATTCGAGAAGTATTTCAACCTGTAAGCAAAGCGGCGCCCCACCCACCCGGCGGGGCGCGCTTTCTGTGGATCACAGGAGGAGGAAGCCATGGAAAAACTGATCAGCCGGGAGCTGGAGGGGGAGACCCTCTGCTTCCGGGTCCGGGACCAGGAGTGGAGCCAGGAGGCCCGGGAGGAGCTGGCCCGGGAGCACGGCGTTCTGTTTTTTGAGGACAGCGTGGTGCCGGTGCTGATCCGGGGGAAGCTGCTGCGCCTGGGAACGGAGGACGACGGCCTTCTGCGCTTCCCCCCGGAGGCGCCCCGCTTCCATGTGCGCTGGGCTCAGGGCCTGGCCAGGGAGCTGGAGGCCGCGGCCGCTGAGGCGGAGTAGCGGAGCGACGGAACAGCCGCCAAAAGGAAAGGCCTGGAGTTCCACCGATCAGGGTGGGTCTCCAGGCCTTTGCTGTCTTATCCCGAAGCGATTTTTTTGGAATAAAGGACTTCCACCGTGCCAAACGCGGGCTTTGATACCCCGGTTAAGGCGAAGCCCTTCCCTTCGTAGAACGCCCTGGCACGATGGTTTTCCCGGAACACCCACAGAACCACTTGGGAATAGCCGGCTTCCTCGATGTCCTTCAGAACCCGATCCATCATCTGACTGCCATAGCCCTTGTGCCAGTTGTCAGGCAGGCTGTGAATACAAATCAGCTCCGCCATGCCGGAATACTCCGGGTCCCTGGCCTCGTCCCAATAGGCAACGCAATGGGGCTTCCCATCCACCGAGAGCAGATATCCCTTCCCCTTGCCTGCGTCCAAGAGCTTCTGATACATAGCGGTCGCTCGGTGGATGTTCGTGCATTTCGCTAAAGTCTCAGCGTCAAGGATTCCCGCGAACGCCGCCTTCCAGCTCTCTGTTTGAATATAGGCCAAGGCGTTTGCATCACCCTGCTGAACTTTTCGAATACTTGCGTCCATTTTCATATCTCCATAAACCAGGGTTCATTCATCCGCATCAATCTGATAGGAATACCACTCGTCCGATACTCTATGAAATCCAACTGCTTCAAACGCCTTTTGGCTCTGCGTATTGAAGGAGTAGATATTCGCCTTTACTTCTTTCAGACCCTTTTCCTTTGCAAGCGCAAGCATATTAACAATGCATCTACGCCCAATATGAAAGTTCTGGTACTCCTTGCAGACAACAATACTGATTTCTGCGTTGTCACGAAGGGAAACATCCCCGACAAGCTCACTACGATACTGGATATAATAACAATCTCCATGCGTGCTCAAATAGGTATACATGCGATTCAACAAATCCAGATCATAGACGTGGTCGATGTTATCAACCTGTTTGCACACATCAAGGTCCTGATACCATGCAAGGGCAACGTCAGGATTTGGGTAATAAGGAATCAGTGTAATTTCTTGATCAACAATTCTCTTTTCCATTTTCTCTAAGTTATTACTCATACTCTGTCCTAAGTGTCAAGTGTTCCGGAAGATTGAAAATTTCCGTTTCAAGGAAGATCGGATAAAAGTATTCATTCTGCAAACGCTCAAAATCCAGCCATTCAAAGTCGTGCGTATGCTTGCCTTCGTGAAGTGTGAATCGTTCACCTTTCTCCAACAGTCCCGTTTCTGAAACATCCATCAGAAAGTAAAGGCAGATCTCGTGGTAATTCAGCTTATCAACATCCTCAGTGAAGAAGCCTTGGTTCAGCCATAACGGGCGGACGATCTTCGATTTGATATTCAGTTCTTCTTCCACTTCCCGGATCACAGCCTGCTCGGCGCTTTCCCCCATGTGTACCCTGCCGCCGGGCAGATAATAGTAGGGAGATCGCTCGTCCCGCATGGCCAGGATTCGATTGCCGGAAAGGATCACGGCGCAGACTCTGTAATTGAATTTGTCCTGTCCCGAAACAAAGGAAATGTCCATGGTTTTCTCCTTTACGCGTTCTGGGCGGAAGGGAAAACCCGCTCCGCCGGTTTTCCGGGCTGTTTCCTTCCCGCCGGTGAGAAACGCCTCACAGCAGCCTCTCTTTCCACTCCGCCTCCCTGAAGCCGGTGAGAACGAAGTCCTCCCCCACCAGCAGAGGGCGCTTCACCAGCATTCCGTCGGAGGCCAGAAGCCGGAGCTGTTCCTCCTCCGGCATGGTCGGGAGCTTTTTGGAGAGCTCCCGCTCCCGGTACTGGATGCCGCTGGTGTTGAAAAAGCGCTTCAGGGGCAGGCCGCTCATGGCATAATACCGGCTCAGAGTCTCCTCGTCCGGATGGTCCGCCTTGATGTCCATAAGCTGATGCTCGATCCCTTGGGCCTCCAGCCATTGCAGCGCCTTTTTGCAGGTGGAGCATTTGTCGTAGCAGTAGATTTTGAGCATAGGTGGTTTCCTCCCTCGTCAATCCCGGATGCGCATATCCCTGTTTTCACGGTTTTTCGGATGCCTGTCGCGTCATATTATATTATAAGAGGATTTTTCAGTCAAGGGAAAACCAGGGAAAATCCACGGAAAGGAAAGGACGCAGCCCCGGCAAGGGGGACTGCGCCGTTTTCCTGGGGAAACCGTCTCTTTGGGCCTCCGGCACAGGCTGCCGGGGGCTTTTTTGGGACTAATTGACCTTGTACAGATACAGCTTGTAGCCGGTGGAGCTGTAGCAGCGGAACAGATTGGTGTTGAAGCCCAGGTAGTAGCTGGTGGCGGAGCGGCTGCGCATCAGCACCGCGCCGGAGGACAGACTCAGCGTCCACTGGGCGGCGGTGCCGGTGTAGGTGGAGGCGGTGGTGAGCCCCTTGGCCTTGTAGCTCAAATAGTTGGAGGAGCCCTTCATCTTGAAGTAGTAGTAAGAGCCGGTCTTGGCCACGGTGTAGATGTAGCTGTCGGAAACCCCGGAAAGGGTGTTGCCGCTTCTGGTGATGCCCGCGGCGGAGAGAGTTTTGGCGCCGCTGGTGGAGCCCAGGCTTGTGGAGGTCACGGAGCCGGAGGCGTCCAGCACATAGTAGCTGGAGCCGTTGACGCCCACCAGCACATAGTTCCCGGCCCAGTTGGAGGGGGCGGAGCTGACCAGGGTGGCGGTGCTGCCCCCGGTGGTGCCGCCGGTGCTGCCGCCGGAGGAGCCTCCGGCCTTTGCCATGCCGGAGGGGGTGGTCATATCGCTGGGGACGGACTTGCCGAAGATGAGCCAGGCGTACTCCGGATAGTCGATGAACACGTTCCGGTTGCCCTGAATGCCCTGCACCACGTCGTTGCGGCCCATCTCCCAGGTATCCACGGGGTCGGATTTGCACCAGCTCAGCAGCAGGTCGGTGCTCTGGATGACGTCGGTGAGATTGGACTCGCCCCAGCGGACGTAGCAGTACAGCAGGATCCGGGCCACGTCGCCCTTCACATTGTCCAGGGGCTCAAAGTAGGAGGCGTTGTAATAGCCCCCCAGGGTGCCGGAGGAGGTCTTGGCGCTGGAATAGCTGCCGCCCCGGACGTAGCCGTAGGGCAGGTTGCCCCGGGTGGAGTTCACCTTCACATCGGCGGGACGGACGTGGTGCAGGTCGGAGCCGCAGTTGGAGGTGGTGAAGCTGCCCAGGCTCTGGGGCCATACGTGCTCCCGGTTCCAGGTTTTGCCGCTGTCCCAGGTGCCGGAGACGGCGTTGGAGGTATAGAACAGGGTAATCTTGGAGCTGGAGCCCGCCTTGGCGTCGGAGTATTTGCTGTAGGTGGTGAGATTGGCGTAGGTGGTCTTGGTGCTGTGGGTGTTGGTCATCAGGGTGGCCAGACTGGACTTGATGACCGAAGCGCTCTTGGCGCTCAGGGTGGAGTAGACGTAGCTGCCGGTGTAGTAGGCGCTGGCCTTGCTGCTCAGGGCGGTGCAGGTGACGCCCCGGGTGCCGGGATTGTAGGAGAAGCTGGCGGCGTTGGCCAGGGGCAGCAGGGCTGCCATGGAGAGCAGCATCGCGAGAACCAGAACCGCGGAGAGGAATCGCCGGATTTGCTTCATACAGGTCGCTCCTTTTTTAGTATTCAGGTCCGAACCGAGCCCAACACAGCATACCATATTTTTTGCCGGAGGGTCAAGAAAGGGGATGTGGAGATTCTGCGAAATTTTTCCATCCATCGAAGCGCGGCTTTCCCTGGGCGGTCCCGGCAGAAGGGAAAATATTCACCCGGCCCGAAACATTTTCCCTCCTTTGGCGTCTATTATGGTGAAAGGACCTTTCATGGATGGGAGGCGAGAAGCTTGGAGGACAGGACCATTGTGGATCTTTTCATCCAGCGGAACCAGCGGGCCATTACCGAGGCCGCGGAGAAATACGGAGGCTACTGCGGCACGGTAGCGGAGCGCATACTCGGCTGTCCGGAGGATACCGAGGAGATTCTCAACGACACCTGGCTGGCCGCCTGGAACGACATACCCCCCAGTCAGCCCCAGTGCCTGCGGGCCTATCTGGGGCGGCTGACCCGGAATCTGGCCCTGAGCCGCTTCCGCTTTTACCGAAGCAAAAAACGCTATGTGGGGATGGAGACCCTGCTCTCGGAGCTGGAGGACTGCCTTCCCGGGGGCCGGACCCCGGAGCAGGAGCTGGAGGCGCGGGAGCTGGTTCGGGTTCTGCGGGACTGGATCGACCATTTAAGCGCCGGGGAGCGGCAGCTCTTTGTCCGCCGCTATTGGCACGGGGTCCCGGTGAAGGAGCTGGCCCGGGAGGCCGGGGTCCGGCAGAACGCCATGACCCAGCGGCTTCTGCGGCTGCGGGTGCGGCTGCGGACCCGGCTGGAACAGGAAGGAGTAGAGCTATGAAATCGGATGATATTTACAACGCGGTTACGGAGCTGCGGGACGACCAGGTTCAGGCGGGGGAAAAGGCCCTGCGCGTTGGCAGGCCCCGGCGTCTTCGCCGCCTGGGGGCGCTGGCGGCAGTGCTGGCCCTGCTGATTCTGGCAGGAGTCGCGGCCGGTCCCCGGCTGGCGGCTCTGCTGAGACAGGAACAGAGCGGGACGCCCAGCGATACCGGGTCCACGGAGCCCAAGGGAGGCGAAGTCCCGAAGCCCACCGGCACTCAGGACGCCCCGACGGGAGGCAAATACAGCCTGGCCTCCGCCGCCTGGCCCAGAATGGCCCCATATCCCAATGAAATGAGCTTTATGAGCAACGGGGCCTTCAACGAGGCTGCCTACGACGCCGCCCGGGAGGCCTGGCTGGAAAGCCGAAGCGCCCTGCGGCCGGAGGGAGACTACACCCAGGGGCTTTCGGGCTATCTGAAGGCGGTGCTTCCGGGTTTGCTCTCCGGGGCAGGGGAGGAGAACAAGGCGGTCTCCCCGCTGAACATCTACATGGCCCTGGCCATGCTGGCGGAAACCACCGCCGGGGAAGGCCGCCAGGAGCTGCTTCGGCTCCTCAACAGCCCGGACATCGGGACGCTGCGGCAGCAGGCCAACGCCCTGTGGCGCTCCAACTACTGCAACGACGGACGGCAAACCCTGATTCTGGGGGCCTCTCTCTGGCTCCGGGACGACATGGACTATCAGGCCGACACCCTGGGCCTGCTGGCCTCCGATTACTACGGCTCCGTCTATGCCGGGAAGATGGGCAGCGCCGAATACGACCAGGCCCTCCGGGACTGGATGAATGCCCAGACCCAGGGCCTGCTGTCGGAGCAGATTGGGGAGCTTCGCATGGAGCCGGAGACGGTGATGAACCTTGTGACCACCATCTATCTCAAGGAGGCCTGGACCGACGAATTTTGGAAGAAGGAGGAGCGGAGCTTCCACGCCCCCGCCGGGGATCGGAGCTGTGAGTTCCTGCTGGAGAGCAGCATCGCGGAGCTCTATACCGGCGATGGCTTCACCGCTGCCGGAAAGAGTCTCCAGGGCGGCGGAAGCATGTACGTTCTTCTGCCCCAGCAGGGCCTGGACCCGGAGAGCCTGCTGGAGCGGGAGGGAGTTCTGGACTTCCTCACCGACAGTCCGGGGCGGGACAGGACGGAGCATCACAGCGTGTGTCTGGAGCTGGCGGTGCCGAAATTCGACGTCAACGGCCACACGGAGCTGGGGGACTTGCTGAAAAGCCTGGGGGTGGAGACGGTGTTTGACGAAACCCGGGCGGACTTCTCCCCCCTGAGCCGGGAGTCCCAGGGCTTCCATCTCTCCAAGGCGCTGCACGACGCCAGACTGATGATCGACGAAAAGGGCGTCACCGGAGCGGCCTACACCGTCCTGGCCACGGAGGGCGCCGCCGACCCCAGCTCCCTGGAGCAGGCGGAGCTGATTCTGGACCGCCCCTTCCTCTTCGTGGTGACCAACAGCGACGGCCTGCCCCTCTTCATCGGCGCCGTCGCGGAGCCCTGATCAGACCCGGCGCCCAAAGCCGGAAGCGGGCGCCGATTCCCCCGCGTTTCTGCCGTTTTATCCACGAAACCTGCGGCTTTTCGCAGGTTTCGCGGTTTTTTTGTCCCGACGGGGAGAAAGCCCTTGAAAAATTATGTCAACTGTGATATGGTAAAAAGCACTGATTCCATTGAAACAGGAGGCATGCTTATGTGGAAGCGGATACTGACGGGGCTTCTGGCCCTTTTGAGTCTGCTGGCGCTGCTGTCCGGGACCGCCTTGGGCGCGGAGCCGGGGCTCCCCCCGGAGGCCGCGGGCTTTCGCAACAGCGACCGGGAGGCGGCCTTTGCCGGAAGCTGCTGGTATGTGGACAGCCGTCACGGGAACCTGCTGATGCGGTCCCGGCTGCCGGAATCCGCGTCCCAGACCGGGGAATTTGAGATTCGGCCCCTCAGCGACTGGCCGGCGGAGCAGCTTCTGTACTGGGAGGGGAGACTACTGGTCTCCGCCGGAACCCGCCTGCTGACCCTGGACCCGGAAAGCGGGAAAATTCTGGAAAGCCGGGAGTTTGAAAAGCCTGTGGAGCGCTTCGCCGTGAGCAGCCGGGGCCTCTATCTGCTCACCGGAGGCCGGGTGCTGCGGCTGGCGGAGGAGAAGCAGACGGTCCTGGAGGGGGGCGTTCTCCGCTTCTGGCTGGAGAGCCCCGACAGTCTGGCCTATATGACCGACGCGGAGCGAATTCACAGCCTCAGTCTCTCCCGCGGGACTGTGACGGATCGGCCCAACCGGGTCTCCGATCTGGGGGAGGTCCCCCTGTGGCGCGGGGGAGAGGAGCAGGCCGGGTATTACAGCCTGAAGGAGAAGTTTCCCGAGGGGAAGTACTGGAACCACATGCCCTACCGGGGGACCGGACCGACGGTGAACAACCAGGACGGCTGGACCGAGCTGCCCTGCCCCAAGCACAACAACTACTGCGGCACCGTCTACCAGACCTGCAACGGCTACGCTCCGGCGGGCAAGGAGCTTTCCTGGCAGTGCTGGGGCTTTGCCGACAAGCTGGGCTATGACGCCACGGGCCGGGACCCCCAGAATCTGGAAGAGGCCTACGGCTGGAAGCGGCTGTGGTATTCCTCCAGCCTGGCGGGGCTGAAGGCGGGGGACATTGTACGCTTCAACAAATACGGCAGCTCCGCCTATGCCCATTCCATCTATGTCACCGCCGTGGACGGAGACACCGTCACCTATGCCGACTGCAACTATGACGGGACCTGTGTCATCCGCTGGGATCAGACCATCGCCCTGTCCACGCTGAAAAGCTGGTTTGTCTTCCTGCTCAGCGCGCCGGAGCCTCTGACTCTGGGGCCGGACTTACCCCTGCGGGTGGGCTTCAGCCTGGACGGGGAGACTCTGGAGGGGGAGTGCGGAGCCGCGGTTTTTGACCTCTGGGTGGACGGCGCTTTGTGGAAGGGCGATCTCAGGGGGTTCCGAGGCCTGCTGAATGAGAGCTCCCGCTATGAAATCCGGAACGTCCGCCCGGCGGAGGGGGTGCTCTTCGACGCCGCCGCCAGCAGCGGCCTTTCCGGGGAGATGTCCCAGTGCCGAAGCGCTCTGCTCTGCCTGGACCACTATTACCTCAACAGCCGGGGGGAGCCGGTGAAAACCAGACTGGCGGACCTGCCCGCCCAAAAGGACTGGTCCTATCGGCCTGTGTGCTGGGCGCTGGAGGCCGGAATCTCCAGCGGGGTCTCCCCCTGCCGCTTTGCCCCGGAGGAGCCCTGCACCCGAGCTCAGGTGGTGACCTTCCTCTGGGCTGCGGCGGGACGGCCTCAGGTCCAGACGGAACCGGACTTCTGGGATGTGGACCCCGAGGGCTACTACATCCCTGCCCTGCGCTGGGCAGTCGCCCGGGGGATTACCGCCGGGCGGGGAGACGGCTGCTTCGCCCCGGAGGAGGTCTGCACTCGGGCGGAGGTGGTCACCTTCCTCTGGAGCGCCGCGGGAAAGCCCCAGGCCTTCGAAGCTTTGGAGCCCTTCCTGGACGTGCCGGAGGACGCCTACTACCGCGGGGCGGTGAACTGGGCCTTGGAGCGGGGCGTCACCGGCGGCACCGGGGCTGGCTGCTTCAGCCCCGAAATGATCTGCACCCGGGCTCAGGTGGTAACCTTCCTCTGGGCGGCCCTGGGGAAGGGCTGACGCGGATCGCCGGACGCGCCGGGGGGCCATCACCCTGCTTCTCCAAATTTGCCCAGGGAATGAGAGATTTCTCCTTGCATTTTTCCTGCTGAGCCTGTATAATAGTCCTATCGTCAGCATGGGCGAGACTGTTTCCAAAAGGAGGGAGCCGGAATGCGGGGAGCCTTCAAGGGACTTCGGTATCTGGTGTGGCTCACCCAATTGGGCCTCTCTGTGGCGGCGCCTCTGGCGGCGTTCATTCTGCTGGGGGTCTGGCTTCGAAACGCCCGGGGCTGGGGAGACTGGACCGTGGCCGTCGGGATTCTTTTGGGGCTTCTGGGGGCCGCGGGGGGGCTGTACAACAGCTTCAAGCTCCTGAACCAAATGCTGAAGCAGGACGAGGAACGGCCCACAAAGGGCTACAATCGGCATGAATGATATGAACGACAAACAACAAACCTACCGGGAACTACTGATCATCGCCCTGGGAGAGCTGATCTGCCTGGGGCTGCTCTATGTCGGCTTCGCCCTGCTGGGCAAGCTGGAGGGCAAGGTACTTTTGGGAGGCGCCGTCGGCGCGCTTACCGCGATTTTGAACTATTTTCTTATGGCCGTGGGGGTCTTTGCCGCCGCGGACCGAGCCCGGGCGGGAGACCCCGCCAAGGGAAAACGCATCCTGAACCTGTCCATGCTGGGGCGCTATCTGCTGATGATTGTGATACTGATCATCGGGGCAAAGAGCGGTTACTGCGACGTAATCGCCATGGTGATTCCCCTGGCCCTGTTCCGGGTGCTGATTTACGTGGGCGAATTCTTCAGAAGAAAGGACGGCTGAGCTTAATATGACGATCAACGGACCGAAAATATTCTTCACCATCCCCATCTTCGGGGGAATTCCCGTGACCCAGACGCTGGTGACCTCCCTGCTTGTGACTGTCATTCTCTGTGTCGCCGCCCTGCTGCTGGGAAGGAATCTCAGCAAGCGCCCCGGCAGACGCCAGGTGCTGACGGAGAAGGCTGTCACCGTGATCACCGGCATGGTCAAGGAGGCCATGGGGGAGCACAACGCTCACTGGACCCCCTTCATTGCCACGGTGTTTCTCTCCTCCCTGCTGGGGACGCTGCTGGGCATGACCGGCATCCTTCGCGCCTCCACCGCCGACATCAGCACCACCATGACCTGGGCCGTGCTGGTGAGCTTCATCTGCTGGTATCAGGCCATCAAGAATAACGGCTTCCTGGCCTGGCTCAAGGGCTTCACGGAGCCCATCGCCGTCATGACCCCCATGAACATCGTCTCCGAAATTGCCCAGCCCGTGTCTCTGGCCTTCCGTCACTTCGGCAACATCGCCGGCGGCGGGGTCATCACGGCACTGATCTATTGGGCTCTCTCCGGGGCCTCCGCCGGACTTCTGAAGCTCATCGCCTCCAGCTCCGCGGCGGTGTCCGCCGTGCTGCTGGTTCTGGGGGTGGCGCTGCTGCTTCTGTCCCGGCCCAAGGCCGGGGGAAAGCGCAAAAAGCTGCTTCTGCTGCCGGGCCTGCTGTGTACGGCTCTGGCGGGGCTTCGGCTGGCGGACTGGCTCTGGAGCCTCACCGGACGGGCCTATCCTCAGATGAACGGCCTGGCCGCCGGCCTGTGCTGGTTCGCGGCCCTGGCGGTGCTGCTCTGGGGCGTTGTCCTGCTGATCGGTCATAAGAACCGGCTGCGTACCGTCCTGGGAATCGTTCTGACCGCCCTGGGCTTTTTGGCCATCTGCCTTGTCTCCGAGGGCCCCATGGGGGTCCCGGTGCTGACCCTGGGCCTGCCCGCCGTGCTGTCCCTGTATTTCGACGTCTTCTCCGGGGTGATCCAGGCCTTTGTCTTCAGCCTGCTCACCATGATCTATATCTCCGGCAACTGCCCGCCGCCGGAGAAAAGCGACACGAAAGCGTAATCCGTTAGGACAAACCTATACTGATACACAACACATTTTAGGAGGAAACAACAATGGAACTTACTGATGCGATCGTCAAGGCTGCCTGCGCCCTGGGCGCCGGTCTTTGCATGGGTATCGGCGCCATCGGCCCCGCCATCGGCGAAGGCAACGCCGTGGGCAAGGCCCTGGAGGGCATGGCCCGTCAGCCGGAATCCACCAGCAACCTGCGGACCAACATGCTGGTGGGCTGCGCCGTCGCGGAGACCACCGGTATCTACTCCCTGGTCATCGCCCTGCTGCTGCTCTTCGTGTTCTGAGCCCCGCAAAAAACGCTTAGAAAGGGAGGGATACTCCAATGTCAGGGTTTGAGAACTTCATTGGTTTTAATCCCTGGACGGCCCTGTTCACCCTGCTGAACATGGTGCTCACATTTCTCATTTTGAAAAAATTCCTCTTTAAGCCCGTAAACAAGATGATCGACGACCGCCAGAAGGAGATTGACGATCTCTACGCCGACGCGGCGGGCGCAAAGACCCAGGCGGAGGCCCTGCGGGCGGACTATGACCGGAAGCTCAGCCAGGCCCGGGACAGCTCCGCCAAGCTGCTGGCCGAGGCCACCCAGGAAGCCAACCGCCGGGGGGACGAAATCATTCGTCAGGCCCGGGCGGACGCCGACGCCCTGCGCCGGAAGGCGGACGAGGACATCGCCCTGGAGCGGAAGAAGGCCTTGAACGAGGTCAAGGGAGACATTTCCCGGATCGCTCTGGACATTGCCGAAAAGGTGGTGGAGCGGGAGCTCAACGAGAAGGACCAGGAGCGGCTGATTGAGGGCTTTTTGCGGGATGTGGGGGATCAGATATGACCCAGACTGCCAAGAATTACGCCGACGCCCTCTATGATCTGGCCTGGGACGAACAGCTCAGTGAGGAGCTGCTGCCCCAACTGCGGGGAGTCCGGGACCTGCTGCGGCAGAACCCGGACTATCTGAAGCTGCTGAGCGCGGCCAATCTGCCTGTGGAGGAGCGCCTGGGGGTGCTGGACGAGGCCCTGCGGGGCCGGGTCCACGCCTATGTGCTGAACTTTCTGAAAATCCTGCTGGAACGGGGCCATCTGGACCAGTTCCGGGATTGCTTTGTCCGCTATCGGGCCAGGTATGCCCAGGACCACGGCATTCTCCAGGCCACGGCGGTGACCGCCGCCCCCCTGTCCGCCGCCATGCTGGACAAGCTCAGCAAGCGCCTGAGCCAGCTCACCGGACAGAGAATCGAGCTGGACAACCGGGCGGACCCCTCTGTTTTGGGGGGCGTGCGCCTGGAGTTCAGCGGCCGCATGCTGGACGGCACCCTCCGCAATCGCCTGGACGGCATCGAGAAAACGCTTTCCGAAACCGTACTTTGAGAAAAGAAAGCAGGTAAGCCATGGAATTTAGACCGGACGAGATCACAAAAATCATTCGATCTCAGATCAAGAATTACGAAACCAAAATCGAACAGAGCCAAACCGGCACCATCATCTCCCTGGGCGACGGCATTGCCCGGGCAGCCGGTTTGGATCAGTGCATGGTCAACGAGCTGGTGGAATTCCCCAACGGCTCCTTCGGCATGGCCCAGAATCTGGAGGAGCGTTCCGTTTCCCTGGTGGTCCTGGGCTCCGATGAGGGGCTCCGGGAGGGAGACACCGTCAAACGTACCGGCAAGGTGGTCTCTGTTCCCGTGGGAGAGGCGCTCATCGGCCGGGTGGTGAACGCCCTGGGCGAGCCCATTGACGGCAAGGGAAAGCTCTCCGCCGGAGAGTTCCGCCCCATCGAGATGCCGGCCCCGGGGATCATTGAGCGGAAGTCCGTTTCCGTCCCCCTCCAGACGGGCATCAAGGCCATCGACGCCATGATCCCCATTGGCCGGGGACAGCGTGAGCTGATCATCGGTGACCGCCAGACAGGCAAAACCACCATCGCCACCGATACCATTCTGAACCAGAAGGGCCAGAACGTCATCTGCATCTATGTGGCCATCGGCCAGAAGCGCTCCACCGTGGCCCAGATCGTCAATACCCTGACCTTGGGCGGGGCCATGGATTACAGCATCGTGGTCTCCGCCACCGCCTCGGAGCTGGCTCCCATGCAGTACATTGCCCCCTACGCGGGCTGCACCATGGGCGAATACTTTATGGCTCAGGGCAAGGATGTGCTGGTGGTCTACGACGACCTCTCCAAGCACGCGGTGGCCTACCGGGCCATCTCCCTGCTGATCCGCCGTCCCCCCGGACGGGAGGCTTATCCCGGGGACGTGTTCTACCTCCATTCCCGTCTGCTGGAGCGGGCGGCCCGCATGGCCCCGGAGTATGGCGGCGGCTCCCTCACCGCCCTGCCCATCATCGAAACCCAGGCGGGAGACGTTTCCGCCTATATTCCCACCAACGTCATTTCCATCACCGACGGCCAGATCTTCCTGGAGACCGAGCTGTTCCACGCCGGCGTCATGCCTGCCATCAATCCCGGCATCTCCGTATCCCGGGTGGGCGGCGCGGCCCAGATCAAGGCGCTGAAAAAGGTGGCCGGCTCTCTGAAGCTGCTCTACTCCCAGTACCGGGAGCTCCAGAGCTTCGCCCAGTTCGGCTCCGACCTGGACAAGGATACCAAGGAGCGGCTGGCCCAGGGCGCCCGGATTGTGGAGGTTCTGAAGCAGCCCAACAACTCCCCGGTTCCTGTGGAGCTCCAGGTCTGCATCATCTACGCCGTGGTCAACGGCTATCTGAAGGACATCCAGGTTTCCCAGGTCCACGAGTTTGAGCAGTTCCTGTTCCGCTATCTGGATACCCACGCCCACAAGCTGCTGCGCACCATCGCGGAAACCAAGGTTCTGGACCAGCAGAGTGAGGACGAGCTGAAGCAGGCGCTGAGCGACTGCGTTGAGGAATTCAAAAAGACCCACTGAGGAAGGAGGCATGACACATGGCTGGGGTTTCCATGAAGGACATCAAGCTTCGCATCCGAAGCATGGAAAGCACCAAGCAGATCACCAAGGCCATGGAAATGGTCGCCGCCTCCAAGCTCCGCCGCGCCCAGGAGCGGGTGGCAAATTCCCGCCCCTATTTTGAGATTCTCTTCGATACCCTCAACACCATCGCCAACAATACCGAGGACTTTTCCTCTCCCTATCTGGAAAAGCGGGAGATTCGGAAGAGCTGCTTCGTGGTGATCGGCGGCGACCGGGGGCTGGCGGGGGGCTATAACCACAACGTCTTCAAGCTGGCTCTGAGCCGTATGGAGGGCAAAAACGTCTGCGTGGTCCCCATTGGCAAGAAGTGCCTGGAGTTTTTCCGCTCCCATGGGGTGGAGGTTCTCACAGAGGCCTACGCCACGGCGGCGGAGGTTCATGTGGGCGACTGCTTTACCGTCTCAAAAATGCTGAGCCGGGGCTTTTTGGCCGGGGAATTTGACGAGGTCTGCGTGGTCTACACCAACTTCGTTTCCATGCTCTCCCAGGCCCCCGCGGTGCTGGAGCTGCTGCCTCTGGCCTACCATCCCAGACCCGGGGATACCAGCTCCGACTGTCTGACCCTCTATGAGCCCGACAGCGTTTCCGTCTTTGACGCCATCATTCCCGAGTACCTGGGCGGCCTGATTTACGGAGCGCTGTGCGAGTCTGTCACCTCCGAGCAGGGAGCCCGGCGTACCGCCATGGACGCCGCCACCAAAAACGCCGAGGAAATGATCGCGGATCTGAGCCTGAAGTTCAATCGGGCCCGCCAGGGCGCCATCACCCAGGAGATCACCGAGATCGTAGCCGGCGCGGAGACTTAGGCTGGATACAGCCTTCCCCTTGAGGGGAAGGTGTCGCGGCCGAAGGCCGTGACGGATGAGGTGGCGCCCCCGTCACCGACTTGTTTCGATCAACGTAAACTCTTTACTGTAAGGAGCTTTGTATATGGCAACAAAGAACAAAGGTACCGTGGTCCAAATCATGGGGCCTGTTATGGACGTTCGCTTTGAGAACGGCAATCTTCCCGCTCTGCTGAACGCTCTGGAGGTCTACCAGGGCGACAGCAAGGTGACAGCGGAGGTGGCCCAGCACATCGGTGACGATGTGGTGCGCTGTATTGCCATGTCCTCCACCGACGGGCTGCAGCGGGGCATCGAGGCCATTGACACCGGCAAGCCCATCACCGTCCCCGTTGGGGAGGAGTGCCTGGGCCGGATGTTCAACCTCCTGGGCAGACCCATTGACAATATGCCCGCCCCCGTCACCTTGGAGCGCTGGCCCATCCATCGGGCCGCTCCCAGCTACGACGAGCAGGAGAGCACCACCGAGATCCTGGAAACCGGCATCAAGGTGGTGGACCTGATCTGCCCCTACGCCAAGGGCGGCAAGATCGGCCTCTTCGGCGGCGCCGGCGTGGGCAAGACCGTGCTGATCCAGGAGCTGATCTACAACATCGCCACGGAGCACAACGGCTATTCCGTGTTTACCGGCGTGGGCGAGCGCACCCGGGAGGGCAACGACCTGTACTATGAAATGAAGGAATCCGGCGTTCTGTCCAAAACCGCCCTGGTCTACGGCCAGATGAACGAGCCCCCCGGAGCCCGTATGCGGGTGGGCCTGGCGGGCCTGACCATGGCCGAGTATTTCCGGGACGTGAAGAACCAGGACGTGCTGCTCTTCATCGACAACATCTTCCGCTTCACCCAGGCGGGCTCTGAGGTTTCCGCTCTGCTGGGCCGTATGCCCTCCGCCGTGGGCTATCAGCCCACCCTGGCCACGGAAATGGGCGCACTCCAGGAGCGCATCACCTCCACCAAAAAGGGCTCCATCACCTCTGTTCAGGCGGTCTATGTGCCTGCCGACGACCTGACGGACCCCGCTCCCGCCACCACCTTCGCCCACCTGGACGCCACCACGGTGCTGGACCGGGGCATCGCCTCTCTGGGCATCTATCCCGCCGTGGACCCCTTGGACTCCACCTCCCGCATCCTGACCCCCGAGATCGTGGGACGGGAGCACTATGAGGTGGCCCGGGGCGTGCAGCGCATCCTGCAGCGCTATAAGGAGCTCCAGGACATCATCGCCATCATGGGTATGGACGAGCTCTCCGAGGAGGACACCCTCACCGTCAACCGGGCCAGAAAGGTCCAGCGTTTCCTGTCCCAGCCCTTCCATGTGGCGGAGCAGTTTACCGGCTATGACGGCAAGTATGTGCCTTTGAAGGAGACGGTCCGGGGCTTCAGGGAGATCATTGAGGGCAAGCATGACCAGATTCCCGAGTCCTATTTCCTCTTTGCCGGCTCCATCGACGAGGTGGTGGAGAAGTATCAGAAGGGACGTGAAGGCAAATGACCTTCCATCTGCAAGTGGTGACCCCGGACGGTCTGGCCTTTGAGGGCGAGGCGGAAAAGATCTCCGTCCGCACCCAGGAGGGCATCATCGGCATCCTTCCCCGTCACATTGACTATGTGGCGCCCCTGGGCATGGGAGAGGCTGTCATCACCGAGGCCGAGGGGAAGGTCCGCCGGGCCGCCTGCATCGGCGGCATGGTGGCTGTCCACAGCGGCGCGGTCCGCTTGGTGGCCACCACCTTCGAGTGGGCGGAGAACATCGACCTGGAGCGGGCCAAGGAGGCCGAACAGAAGGCCCGGGCCATAATGGCCCGGGAGGGCCTCTCCGATCGGGATCTGAAGCTGGCGGAGGCCAGACTCCACCGTTCCTTGGTCCGCCAGGCCGTAGGCAAAGGCAATTGAGAATTGAACAATGAACATGGAGAATTGACAATTCTTCGCAAAAACCGCTCTTCCCGGAGCGGTTTTTGTGTTCCCCAAGCCTTCTCCTCGAGGGAAGGCGGCCAGCAGGGCCGGATGAGGAGGCTTTCCCTGCGAGAGAGATCTCCGCCCAATGCACCCAACAACTGTTATATTTTCGCGTTCTTTTCGTCATACCAAGTGAACGGGCCCGTATCTCTGCTCCCTGGGGATTCCTCCGGGAATCCCCAGGGAGAAAAGGAGTGCGGCCCTATGTCACAAGCTATACAAATATCCATAATTGTTATTCTTTTTCTCTGCCTGGGCGTCCTCTTGGCCTCCCTGCTGTTTCCCGTCACCGCCAACCAGGCGGAGCCAACTCTGCCACAAGAGGAATCCGCTGAAACTCTTTTCCTGCCGGAACCCGAACCCGCCCAGACCGCAGACGCCGCCCCATCGACGGAACCACCGCCTGTCCAGCCCTCCACCGCCCATGACACCGCCCCCATCCCTCCGCCGCTTCCGGAACCCCTGACCCAAGCGCTTGGCAGAGAAGGCCTGAGCGCCGAGGACTTGTCTGCCCTGGGCTGTCGCCAGTTGATTCTGGTTCAAGCCCTGCCGGGGGAGGAGCGGGAGACCGTCACCACCTGCTTTGACCTGGAGGGGGATACCTGGACACAAGTGCCGGAGTTGTCCCGGCTGCCGGGACATGTGGGGAAGAACGGGGTGGCCTGTGACCGCCGCCGGAATACGGAAACCACCCCTGCCGGTCTCTGGGCCATGGGCTTTGCCTTTGGCAACAGTCCCCAGCCGGAGGGCATGACCTGGCCTTGGCGGGACGTGACACCCAACTCCGACTGGGTCTGCGACGAGAACTCCCCCTACTTCAACACCTGGCAGGAGCGGGGCGATCCGGATTTGCTGCCCTGGTCCGACGACGTGGAGCACCTGGAGGACTACTCCACCCAGTACGCTTACGCCTGCGTGATCGAGTACAACACCCCGCCGGGAGAGGTGGTCCCAAACCGGGGCTGCGCCATCTTTCTCCATTGCTCCACAGGCCCCACCGGCGGCTGCGTCGGCCTGGAGACCGCAGCCATGATTGCAGTCCTTCAATGGCTGAGCCCGGAATACAAGCCCCATATTCTGATCCTCCCACCCTCCGAATAAATCTTTTTTGCGTTTTGCGTTTTCCTCGCATCCATCCTCTGCCTTCCCGCGTCTTAATAGGCGAGAATTCTCAAAAAACCCAAGGAGAAAACAGATGACAGACGAAAAAGCCCTGCTTGACCGGCTGCGGCAGGAGGACGCCTCCGCCCTGGAGGAGATTATGGACGCTTTCACCCCCTACGTCTTCTCGGTGCTGTCCCGGAATCTGGGTGGGTTCCAGACGCCGGAGGACCTGGAGGAGCTGGCCTCCAACGTGTTCTACGCCCTCTGGCGGCATCGGCGGCGGCTGAAAACCGACCACCTCCGGGGCTGGCTGTCCAAGGTGGCGGCCAACGAGGCCCGGTCCTTCCTGCGAAAGCGGAGGCTGGACACCCTGCCTATGGAAGACTATCTGAACCTGCCCCAGGAGGACGCGCAGCGTCTGACAGAGGCGGGAGAACGGGCTCAAATCATCCGTCAAGCCCTGGCTGCCCTGGATCCCTCGGACCAGGAGATTTTCTTCCGCTACTATGCCCGGGAGCAGACCGTCTCGGAGATTGCCGCCCAGATGGGCTGGAAGCTCTCCACGGTGAAAAGCCGCCTCCAGCGGGGCCGGGAAAAGCTCAAGCAGATTTTGACAGAAGGAGGGTATCACCTTGAAGATTGACATTCACAAACTGTTACAGACAGAACAGACAAGCTTTCAGCCCAACCCGGAGCGGGTGAAGGCCAGGACCCTGGCCCGGATTCAGACCGAGACCAAGCCACGCCGGACTGCCCGCCCCCTGGTACGGATTCTGGCGGCGGCCGCCGCACTGGCGGTCCTGGCCACCGGCGCCTTCGCCGTCAGCCGAGCCCTGCAAACACGCCCGGTGGAGGAAACCGTCCGCGAGAGCCTCGGGGAGATTCAGTTTGAGGTGGAAAACCCCGGCGTCGCCATCAGCGCTCCCGTTCCCCAGGAGGGAGCCCGGGTGGTGGCCTTCCGGAAATTGGAGTGGCTGCCCCAAAGCGCCTACCACCCCTACTACGAGAAGCTGAGCGGTTTCCTGCACTGGGCGGCGACTCAGAGCGGCGGGGAGGTTCTCACCCAGCTTTCCGCGGAGGAACAGGAGTCCTTGTTCACCTCCATGGACGTGAGCTACAACAGTGTAACCCTGGACCCTGAGACGCTGACGGAGAAATTCGCGGAACTGGCCGGGGGGCTGTCGGAGGAGGACAAGACCCGGGTTCGGGCCGCCCTGGAGGACCGGCTGGCAAGACGGGGGGACCTGTCCGAAAGCGCCCAGGTGCTGACGGACGTGGGGGGCCTGGAGGCGGAGGAGGCCTACATGTACTATGAGGCCATGCAGTACGCCGGGGGAGAGGACAGAGTATTAAACATTCGCGTCTACTCTGCCGGAGACTTCAGCAGCCGGGAGTTCCTTACCACCGGCGAAACCCGGATTATAAAGGAGGGAGAGCTGGGCGGCCGGGAGGCCCTCTACCTGGAGGTGGAGGACGAGGTGGCCGGCGGCCGCCACATCCTGCTCTTCGATCCCGAGCTGCAGTGCGTAATTCAAATCAGCGGCAGCGACAGCTTTGAGATGCTGGAGAAGATTGCTGCCGAGCTGACCCTGGTGGAGACGGATATTCCTGCGGAAAATCTTCAGCCCGAATGGCATTGGAACCTGCTGACAGTGGCAGAGGGCTAAACCAGGGAAGGACGCAAACCACAAAATATAGAACCAAAGCTTCAAGCACCCGCTATATTTGGCGGGTGCTTTTCCTTGCCCAAATATCAAAAAAAGTTTTTTGAAAAATATGAAAAAAGTGCTTGACATTTAGGGGTAAGCGTGCTATTATATCGAAGCTGTCCGCGAGAGCCCCTTCTGAGAGGCT
>CAMOSU010000026.1 GCA_946625125.1 uncultured Clostridia bacterium
TTCTTTGGCAAAATCTTTTTCAAATCCTATCTTGACTTAACACCATTGGACTTTCTCAAGCCGAAGGAACGTCATGCTATTGTATGGTCCCGGCGGCGGGGCATATTCCAGGACTTTATTCCGGAGAGTATTGCGAATTCCGTTTCCGGCATGAACAAGCCGCTGCCCGCATATAGATGTTCCAGAACTCACAAGGAGGAAGCGGCAATGGAAATCATGTTTCACACACAGACCATCAGCTACCTGGCCGAAAAACGATACGACGATCTGCGCCAGGAGCAGACGGGGGAAATTCTGATCCCGGAAACGCTGCCCGAGCTGGGGCGGGTGGTGGACTGCTTCGGCACGGTGCTGGTTCGCAGCCGAAGCGTGGAAAACGGCAGCGTCAGCGTCAGCGGCGGCATCCAGACGGGAGTGCTCTATGTACCGGCCGGGGAGGAGGGCCTGGAACGGCTGGAGCTCTGGCTGCCCTTCACCGTCACAAAAAAGCTCCCCACCCAGACCGATACCCTGCTGCACTACTGGGGCTGGCTCCGATCCCTGGAGGCCCGCTTTGTCAATCCCAGAAAGCTGCTGATCCGGGCGGATCTGGGCAGCGAGCTGACCCTGCTGAGTCCGGCGGAGCTGGAGCTGCAGCAGTTGGAGCAGTGTCCTCCCGGGCTGATCTGCAAAACCGAGACCTATCCCATGCGCCTGCCCCTCTGCGCCGCCGAGAAGGAGGTCCGAATCGCGGACGAGGTGCTGATGCCCGAGGAGGGAAGGGGCATTGACAAGCTGCTGAAGGCCCAGTGCGGCGTGGTGCTGGGGGAGCGGAGAATTCTGGGGGACCGGGCGCTGTTCCAGGGAGAGCTGAGACTCCGGGTCCTGGGTCTCACGGAGGAGGGGGAGGCCTTTACCTGGTCCGGCGGCGTTCCCTTCTCCCAGTACGCGGAGCTGGACCGGAGCATGGAGGAGGACGCCCATCTGTCCATGCAGCCCATTTTGAACCATGTGGAAATCGACACCGACGGTCAGCCGGACAGCCGCCGCCTGCTGGTGAACGTCAGCTTCACCGTACAGATGGTGGTCTGGGGAGACCTGCCTGTGACTCTGACCCAGGACGCCTATTATCTGGAGGGGAGCATGAAGCCCGGCTGGCAGACCGTGGATCTGAACCCCTGCCTGGACGACGGGCAAAGGGAGCAGACTCTGGCTCTGGAGCTGCCCCCGGAGGCGGTGGCAGTGCTGGATTGGACCCTGTTCCCAGATCAGGCCGCCGCGGGCGCGGGGACGGAGACCGCCAGGGGCAGCCTGGGGATGAACCTGCTGTACTACGACGGGAGCCGAAGTCTGCAAAGCAAGCTGCTGCGAAAGGAACTGCAAATCCCCAGGCAGGCGGAGGCCTGCGGGGACTGGCACTGTACGATTCTGGCCCGGGAGGAGCCCCGGCAGCAGGGCAGAGAGCTTCTGCTGCCTCTGGAGATTCGGCAGCGCTGCTGCCAGGGGGAGGCTCTGCGAAATCTGTGCTCCGTGGAGCTGGAGCCCCGGGAGCTGCGGGACGGCCCCTCCCTGATTGTCCGCACGGCCTCCGGGGATCTGTGGGATATTGCCCGGGACAACGGCAGCACCGTCCGGGCCATTCAGGCGGCCAATGAGCTGGAGGAGCTCTGCCTGAATCGGGAGCGTCTGCTGCTGATTCCCACAGGACGGGGCGCGGTGAGCTTAGAGGAGGAACGGGAATGAAGCTGTACGAGGATATGGAACGTCGCACCGGCGGCAACGTGTACATTGGGGTGACGGGGCCGGTGCGGGTGGGAAAATCCACCTTTGTCAAGCGGATGATGGAGGAGCTGGTGCTGCCCAACATCAAGGACGATTATGTTCGGGAGCGGGCCAGGGATGAGCTGCCCCAGAGCGGCTCCGGGAAGACCATCATGACGGCGGAGCCCAAGTTTGTCCCGGAGGAGGCAGTGGAGATCTGCCCCGACGGTCAGACCCGGCTGTCGGTCCGACTCATCGACTCCGTGGGCTATATCATCCCCGGGGCCATCGGCGCCACAGAGGACGGCGCGCCCCGGATGGTGACGACCCCCTGGTTTGACCAGGAAATCCCCATGACGGAGGCTGCGGAGATCGGCACCAAAAAGGTCATGTCCGACCACTGCACCGTGGGTCTGGTGATTACCACCGACGGCTCTGTTACCGGGATTCCCCGGGAGGACTATTTGCAGGCGGAGACCCGGGCCATCCGAGATATGCAGGATACCGGCAAGCCCTTCCTGGTGCTGCTGAATACCGCCGCCCCGGAGGACCCCGGAACGGCGGAGCTCACCGGGGAGCTGGAGCGGGCCACAGGAGCCCGGGTCCTGGCGGCGGACCTGCTGGCCCTGGACCGGGGAGGCATCATCCAGATCCTGCGGGAGCTGCTGGGGCAGTTTCCGCCCCTGGGGATGGAGCTGGTCTTTCCCTCCTGGTTTGACGCCCTGGAGCCGGATTATCCCTGCAAGCGGGAGCTCTTTGCCGCGCTGCGGGAAGCGGCCCCCGGGGTGGAGCGAATCTGCCAGGGGGAGAGCCTCTGCGCGGCTCTGGAGGCCCTGGACAGTGTCAACGCCTGCGAGCTCAAAGAAATTGACCCGGGCCGGGGGATTCTGCGCTACAATCTGCGCCTCCAGGACAGCCTGTTCTATGAGATTCTCTCCCAGCGCTCCGGGGTGAAAATGAACAGTGATCGGGATCTTCTGCAAGCCCTGGGACGCTATGCCGACATCCGGGAGGAATACGAGCGGCTTCAGTCCGCTCTGGAGCAGGTGCGCAGCACGGGCTACGGCATCGTACTCCCCGCCCGGGGAGAGCTGGAGCTGATGGCTCCGGAGCTGGCCAAAAAGGGCGGAGCCTGGGGCGTGCGGCTGCGGGCCGCGGCGCCCTCCATCCACATGCTTCGGGCGGACCTGGCGGCGGAGTTCTGTCCCACCCTGGGCAGCGAGCAGCAGGCCCGGGAGCTGACGGAGCGGCTGAGCCAGGCCCGGGACGCCGGGGACGATGCGGTCTGGGAGAGCAATCTCTTCGGCAAGAGTCTCTATGATCTGGTGAGCGAAAAGCTCAACGCCAAGCTGACTGAGCTGCCGGAGGACGCCCGGATGAAGCTCCGCAAGGCGCTGGAGCGGATCGTCAACGAGGGGGCCAACGGCCTGATCTGCCTGGTGCTGTAAATTCAAAGGGGAGCCCCGCGCTTTTCCGGCAATATAAGCATTCCTTCTGCCAAGGTGCGGAAAATAGACTTGCATTCCGATTTGTGTTGCGCTACAATAGAGCTGTCACAGGAGCTGTGACCATGAAGCGTACCGAATGGGAAAGGATGAAGAAAACTGTGGAACCCTTTGCAAATCTGACGCTTTCCGAGAAGGAAGCCCTCCGCAAGTCTCTGCGGGAAGAATTTGACCGCGTGTGTGAAAAGAAGCTGAAGCTCAATATGGCCCGGGGCAAGCCCGGCAAGGAGCAGTTGGATCTGGTGTCGGACATTCTTACGGTTCTGAAAACCCCTGAGGACTGCGAGATCGACGGCCTGGATGTCCGCAACTACGGCAACCTCTCCGGTCTGCCCGCCGCCAAGCAGCTCTTTGCCGAGATTCTGGACTGCAAGCCCGAGCAGTGTTTCATTGGCGGCAGCGCCAGTCTGCAGCTTATGTACGATCTGATTGCCAAGGCCTATACCCACGGCCTCCGGCACAGCCCCCGGCCCTGGTCCCAGGAGCCCCTGGTCAAGTGGCTCTGCCCGGCCCCCGGCTATGACCGGCATTTTGGCATTTCCAAGAGCTTCGGCATGGAGATGATCACCGTCCCCATGACCCCGGAGGGACCGGATATGGATCTGGTGGAGGAGCTGGTGAAGGACCCCACCGTCAAGGGCATCTGGTGTGTTCCCAAGTATTCCAACCCCCAGGGCATCGTCTATTCCCAGGCTGTCATCCAGCGGATTGCCGCCCTGCGGCCCGCCGCGCCGGACTTCACCCTGATGTGGGACAACGCTTACTGCGTCCATGAGGTCTTCGGGGAGTACCTGCCCTTCCCGGACATTCTGGCGCTCTGCGCCCAGGCCGGGAACCCGGACATGGTTTATGAGTTCGCCTCCACCTCCAAGATCACCTTCCCCGGCGCGGGCATTAGCTGCATGGCCTGCAGTGAAGAGAACCAGGCCTACCTGCAGGGGCTGTTGAAATTCCAGATCATCTCCTACGACAAGGTGAACCAGCTTCGCCACGTCCGCTATCTGAAGGATAAGGCCCACACCATCCAGCTCATGGCCCGCCATGCCCAGGTGCTGGCGCCCAAGTTCTCCTGTGTACTGGAGACTCTGGCCAGGGAGATCGGGCCTCTGGGACTTGCCTCCTGGGAGAAGCCCAAGGGCGGCTACTTTGTCTCCGTCAACACCCTGCCCGGCCTTGCCCGGCGGACCCTGGAGCTCTGCACCCAGGCAGGAGTCACCATGACCGCCGCCGGAGCCACCTATCCCTACGGCAAGGACCCCCAGGACAGCAACATCCGCATTGCCCCCAGCTATCCCGCCCTGGAGGAGCTGCAAAAGGCCATGGAGGTCTTCTGCCTCTGCCTGAAGCTGGCAGCCCTGGAAAAGATCGCCTGATTCGCCTTTGTTCGGGGAAAACCGGCGGACCGCCCGCCGCGCGACATGAAACAGCCCGCTACGCGGTTTGTGTGACTTCCATCCCCTGTCGGAAAAGTTTTCCGGCAGGGGATGTCTTTGCTTGCTTTTCCGGCGGCTTTATGGTATCATCATAGAGAGGTGGTCTGCAATGACACAAAATGAAATGAATCGGGAAGAGCTGGAGCATCAGGCAATCCATGAAACGGAAAAGCAGAACCAGGAGCCTGCTCCCTACGTGGAGCGGCCCAGGAGCCAACGGATCCTGGCCTGGATTCTGGCGGGACTGGTGATCGTGGGGGTACTGCTGTACTTTGGCTGGATCGCCGGGATACTGCGCTGAATATGCGGATCTTAGGCATCGACCCGGGCTACGCCACCACGGGCTTCGGTTTGCTGCAAACCGAGGCGGGGGCAGGAGTCCGTCTGCTGCAATACGGGGTGGTGACCACCCCCAAGGAGCTGTCCTTTCCCCAGCGGCTGGAGATCCTCTTCGACGATCTGAGCCGTCTGGTGGAGGTGACAAAGCCCGACGCCGCCGCGGTGGAGGAGCTTTTTTGGGGCCATAACATCACCACCGGAATCGGCGTCTCCCATGGCCGCGGGGTCATTCTGCTGGCCCTCACCAAGGCCCGGGTGCCGGTATTTGAGTACACTCCCATGCAGGTCAAGCAGGCGGTGGTGGGCTACGGCAAGGCGGAAAAGCGGCAGGTCATGGACATGACCCGCAGACTTCTGCACATGGAAAAGGTGGCCCGCCCCGACGACGCGGCGGACGCCATCGCCATCGCCCTCTGCCATGCCCGCTCCCAGAGCTCCCTGCTGGCTAAGCTGCAAAACACCCCGTAACGGCGCTCTGCGCCACACCCACGATAAAGGAACGAATCGTTATGTTTTATTATCTGAACGGAACCATCACCGTCCTGGAGGCGGGACTTGCGGTGGTGGACTGCGCCGGGGTGGGCTATGCCTGCCATTGCAGCAGCTACACCCAGTCCCAGCTTCGGGTGGGGGAGCCTCGCAAGCTCTATACCCACGTCAACGTCAAGGAGGACGCCTTTGATATTTACGGCTTCTCCGGCCGGGAGGAGCTGCGGCTGTTTGAGCATCTCACCGGGGTCACGGGGGTTGGTCCCGCCTCTGCCCTGGCGATTTTGTCGGTGCTGTCCCCGGATCAGCTCACCCTGGCCATTATGACCGGGGATGAAAAGTCCATCACCCGGGCCAAGGGCGTGGGGGCCAAGAGCGCCAAGCGCATCATTCTGGAGCTGAAGGATAAGATCGGCGGGGAGCTGGACTTTTCAGCCGGACCCGGCGGAGGAGCCGCCGTGGCCGCCGCCTATCCCGAGGGCAGCCGGGTGGCCCTGGCCAGCGCCGCCCTGGCGGAGCTGGGCTATTCCCAGTCCGAGGCCGCCGCGGCCCTGAAGGGTGCTGACGCGGAGCACATGAGCGTGGAAGAGCTGGTGCGCTACGGCCTCCGGGCCATGGTAATGAAGTAAGGAGGGCCGGGAATGAGCATCGACTTTTCTCAGGATTACGAAGCCCCAGTGGTAACAGCCTCTATTACGCCCATGGATGAGGGAGAGCTGAGCCTGCGGCCCAAGACCCTTCGGGATTACACCGGCCAGGAGAAGGCCAAGGAGAATCTGGCGGTATACATCGAGGCGGCTCGCCGCCGGAACGAGCCCCTGGACCATGTGCTGCTCTATGGGCCTCCGGGCCTGGGCAAGACCACCCTGGCGGGGGTCATCGCCAATGAGATGGGGGTCAATATTCGAGTCACCTCCGGCCCTGCCATTGAGAAGCCCGGAGATCTGGCGGCCCTGCTGACCAATCTCAACCCCGGGGACATTCTCTTCATTGACGAAATCCACCGTCTGAACCGCGTTGTAGAGGAGATTCTATATCCCGCCATGGAGGACTTTGCCATCGACATCATCGTGGGCAAGGGACCCAGCGCCAATTCCATTCGGCTGGATCTGCCCCGCTTCACCCTCATCGGGGCCACCACCCGGGCAGGGCAGCTCTCCTCCCCCCTGCGGGACCGCTTCGGGGTCTCCCTGCGGCTGGAGCTCTACCAGACAAAGGAGCTGGCCCGGATCGTCACCCGCTCCGCCGCCCTGTTCGGGATGGAGATTGACCCGGCGGGAGCCCGGGAGATTGCCTCCCGCAGCCGCGGTACGCCCCGGATTGCCAACCGTATTCTGCGCCGGGTCCGGGACTACGCCCAGATCTATTACGACGGCGTCATCACCGCCGAGGCCGCCGCGCACGCTCTGGAGAAGCTGGAGATCGACAAGCTGGGGCTGGACCGCATTGACCACCGGATGCTGCGGGCCATCATCGAAAACTACGGCGGCGGACCCGTGGGTCTGGAGACTCTGGCTGCCACCATCGGAGAGGAAGCCGTCACCCTGGAGGACGTCTATGAGCCCTATCTCATGCAGATTGGATTCCTCTCCAGAACCCCCAGAGGGCGATGCGTGACCCAATTGGCCTATGAGCATCTGGGGATAGATTATATCGGACAGCAGCAAATGAAGCTTTGATCCTTTTCCGCGGCCAATTCCCGGCATGAATATTCAGCATATTTTTGTGAAAAACTAACAGAAATGAAAAAATAACGAAATATCCACAAAAATATTAGTTGACAGATGGATATTGCGTGGTATAATTATCATCGAAAATAATCAGAAGAATGGTAGAAGATTACAGTTCCTGCTCAGTTCCAGAGCTTTTGATCCTGTCCCGTCAGTCTCATGACGCAATGCGCGAGTTGATTACGCGGCATATCCGCTTGGTCCGTGTTTGCGCCCGCCCGCTGTTTTTGGCAGGAGGCGATACGGAAGACCTGGTTCAGGAGGGGATGATCGGCCTGCTGGACGCCATTCGGAGCTACGATACTCACAGCGAGGTTCCCTTTGCATCCTTCGCCGCCCTGTGTATCCGTCGGCGGATGTATTCCGCCATTCGCTCCGCTGCCGCCCAGAAGCATGCCCCCCTCAATGAGTCCGTTCCCTTTCCCGAATCCGCGGCAGCCCCCTCTGATCCGGAGGAGGAGCTCATTCTCCGGGAGGGAACCCGGGAGCGCCTGGACGCTCTGCGAGAGAAGCTTTCCCCCGTGGAACGCAAGGTACTGACCCTGTTTCTGGAGGGCTGCTCCTACCGGGAGATATCCCAGCGCGTCGGCAAACCCCTGAAGTCCGTGGACAACGCCGTCCAGCGGATCCGGCGGAAGGCCGCGCAAAGCCTTGGCGAAGACGGTAATCCCGTTTAGCATATACTATTTTTGCCCATGTTCGCGTAAGATTTGGACAGGCAACCAAAAGAGAGGTAAGATCCATGTTCGAAGACAAGACCTTAGTTTGCAAAGAGTGCGGCAACGAGTTCGTTTTCACCGCCGGCGAGCAGGAATTCTACGCTGAGAGAGGCTTCCAGAATGAGCCCCAGCGCTGCAAGGCCTGCCGTGACGCTCGCAAGAACGCTGCCCGTGGCCCCAGAGAGTTCTTCACTGCCGTCTGCGCCAACTGCGGCAAGGAAGCTCGTGTTCCCTTTGAGCCCAAGACCGACCGCCCCGTGTACTGCAGCGAGTGCTTTGCAAAGATGAGAGAGAACGGCTGATTTCCGTCAGCTTCGCGGCATCCATTCGGATGCCGCTTCTCTTTTTGTCCTTCGGGGGATTTTTTGCTGCCCGGGAACTTTTTCTGGACTTTATGTGCCGCGTGTGTTATACTTGAGTGAAAAGATAACGATTCTTGCCATCATGAGAGAGGGATACTATGGACAAGCACACGCCGATTACAGACCGCCTGCGGGAGCGGCTTCCCACCCTGGTTCTGTTGCTTTGCCTGGTGCAGCCGCTGCTGGATGTGGCGGGGTATTGGCAGAAGACGATTGGAATCAGCAATGCGGTTACAATGGCCATTCGGATGCTTCTTTTGGGAGGTACTGTGCTGTTGGGCTTTGTGCTTTCCCGGCGAAAGGGGTACTATCTTCTGGCCGCGGCGCTGCTGCTGCTTCTGACGGCGGGCCATGTGCTTGCCTGCACCCAGAACCCCAAGGGCTATGTGCAGCCGGTGACGGATCTGATCAATCTGGTTCGAATCTACTTCCTGCCGCTGATGACCATTTGCTTTATCACCTTTCTCCGGGAAAACCGGAAGGTATTTCCCGCTGTGATCAAGGGCATGGTGGCGGACATTGCCATCATTGCCGGGGTGCAGCTGATTTCCGCTCTCACCGGCACAGATCCCCATACCTATTCCGTGGACCGCACCGGTATTCTGGGCTGGTTTCTCTGGACCAACAGCCAAAGCGCCATACTGGCCATGCTGACGCCCATCGCCGTCTGCTGGGCCTATTACCGCTGGGACCGCAAGCTCCTGCCCATGATGCTGAGCGCCGCTGTATCGGAGGCCACGCTGTTTGTCCTGGCTCCCCGGCTGGCCTACGCCAGCCTTGTGGCGGCGGGCCTGGGCATGGCAATCTGCATTCTTCTGGCAGACAGAAAGCGCTGGACCCAGGCCCTGGCCCTGGCCCTGGTCACCTGCCTGTTTGTGGCGGCCTTCCCCCTGTCTCCCACCCACAAGCGGCTGTCCGACAATGAAAACCGGGTGGAGCAAACGGTGGAGCAGATCAAGGGCATGGACATCGTCATTGAGATCATCGACGAGACCCAGACAGGGGTCACGGACGAATCCGGCCTTCCCGAACCCGGGAGCGGCAGGCCCAGAGTCCGCATTGATCAGGAAAACGCGGACAAGCTGGAGCAGCTCTACCGCTCCCAGGACATCATCTGGTCCATGGTGGACCGCTTCGGCCGGGAACGGGTCTTCGAGGCCTACGGCTACACCCTGGACCCCACGGTTCTGAGCAATACCCGAATTATGAAAATCCGCTTCTGTCAGCTTCTGATGGATGAATCCGGCCTGCTTTCCCGGCTCTTTGGCCTGAATCTCAGTGAAATGAGCTACGTCCGCTTTGACCGGGACGGCAATCTGGTATCGGACAATTATGACGTGGAAAACGATCTCCACGGAATCTACTTCCTCACCGGCTATGTGGGCCTGGGGATGATGATCCTGTTCCTGCTCTATTTCGGAGTCCGGGCGCTTCTGGCGGTGATCCGCCAACCCAGACGGTATTTCACGCCCTTTATGGCGGCCTTCTCCATTGCCTACGGCCTGGGTTTGATTCACGCCTATTACACAGCCTCTGTGCTGCGGCGGAACAACGCCTCCATCTATCTTGCCCTGGTGCTGGCGGGGCTCTGGTATCTCAGCCGTCGGCCGGAACCGGGGGAAGCCCGGGAATGATACGCCCACAGGAACCCAAGGCATGAAAGGAGGGAGCCGCGTGTCCCCAAAACAGAATACCCCATCGGGCTTGCCGCGGCTGCTGCCTGCCTTCATCGTGGTTTACTGCGTGCTGCAGCCGCTTCTGGATGTGATGGGCTATTGGCAGCAGCAGCTTGGTCTGGGGAATGCCCTGACCACCGGGATTCGAACTGTCCTGCTTGTGGGCTCCGCTGCCCTGGGCTTTCTGATCTCCCGGCGGAAATGGGCCTATGCCATTTTAGGCGCCATCCTGGCGCTGCTCATCGGCCTGCATATTGCCGCGAATCTCCCGGGGGGCTACCCCCAGGCCGGAGCGGACCTTTCCAATCTGATCCGCATTGTCTCTCTGCCCATCACCACCCTCTGCTTCATAAGCTTTCTGCGGGAGGGAGGACAGCGGGTGTGGCAATCCATAAAAATCGGCCTGAGCGTTGATCTGCTGATAATCCTGTTGGTGGAGCTGCTGAGCGTTCTCACCGGAACCAACCGCAGCACCTACGTCAAGGAGGAGATCGGCGTCATCGGCTGGTTTTTATGGGGCAACTGCCAGAGCGCCATCCTTTCCATGCTCACCCCTATGGTGATCTGCTGGACCCTGGAGCGCTGCAGAACCAGGCTGCTCCCGGTGGCCTTAGTGACCGCTGGGGCGGAGACAGCGCTGTTCTTCTTCGGTACCAGACTGACCTTCGCGGCCATGCTTGCCTCGGGCATCGGGGTGTGCTGCTGCCTGCTGTTGATTGACCGGCAGCGCTGGAGACAAGCCGTGACGGTGCTGCTGATCACCGCTCTGTTTGCCCTGGCCTATCCAGTTTCCCCCGCGGCCCTGCGGCTGAATGCCCTGGAGGCCAACGCGTTGAGCAGCCTGCAGCCTGTCCAGACCCAGGCGGAGAGCACCCCAAGCGCGGTTCCCGCGGACCCGGCCTGCGAAATCACGGCGCCGGAGCTTCCCATAGATGAGGCTCCCGCGGCGGAAACGCCGCTGCCCTCCGCCCCGGCAGAGCCGATCCCCCAGGTCTCCGCCCCGGAGCCCCCCATAGAGGAGGCTCCCACAGCGGAAACGCCGCTGCCCCCCGCCCCGGCGGAGGAGGAGCGAGGGGAACTGGAGCTTTTGTACCGCCGGTATTTCAGCGCCGTCATCGACCGCTTCGGGATGCAGCGGGTGGCGGAAAAGTACAACTACACCCAGGACCCCGCCGTGCTGGGGGACATCCGCACCTGCAAGCGCATGGTCTGCGAAATGGTGATGGAGGACGCGCCCACCCTCTGCCACTTCTTTGGCCTGAACGTGCGGGATCTGTACATTACGGTCCGCCGGGGAGAGGACACTCTGGAGCTCTGGGTGCCGGAGGAGCAGGAGATCAGCTTTGAGGTGGAGAACGACTTCCACGGAATATACTTTGTACTGGGAGCTGTGGGCCTGGGGCTGATTCTGGCATTCCTGCTGTATTTTGGCCTGAGAGCGCTGATTTCGGTGCTCCGGGATTTCAGGGGGGCCTTCACCTTGGACATGGTGGCTCTGGCGGGGGCCTATGTCTTTGGCCTGGTCCACGCCTATTTTACCACCTCTGTCCTGCGGCGCAACAACGCCTCCGTATATCTGGCGCTGGTACTGGCGGGGCTGTGGTATTTGTCTCAAAAACCCCGCGGAGCGGAGGAATCTTCCGCCGTCCCGCTCGCGGAAAGGAGAACGCATGAATCGAAATAAAACAACGGTTCGAGCCATCGGCTTTGTCACGGCGGTGACTCTGGTGGCAAAGCTTCTGGGGGTTATCCGGGAGGCTCTGCAGGCCAACGTGTTCGGCACCACCCTGCAGTTTGACCTGTATTCCACCGCCTACAATCATACCATCTACCTCTTCACCACCCTGGCCTACGCCCTGTGCGTGGCGGCGGTACCCATCATCACCAAAAAGCTGGCGGAGGGACGGAGAGCTGCCGAGGAGGTCTCGGGAAATCTGATTTCAGTCAGCCTGATTCTGAGCCTGCTGATTTGTGCCGCCGGCCTGCTGCTGTTTCAATTTGCCCCGGTGGCCCGCTGGCTGGGGACAGAAGGGGAGGACGGAGCGAAGCTTCTGCGCTATCTGCGGATCTGCCTCATGACTCTGCCCTTCATTGTGCTGATTTACCTGCTGGTGGCGGTATTTCAATCCATGGGCCACTACAGCCTCCAGGGGAGTCTGAGTCTGCCCTATAATCTGGCGCTGATCCTGTTTTTGGCCTTTTTTGCCAGCGGGGACCGGATTGAAGCCTATGTGCTGGCGGTATGCCTGGCCTGGCTGCTGCAGCTTGCCATGATTATGCCCTGCGCCTGGAAGGAGCGTTACCGTCTGCGCCCGAGCCTCCGGCTCCGGGACCCGGATCTGCGGCTTTTCGGCAGAACGGCCCTGGTGACGCTTTTCACCACCTCCATTTTCCTTTGGTGCTATCTGGCGGATACCAACGCTGTGTCCGACATGGGCAGCGGCGCGGTGAGCGGGTTCTATTATGCCGATAAGCTCTTTACCCCGGTTTCCACCACCCTGATTTACAGCATCAGCATTGTGCTCTTTCCCAAGTTCAACCAGGAATACACCCGGGCCAGCGAAACCCAATACAAGAGCTATGTGGGAAGCACCCTGGGCAATACGCTGTTTGTGATTCTGCCCTTTTCGGGGCTGTTCAGCGCCTTCTCCCTGCCCATGATCCGGGTCCTGTTCCAGCGGGGCAGCTTTGACGCCAATTCCACAGCCATCACCGCCGGCATCTTCTCCATGTATGCCCTGGGTATGGCGGGCTTCTGTGTGCTGGACCTCATTAACAAGGCCTATTACACCATGCGAAAGACCCTGGCGCCGCTGCTGATCAACGGGGCGGTGCTGCTGTTGAATCTGATTTTGAATCTGCTGCTGGCGGGCAGGGGAGAGCCCGGGCTCATTGCCCTGGCTACGGCCCTGTCCCTGACCCTGGGCGGCCTTCTGGCCATGTTCTGCTTCTTCCGGGGAGCGAGGAAGGCCCTGGAGCTTCCCTCGCTGCTGAAGGAGCTGTTCAGCGCGGCGGTGATGGGCGTCCTGGCCTGGCTCTGTGCCTCCGCCCTGTCCCGGCTGGAGCAGGGGATTCTGCCCGTTCTGGCGGAGTATCTGCTGCTGGGCGCGGCGGGAATCGGCCTTTACGCCCTGCTGTGCTGGCTGCTGGGAGACCGGGAAAAGCTTCGCGGTCTGCTCTCCCAGCTCAGAAAGGGGAGAAAGTGAATTGAAAAAAGAAAATACCTCTCTTTGGTTGATCCGGCTTCTTTGCCTGCTCTGCGCTCTGGCGGCGCTGGTGCTGGCCCTGCGGCGGGTCAAATTGGAACAGGCTCAGAAGTCGGTCTATCCCATGATGAGCTGGCAGGACCTCTCCGATCTGGCGAAGAAGTCCAGGCAGCCTGTGGAGGACTGGTGTGACGTTCTGGCGAAGGCCGGACTTCAGAGTGTTTTGCTGACGCCCCAGGAGCTGGAGGACCCTGAGATTCTGGGCGCTCTTTCCGAAAGCGGTCTTTCCCACGGGCAGATCGGGGGACTCTCCCAGGGGGGGCTTTACTGCTTCGCCCTTTGCTATGACGAATCCATGACCAGGGCCAAGCTCTCCGGCCCTGCCTGGACCGTGGAGAAGCTGCCCTTCTCCCAGGTGCTGCAATCCCTGAAGGATACCGACAGCCTCCTGGTGCTGGTGGAAAAGGAATCCCAGACAGGGATTCTGCTTCCGGAGGGCTGGACTGATGGGGCCTACCCCGGCCCCATTGCCAAGGGCTATTGGCTCAACCGCTGGTGCAGCGCCTCTGTGGGGCGTCTGGGCTATCCGGGGATGGAGGAGACGGAGAACATTCTCTACCGGGCTGTGGTTGACCGGGGCATTCAGGTTCTGTGGCTGATGCCGATTTACACAGAGTCCTGGACCCTGCTGACGGACCCCGCGGACTATGCCGCCCTGCTTTCCAGCCTGAGGGACCGTCTGGAGCCCGCCGGCTATTCCTACGGTCTGCCCCAGGGCTACCCGGACAGCGAGCCCTCCCTCTGGCTGCTGCTGGCTGCCGGGATGGGGGTACTGCTGGCCTGCCTTCTGCTGCTGAACCGGCTGCGGCCCCTTTCCGGGAAGCTTCTCTGGATTTTGGCAGCGGTCTGCGCGCTGGAAAATCTGGCGGGTCTGCTGCTGTTTCGGCATACCCAAATTACGCTTTTGGCTCTGGCAGCCTCTGTCTGCTTCCCCTGCCTGGCGGTGGTGCTGCTCTGGCTCCGCCTGAAGCGGGCGGGGGAGGGAACCCGGCTGCTGCCCGGACTCTTTCTGGGTGCGGCGGTCTGCGTGGGAATCTCCCTTTTGGGCGGGCTCTTTGTGGCAGCCCTCCAGAGCGGAAGGGACTATCTGCTGGTGCTGCGGCTTTTCCGAGGCGTCAAGCTGAGTCAGGCGGCGGTTTACGGATTTTCCATCCTGTATTTTGCCTGGATGTATCTGCACCGCCCGGGCCTGGACTGGAAACGGGAATGGCGCGGCTTACTCAACCGCCGGGTGATCCTCACCGCCGCCGGGCTGCTGCTGTTGGCCCTGGGGGTGGGAGCAGTCTATCTGCTCCGCACCGGCGACCACATGATTTCCGTCTCTGAGGCGGAGCTGCGGGCCAGAAATTGGCTGGAGCACTGCCTGTTCTACCGACCCAGAACCAAGGAATTTTTGCTGGCCTGGCCTGCGCTGGGGCTGGCGTTCTACTTTGCCCACCGGGGCAAACGGGGGCTCAGCGCCCTGATGGGAAGCATGGCAGGCATCGGCTTTGCCTCCCTTGTAAATACCTTCTGCCACAGCAGATCCCACCTTCTGGTGGACCTGGCCCGGGCCGGGATCGGCCTGGCGATTGGCTTTGCCCTGTCCCTGCTGCTCATGGGACTTCTGAGCCTGCTCTGGCGGAATAAGAAATCAGGAGCATCCGCATGATAATCAGCATCATCGTTCCGGTTTACAATGTTGCGGACTATTTGCCCCGCTGCGTGGAGTCTGTGCTGGCTAACGACACCCGGGACTGCGAGCTCATTCTGGTGGACGACGGCTCCACAGACGGCAGCCCCGCCCTGTGCGACAGCTATGCGGCGGAGCAGCCAGCGCTGATTCGGGTGATTCACCAGGCCAACGCCGGCCCGGGAGCCGCCCGGAACACCGGCATAGCGGCAGCCCGGGGGGACTGGTTCCTCTTTGCCGACAGCGACGACCGCCTGGACCCCAGGGCTTTGGGGAGACTGAAGGAGCTGACGCGAACCCGGGAAGTTGACGTGATTTCCTTTCAGTTTTACAAGGAATCTCTGAAAGGGGAGAGCTGGGAGGAATGGTCCGGCCCCCTCCAGAGCCAAAGCGTCTTTGCCCTGCGGGAGCAGCCCGCCTTTTTGCTGACCCAGCCCTCCTGCTGGCTCCGGCTTTGGAGGCGGAGTCTGTTTGCGGACAATGCTCTGGCCTTCCCTAACGTGGTTTGGTATGAGGATGTGCGCACCGTGCCGAAGCTGCTGGCGAAGGCCCGGCGCATCCTGAACATCCCGGATCACCTCTACTACTATCTGGATCGCCCCGGTTCCATTATGAACAGCAGTCAGCTTCCCAGGAATCGGGACATTCTGCCTGCCTTCCGGGATATTCTGGACTGGTTCGAGGCGGAGAAGCTTACCGAGGCATATTACAACGAGCTCTGCGCTCTGACGGTGCAGCATGTGCTCCTGGCGGCCTCAGTCCGGGTGGCCCGGATCGACCCGAGCTCCGAAATTCTGGGAGAGCTGCGGGTCTTTACGGAGCAGCGCTTCCCCGACTGGCGGAAGAATCCCTACAACCGGAGCCTGCCCCGGCTCAAGCGTCTGGCGCTCCGTCTGGTGGAGCTCCGGCAATACCGCCTGCTGCGCTTTTTGTTTCAACTGAAAGGATAAGCTATGAAGTTCAGCGTCATCGTACCCGTCTACAACGTGGCGGACTATCTGCCTGTCTGCGTGGACTCCCTTCTGGCCCAGGGCCGGGGAGATTGGGAGCTGATTCTGGTGGACGACGGCTCCACCGACGGCAAAAGTCCCGCCCTCTGCGACAGCTATGGGGCAGCGCATCCTGATTTGATCCGGGTGATCCACCAGCCCAACGGAGGCCTGGGAGCCGCCCGGAATACCGGTATTGAGGCCGCCCGGGGGGACTACCTGCTGTTTGTGGACAGCGACGACAGTCTGGAGCCAGACAGCCTGAAAAAGCTCTCCGACTGCGTAGACCGCAGCGGAGCGGATATGGTGATTTTCCACTATTGCTATGTGAGTGAAGCGGGGGAGCGCCCCGGTGAGCCCAGGCTTTCCCCGGTGACGGGGGAGCCATTGACCCTCCAAAGCGCCCCGGAGCTGCTGCTGGATTCTCCCAGCGCCTGCTTCCGGCTCTGGAAACGGGAGCTGTTTCTCCAAAGCGGTCTGCGTTTTCCCGGGCGGGTCTGGTACGAGGATCTCTGCACCACCCCCAAGGCGCTTTTGCAGGCGAAACGCATCGTTCAGCTTCCGGACCCTCTTTACCGCTATCTGCTGCGGCCCGGCTCCATTATGCGCAACGACAATCTCCGCCGGAACCTGGAGATTCTCTCCGCTCTGGAGACGGTGCGGCTCTATTACCGGGAGGAAAACGCCCTGGAGGCCTACCGTCCCTGGCTGTGTTTTCTGGCGGTGGACAGCGTTCTGGCGGCTGCCCGCCGGGTCCTGCTGGAGAATCCCCGTGCAGAGTACCTGCCGGAGTTTTTGAATTATGTCCGGGAGCATTATCCCGACTACCGGAGCAACCCGCTCCTGCCCCGCCTGGGAAAGAAGAAGCGGATCCTGCTCCGTCTCCTGGAGGGGAAGCACTACCGCATAGCCCGGACCCTGTTCCGTCTGGCGCGGCTCCTGTAGCCCGGTGGGCATGAATCTATTCTTCTGCGAGGAATTGCTGTGATCTCCAAACTGAAAAAGCTCTTGAACAAAAAAGAGGGTGTCCTGGCCTGGAACACCCTGATGCTCTATCTGCTGACCTTCTCCAATTATCTGCTGTCCTTCATTGTGGTACCCTTTGAGACCCACAAGCTGGGGGTGGCGGTCTATGGCAGCGTGGGCGTCGCCATGGCCATTATGGTCTATTTCCAGCTCTTCATTGACTTCGGCTTTCTCCTTTCCGCCACGGACGAGGTCTCCCGCCACCGGGAGGACAGCCATCGGCTCAACGTGATCCTCACCGCGGTAAGCTGGTGCAAGCTGGCGCTGACGGCTCTGACCCTGGCGGCACTGTTTGTGCTCTGTCGGATCATCCCCGCCTGGAAGGGAAAGTTCGGCTTCTATTTCCTTTTCTTCCTGGGGACGGCCTTCAACGCCCTGCTGCCGGATTACCTCTACCGGGGCCTGGAAAAGATGTCCGCCATCACCATCCGCACCGTCTGCATCCGGGCCTTCTCCACCCTGGGCATTGTGCTGTTTCTGAAGGGACCGGAGACCATCTGGGTCATTCCCGCCATGACGGCCGTCGGCAACTTCGTCGCCGTGCTGGCCTGTCTGATGGACGCGAAGAAGCGTCTGAATATCCAGTTCTGTCGGGTGAGCCTCGGGGATGTCTGGCTGCGGATGAAGCAGTCCTCGGTGTTTTTCCTCTCCCGTTTTGCCACCACCGCCTATTCAGCCCTGAACACCGTGATTCTGGATATTGTATCTCCCGGCAAAATTACCCAGGCCGGGGTCCTGGTGGACAATCCCGTGCGGGGCTACTACACCACGGCGGACAAGCTTATGACCACCGGCAAGCAGGCCTTGTCTCCCATTTCCGACAGTCTCTACCCCTATATGGTGAAGCACCATGACTATCGCCTGGTGAAACGGGTGCTTCTGATCCTGGAGCCCATCATTTTTGTGGGCTGTACCGTGATTTTTATTTTCGCTCCCCAGTTTTGCGCCCTGTTCTTCGGGGAGGAGTTCGGCCCCGCGGGGCAGGTGCTCCGGGTGATGCTGCCCACGGCTGTGGTGATTTTGCCCAGCTACATCTGCGGCTTCCCCATGCTATCCTCCATGAATCTGGCCAAGCACGCCAATTATTCCACCGTGTTTGGCTCCGTCATCCATATGATCAATCTTGCCGTCCTGTACTTTACCGGCAATATGAATATGATTACCCTGGGCGCCGCCATGTCTGTGGCGGAAATTCTGATCCTGTGCTACCGGCTGGCGGTGATCTGGCGCCACCGGGACCGTTTACGGAATGCCTGACGGAGGGACATGAAGCCCTCCGTGGGATTTTGGCATAAAAGGAGAACAACCATGTCAAAGCTTCACAATCTGGCGGTGAAGGCCCTCTGCGCCGCCATTCCCATTCAGAACAACCGGGTGGTTTTTTCCAGCTATTACGGCCGGGGCTGGTCCGACAGTCCCAAGGCCATCTGCGAGGTGCTGCTGCAAAGCGGAGAGGACCTGGATCTGGTCTGGCTATGCAAGGACGAGGCCGCCGCGAAAACCCTCCCCAAAGGCGTCCGGGCTGTGCCGTGCAAGGGCCTGAAGAAGTTTAAGGCCTTGGCCTCCGCCCGGGTCTGGGTGGACAACTGCCGGAAGTATGAGAATATGAAGCGCAAGGGCCAGATCTATATGCAGACCTGGCACGGCTTCGCCCTGAAGAAGCTCGAGGCGGACGTGGAATCCACCCTGGAGCCCGCCTATGTGAAGGCCTGCAAGACGGACTCCGCCCAATGCGACGTCATGATTTCCGGCAGCGGCTTCATGACGGAGCTCTACCGAAGCAGCTTCTGGTATCACGGCGCGGTGGTGAATACCGGCACGCCCCGGAACGACGTCTTCTACCGGGACCACAGCGCGGTTCACGCCAAGGTCTGCAAGGCCCTGGGGCTGCCCGAGGATCGGAAGCTGGCCCTCTACGCCCCCACCTTCCGGGATGATCACAGCACCGAGGCCTACCGTCTGGACGCCGGGATGGTGCGCCGGAAGTGTCAGGAGAATTTCAAGGGGGACTGGACGGTGCTGGTTCGCCTGCACTCCAACGTGGCGGAGCAGTCCAAGGGACTCTTCGCCTACGACGGCGACAAGCTGGTGGACGTCACCGACTGGCCCGATATGTCGGAGCTGCTCTGCGCCGCGGGTCTGCTGATCACCGACTATTCCTCCTCCATGTTCGACTATGCTCTGACCGGAAAGCCCCTGGTCCGCTTTGCCACGGATATTGAAGCCTATCAGAAAAACCGGGACTTCTATTTCCCCCTGGATCAGCTACCCTTCCCCCTGGCCAGAAGCAATGAGGAGCTGGAGGAGATTCTGACGGAGCTGCAGCCCCTGTGGACCAGCCCCGCCTGGGGTGAGTTTTCCCGGAAGCACGGCTTTTGCGAGGACGGAAACGCCTCCGTCCGCTGCGCTGCCCTGATCTTACAGCAAATCAAAAAGCAGTAGGGGGCGGCGTCCCAGACGCCCCGCCCCGTTTTGTCAAAAACAATTCAAATACCCTGCAAAAAGGAGACTTTCCAATGAAACGTGTCATCACCTACGGAACCTTCGACCTGCTTCACTACGGTCACATCAATCTGCTTCGCCGGGCCAAGGCCCTGGGAGACTACCTGATCGTGGTGCTTTCCACCGATGAATTCAACTGGAACCAAAAACAGAAAAAATGCTATTTCTCCTATGAGATTCGCAAGCAGCTTTTGGAAGCAATCCGCTATGTGGATCTGGTGATCCCGGAGGAGAACTGGGAGCAGAAGATCTCCGACGTGAAGGAGTACCATGTGGACACCTTTGTGATGGGAGACGACTGGAAGGGAAAGTTTGACTTCCTCAAGCCCTACTGCGAGGTGGTCTACCTTCCCCGGACCCCGGAGATCAGCACCACCCAGATCAAGCACGACCTGAACAGCAAGGCCTGAGCCATGAAGGATCTGCTGGGCAGGGAGGTAAATCTGGGGGAGAAGCGCCTATGGCTGCTGGACATGGACGGCACCATCTACATGGAAAACCGGATCTTTGACGGGACCCTGGCGCTGCTGGAACGGATTCGCCAGCGGGGGGGCCGCTATGTGTTCATCACCAACAACTCCTCCAAATCCGTGACGGACTATCTGCGCAAGGTCCGGGCCATGGGGATCCCGGCGGAGGAGGAGAACTTCTTCACCTCCGCCCAGGCGGCGGTGCTGCTGCTGCGGGAGAATTACCCCGGAGCCAAGGTCTACTGCCAGGGGACGGAGAGCCTGGTCCGGGAGCTGCGGCAGGGAGGAATCGACGTCACCACCCGGGTGGAGCCGGTGGACCTGGTGCTGACGGGCTTCGATCTGGAGCTTACCTCGGAGAAGCTGCGGAAAACCTGCCAGATTCTGACGGAGCAAAAGCAGGCGGCCTATTACGCCACCAATCCGGACCTGGTCTGTCCCGTGAGCTTCGGCTATGTGCCGGACTGCGGCTCCATGAGCATCATGATCCGCAACGCCACAGGCCGGGAGCCCATCTACATCGGAAAGCCCCAGCCCACCATGATTCGCATTGTCATGGAGAAGTATGGCTGTACCCCCGAGCAATGCGTTGTGGTGGGGGACCGGGTCTACACCGACATCGCCTCGGGCTTTCACGCCGGGGTCGATACCATCGGCGTCCTCTCCGGCGAGGCGACGCTGGAGGACTTCCAAAATACCGACACGCCGCCCACCTGGCTGTTCAGGAACGTCCGGGAGATTTGGAACGCGTTGGGATAAAAAAGTAAGAAGTAAGAAATGTCCGATACGGATACTTCTTACTTCTTACTTTTTACTTTTTACTTCTTACTTTTGCTTTCCGTGTTCTTTTCCGCTTGTCTGGGCAGCGGGCGCTTCCGCCAGCTTTGTCAGCGCTTCGGTGGGGGTGTCGATATGCGCCCGGTGGCGCTTTTGCTCGGGGTGGGTCGGGTTCAGCTCCTTGGGAGAGATTTCTCCCGCCTTGGTCAGGGCAATCTTGGTGAGCATGGGTCCTACAAGCTCATAGATCAGCACCGAAAACAGGACGATGGAGCGGATCACCGCGCCGTCAGGCCCCAACTGGGTGGAGACGGTGACGGACATGCCCAGGGCCACGCCAGCCTGGGGCAGCAGGGTGATGCCCAGCCATTTCTGAATGGTGGGGCTGCACTTGG
>CAMOSU010000027.1 GCA_946625125.1 uncultured Clostridia bacterium
GTAACCCCCGTCCCCATTTTTCAATGTTTTCAAATGGCAATTTGAAAACACCTCATTTTTCCATTTTCCATTTTCAATTTTCAATTTCCCGGGCGAGGGACGGCGGACGGCAGATAAGTGACGGCCCAAATCTCTGATTTGGCTGCCGGAACTTATGCAGAGCAGTGCCGTCCCTACAGGCGGTGCCGCATCGAACGCACGGGGCGTCGAGGACGCCGCCCCCTACGGAGGCAGCTCCACAAATCCCGATTTGCAGGGCCGGTCTGCGCCCTTGGGCGGGGGAGCTGTTGGGATTTGTTGAAAAAATCCCGAAAAAAAGATTGACAGAAGCAGGATTCTGTGATAAGATACGTACACCTGTGAAAAGGGCTCTTTTTTTGTGCGCCTTTTCAGCCGCGGATGGGGACCTGCGCCCCCAGCTAAATCTACAATAGCCGCGGTGATACAGGGAGGCAATATAAGGAGGTGCCGTAATGCGCGTAAAAATTACTCTCAGATGTTCCGAATGCAAGCAGAGAAACTACAACTCCATGAAGAACAAGAAGAACGACCCTGACCGGCTCGAAATGAAGAAGTATTGCAGATTCTGCAAGAAGCACACGCTTCATACCGAGACGAAGTAAGCGGAAGGGAGAACAAGCATGGCTGAAGTCAAAAAGGAAAACTGGTTCACCCGCAGGTGGAACGGTCTGACCAAGTGGTTCCGGGGCATGAAGAGCGAGCTGAAGAAGGTCGTGTGGCCCACCTGGGCTCAGGTCTGGAACAATACCTTGGTTGTGATCGTTGTTTCCGTTCTTTTCGCCATCGTGATCGGTCTCATCGACTGGGCCGCCTACGAGGGAATCAAGGCCCTGCTGGGCGCCATCGGGTAACCCGGCATGGCAGAGAGCGCACAGTGGTACGTCGTTCAGACCTATTCCGGCTACGAGAATACGGTGAAGGCTACCATCGAAAAGACCATTGAAAACCGTCAGCTCCAGGACGTGATCTGTGAGGTGGCAATCCCCATGGAGACGGTCACAGAGGTGACGGACAACGGACCCAAAACCTACGAACGGAAGCTGTTTCCCGGCTATGTGCTGGTGAAAATGGTGATGAACAGCGATACCTGGTACATTGTTCGGAACGTTCGCGGCGTTACGGGCTTCGTGGGTGCGAGCAGCACCAACCCCCTGCCGCTGACAGAAAAAGAGACCATCCAGTGGGGCGTGGAGCGCCACGAGGTGGTGGTCAATTACAGCGTGGGCGACACGGTCCGCATCGCGGACGGCCCGCTGACCTCCTTCACCGGCAGAGTCGAGGCCTTGGACATCGACAAAAACAGCGTTCGCGTCATTGTTTCCATGTTCGGGCGCGAAACCCCGATTGAGCTGGAGCTCGATCAGGTGGAGACCATCTCCGATTGATTGGACCGCCCCCGGGCGGTCAGAACGTGGGAGGGGTTCAGCTCCCCGCCAAATTACCACTTTTTATTAGGAGGTGCTTTTCATGGCACAGAAAGTTACTGGTTATATCAAACTGCAGATTCCGGCTGCAAAGGCAACCGCTTCCCCTCCGGTTGGTCCCGCTCTGGGCCAGCACGGTGTCAACATTTCCCAGTTCATCAAGGAATTCAACGAGCGCACCAAGGATCAGGCCGGTTTCAAGATCCCCGTGGTCATCACCGTCTACGCGGACCGCAGCTTCACCTTCGTCACCAAGACCCCCCCGACCCCCACCCTGATTCTCAAGGCCCTGGGCATCGAGAAGGGCTCCGGCGTTCCCAACAAGACCAAGGTCGCCACCATCACCAAGGCCCAGGTCCGCGAGATCGCCGAGCGCAAGATGCCCGACCTCACCGCGGCCACCATCGAGGCTGCCATGAGCCAGGTGGCAGGTACCTGCCGCTCCATGGGCATCACCGTTGTTGACTAACTGACTGAGACACCGTCTCAAAATGTGGGAGGATTATTCCGCATCACCACTTTAAGGAGGATATAACATTGTTTAGAGGTAAGAAATATAAGGATAGCGCGAAGCAGATCGACCGCTCCGTGCAGTATGATCCCGCGGATGCCCTGGGTCTTGTGTGCAAGACCGCTTCCGCCAAGTTCGATGAGACCGTGGAGATCCACATCCGCCTGGGCGTTGACTCCCGTCACGCTGACCAGCAGGTCCGCGGCGCCATCGTCCTGCCCAACGGCACCGGCAAGACCCGCCGGGTGCTGGTGTTCGCCAAGGACGCCAAGGCGGACGAGGCCAGGGAAGCCGGCGCCGACTTCGTGGGCGGCATGGACATGGTGGAGAAGATCCAGAAGGAAAACTGGTTCGACTTCGACGTGGTCGTCGCTTCTCCCGACATGATGGGCGTTGTCGGCCGTCTCGGTAAGCTGCTGGGCCCCAAGGGCTTGATGCCCTCCCCCAAGGCCGGCACCGTGACCCCCAACGTGGCCGCCGCCGTCAAGGAGATCAAAGCCGGTAAGATCGAGTACCGTCTCGACAAGACCAACATCATCCACTGCCCCATCGGCAAGGTTTCCTTCGGGCCCGAGAAGCTCGAGGAGAACATGGCTACCCTGATCGGCGCGGTCATCAAGGCCAAGCCCGCCGCTGCCAAGGGCCAGTATATCAAGTCCTGCGTCATCGCCTCCACCATGGGCCCCGGCGTCAAGGTCAACACCTCCAAGTATTGATCCAAAGGACAGCAAACCCCGGACTCCTCAGAGAGCCCGGGGTTTTCGCGTCCCGCGCCCCCGTCAGCGCCCTTCTGAGGGATGCGCGGCGGAAGCGTACCGTACATGTCATTCTGAGCGGAGCGAAGAATCCGTCCCCCGTCGCCCGTCGGCGGGCGCACAATGTGCGCCCCTACGGCGTAACCATATCGTATTTGTCATTCTGAGCGCAGCGAAGAATCCGTACCCCCGTCCCCGTCCTCGTTCCCGTTTCCGTCCCGGGGCAGAGCGGCGAAAACGCGCGCCCGGCTGCTTGCCGGGCGCGCGTTTTGTCTCGCCGTTTCTCAGTGCTTGAAGATGGAGAAAATGGCGTCGATGTCGTTGATGTCGCTGTCGTTGGCCGGAGCGGGAGCCGGGGCCGGAGCGGGCCGGGTGCTGCCGGTGTTTCCGGCGGGACGGCCGCCGAAGTCGTTGTTCAGGTTGGAAAAGCTGCGGCGCTCGGGCTTCTTTTCCTCGGGCTTTTTCTCCGCGTCAAAGCCGGTGGCGATGACGGTGACCCGCATCTCGTCCTCAAAGTCCTCGGAGAAGGTGGCGCCGAAGATGATGTTGGCCTCGGGGTTGGCGGCCTCCATGACGATGTTGGAGGCGGTCTCCACGTCGTCCAGGCTCAGATCCTGGGAGCCGGTGACGTTGATCAGCACGCCGGTGGCGCCGTTGATGGAGGTTTCCAGCAGGGGAGAGGCCACGGCGGTCATGGCGGCCTGCTCGGCCTTGTCCCGTCCGGAGGCGGTACCCACGCCCATGTGAGCCCGGCCGGCGTTCTTCATGACGGCGGAGACGTCCGCGAAGTCCAGGTTGATGATAACCCGGTCGGAGTAGCTCACCAGCTCGGAGATGGAGGTGACAGCCTGCTTCAGCACGTCGTCGGCAATACCGAAGGCGTTGGCAAAGGTGATTTTCTGGTCGGTGACGTATTTCAGCCGGTCATTGGGAATGACGATCAGGGAGTCCACCTTGTCGGACAGGGCGGCAATGCCCGCCTCGGCCTGACGCATCCGGTTGGCGCCCTCAAAGCGGAAGGGCTTGGTGACCACGCCCACGGTGAGGATGCCGGCCTCGTGGGCCAGATCCGCGATGATGGGAGCAGCGCCGGTGCCGGTGCCGCCGCCCATACCGGCGGTGATGAAGACCATGTCGGCCCCCTCCAGCACCTTGGCGATGGCGGCCCGGGATTCCTCCGCGGACTTCTTGCCGATCTCGGGCTTGGAGCCGGCGCCCATGCCGCCGGTGAGCTTCTCACCGATGGGGAGCTTGTTGGGGCATTTGGATTTATTCAGATCCTGCCGGTCGGTGTTGACCACCAGGAAGTCCACACCCTCCACGCCGGAGCTGAGCATGCGGTTGACGACGTTGTTGCCGGCGCCGCCGACGCCGATGACTTTAATATTTACAACTTTTTCAGGATAGTCTGCCATGGGTTCGTCCTCCTATGTATCTGTAATCATTGAATCATATCCAAAGCATAGTTTACGCAAAGTATGCGCTTTTATACTGTTCTATTTTACCCTGCCTTTTCCGTTTGGTCAATAGAAAAATCTGTTTTTTTGTAAAAAATTCAAAACTTTTTATTTAAACGGCAGAAAGCGGGCCGTCTGGTCCTCGTTGAAGGTGAGGTCGATGGAGCCGGAGTTGTTTTTCCCCAGATGGTCCAGCACTCCCTGGAGACACTGGAGCTTGTATTCCAGCGACTCCGTGGTTCCCAGCTTGATTTCGTAGCGGGTTTCGTACCAGAGCGTCAGGTCGTAGGAGGCGCTGACGTCCACACTGACGATCTGCTTGGCGAAGGGCTGTTTTTCCAGCTTGGGCAGCAGCTCCTTCACCACGGTTTCCTTGGAGGCGATCTCCGAGAGATCCGCCCCCTCCGTGGCGGCGGGGCGGAAGAAATCTCCCACCTCGGGGACGTTGATGGGCATGCCGGTAATGAGCAGGTGGCCGTGGACGCTTTGCTCCGTGGCCTGCTCCAGAATACGGCCCTGGTTGTTCATCAGCCACCAGCCTCCGGTCTCATCCTGGATGCCGTAGGTGACTTCAAACTCCGTGAAGGAGATGATCACCGTCCCGGGAAGCTGCTTTTTGATCTGGACCTCGTTGACGTAGGGCAGGGCGGCGTAGATCCGGGAGGCGGCGGTGGCCTTGCTGAGACTCAGCAGATTGTCGTCGATGTGGATGCCCGAGGCGTCCTCAATCTCCTGGGCGCTGTAATAGGAGCTCTTGCCCTCCTCCGCGCCCGGGAGCAGCACCTCGATGTGCTTCACCTTGAAGAAGATGATCATGCTCAGCACAATCACCGCCACAACCCCCAGCATGATGCCGAATTTGAAGGCGAAGTTGGTGTTGTAGACCCGATGGGGCTTTTTCTTCCGGGCTTTTCTGCTCCGGCGCAGGGCCTCCTCCCGGCTGGGGGCGGGCCTGGGCTGGGAGCGCTTGGGGGCCGCGGGCTTTCGGGTCCCGGCCTGTCGGCCTCCGGCGGGGCGCTGGTCGGCGTCCCTTCTCCGGCTGGGGGCTTCCTCCTGGGAGGAGAGGGAAGGGCTGCGCCGGGGCTCCTCCTGCCGAAGCTCCGGGCTCCGGCGCTGGGTCCGGGCGGCCTCCCGCTGGGAGGCGTTTCCCTGGCGGGGCCGGGGATTTTTGGGCCGGGAGGCGGGGGTCCGGGGGCGTTCCCGGCTGACGCCGGTTTTTCCCCGCTCTGTGGGCCTGGTTTTGTTGTTTTGATCCATAGTCTTCTCCTGTATTCTCGAGCACGGGGTACTGCCTGTTGCTTCTCATTTATATCGCTTCCGCCCGGGCGCCCAGGCTTTGGAGGCGGGGGACGAGGCTTCCGTAGCCCCGATCCAGATGCCAGGCCTCCCGGATATGGCTTTCTCCCTGGGCGGAGAGGGCGGCGATGACCATGGCGGCGGCGCCCCGCAGATCCGTGGCCCGGAGCTCCGCTCCCCGAAGGGACGGGACGCCCCGAACCCGGGCCAGGCCGTCGGAGAGCCGGATCTCCGCCCCCAGAGCCCGCAGGCCGGGGACGTGGCGATACCGGGCCTCAAAGACGGTCTCCCGGAAGAGGGTACAGCCCCTGGCCCGGAGCAGGGCCGCCATCATGGGGGCCTGGGCGTCGGTGGGGAAGGCGGGGTAGGGACCGGTGATCACCGGTCCCGGGGCCTCCAGCCGGGCGGGAGCCCGGAGACTCACCCGGCGCTCCGTGAGCCGCAGGCTGCAGCCCGCCCGGCCCAGAAGCTCCAAAACCGGGGCCAGATGGGCGGGACAAAGCTCCGTCAGGGTGATGCTGCCCCCGGTGGCGGCGGCGGCGCAGAGCCAGGTGGCGGCCTCCATGCGGTCCGGCAGAATCCGGTGGGCCGCGCCGTGGAGGGGGGCCGGCACAATCCGCAGGCAGGGGCTTCCGGCCCCTTGAATCCTTGCTCCGCAGGCGGAGAGAAAGTCCGCCAGGTCCCGGATCTCCGGCTCCCGGGCGGCCCCCAGGACGCAGACCGGGCCTTCCGCCCCCAAGGCGGCCAGCAGCAGATTCTCCGTGGCCCCCACGCTGGGGTAGCGGAGCCGCACCGTGCCGCCCTTGGGTCTGCCCCGGCAGAGCAGGCGGTTGTTCTCACAGCGGACCCGGACCCCCAGCGCCTCCAGAGCGCTGAGATGCAGGTCCAGCGGCCGGGCGCCCAGAAGGCAGCCCCCGGGCAGGGGAATTTCCGCCTCCCCCCGGCGGGCCAGCAGAGCCCCCAGCAGCAGCACCGAGGAGCGCAGCCGGGCGGCCAGCTCCGGGTCCGGGGCGCAGCCCGGCTCCCGACAGCCCTCCACCCGGAGCAGGTCGCCCCGGGTCTCCGTGGAAAGGCCCAGACCCTCCAATAGTCCCCGGGTCACGGCCACGTCCCGGATGGGGGGACAGTTGGAAAGGACCACCCGGCCGGGGATCGCCGCCGTGGCCGCCAGAATCGGCAGCACGGCGTTTTTGCTTCCCTGCACCGCCAGGGTCCCCCGCAGAGGACGCCCGCCCTGTATGTACAGCTCTTCCATTCTCCGGCCCCCTTGCACGGTAGGATAGACCATACTATGCCGGCCGGGGAGACCGGGTGCGTGAATCAGGTTATTCCTTCTTTGCCAGCTCCAAAATGGTGCCGCAGATCCGCTCGGCGCTGTCCACCACGGCCATTCTTTGCAGATTGGCCCGCATGGCGGCCCGGCGGGGGGCGTCGGCCAGGAGCTGACGGACCTGGTCATAGAGAATCCGGGCGCTGAGATCCTTCTCCAGCAGCACCAGGGCCGCGCCCTGACGCTCCAGAACCCGGGCGTTCTTCTCCTGATGGTTGTCGGTGACGTTGGGGGAGGGGACGATGATGCAGGGCAGCCCCGCCGCCTCAATCTCGTTGAGGGAGGAGGCCCCGGCCCGGGTGATGATGAGATCCGCCGCGGCCATAAGCTCCGGCATATTGTGAATGTATTCCCGCATCTCCAGCTCCGGGTGGGCCTTCAGGTCCACGCCCTTTTCCGCCACCAGCTCCGGCATCCAGCGCCAGCCGTAGGAGCCTGTGGCGTGGACGTGGCGCCAGGGGCAGCCGTCCTGAAGCTCCAGGGCCAGGAAGTCCGCCATGAGCTTGTTCATCTCCCGGGCGCCCAGGCTGCCCCAGGCGGAGACGATGAGGGGCTCCTCTCCCAGTCCCAGACTGGCCCTGGCCTGGGCTCGGGTGGTGTAGAGGAACTCCTGACGCACGGGCATGCCCACCACCTGCACCCGCTCCGGGTGCTTGTAGTAGCTTCGGCTCTCCTCGAAGCAGACCATAATGCGGCTGGCGGAATCCGCCACCATCCGGGTGGTGAGTCCCGGCATGGCGTTGGCCTCGTGAACCGCTGTGGGAATGCCCCGCTTCGCTCCCTGGCGCAGCATGGGGAAGGAGGCGTAGCCCCCGGTTCCCACAATGACATCGGGGCGGAAGTCCCGGAGAATGCGGTCCGCCTTCCGCCGGGCGGCGCTGAGATTTTTCAGTGTCACCAGATTGTGCCAGATCCCCTTGGGGCTGAGCTTCCGGGAGTAGCTGGACATTTTCAGGGTTTCCAGCCGATAGCCCTCCCGGGGGACCAGCTTGGTTTCCATCTCTCCCTCGGCTCCCACAAAGAGAATCCGGGTGTCCGGCTTCCGCTCCCGCAGCAGATTTGCCACGGAGATCGCCGGATTGATGTGTCCCGCGGTACCGCCGCAGGTAAAAATCACGTTCATGCTTTGCTCCTTCCTATGGCGTCCTTGTTGACGCACCAGCGGGAGATGGCCAGAATGATCCCCATCTCAAAGAGCTGGAGCAGCAGGGCCGTGCCGCCGTAGGAGAAGAAGGGCAGGGAAATGCCCGTGGGGGGCAGCAGACCCGTCACCACGCCGATGTTGAAAAAGACCTGAATGGCCAGCTTGGTGGTGAGGCCCGCGGCGGCGAGGGTGCCGAAGCGGTCCCGGGCGTGAATGGCGATCCAGTAGCCCCGGAGAATCAGCAGGGCGAAGAGGAGTATGATCCCCACGGCCCCGATGAAGCCCAGCTCCTCGCAGACAATGGCGAAGATGTAGTCGTTGTGCTCCTCCGGCAGATAGAGGTATTTCTGGCGGCTGCGGCCCAAGCCCAGACCCAGAAAGCCCCCGGAGCCAATGGCGTAGCGGGACTGAATGATCTGATAGCCCGAGTCCAGGGCGTCGCTCTCCGGGTCCAGCCAGGCGGTGATCCGGGTTCCGGCGTAGCCCTTGACGGAGAGATACACCCCCAGGAAAATCAGGGCCGCCGCGCCTCCCAGGAGGAACCAGCGCTTCCGGGTGCCGCCAATGAGCATCATGGTGGCGCCGATGATGAAGATGATGAGGGTGGCGGAGAGGTGCCGCTCCAGAATCAGCAGACCCGCAATCAGGGCCAGAACCCCGGCGTAGGGCAGCACGCCGTAGCGAAAGCTGTCCATTTTATCCTGCCAGGCGGCCATCATGGCGGCGAAGGAGAGAATCAGGCCCAGCTTGACCAGCTCCGAGGGCTGGAACAGAATGCCAGCGATGGAGATCCAGCGCTTCGCGCCGTTGACCTCCTTGCCGATGACAGGCACCAGAGCCAGCAGGAAGAGGGAGCCCGCCAGAATCAGCATGGCGGTGCGATACCAGATGAAGTAGTTCAGTCGGCCCACGGCCAGCATAATGACCACCCCAAAGGCGGCGAAGCCCGCCTGCCGCACGAAGTAGTAGGCGGAGTTTCCCGTGTCCCAGTTGGCCCGGGCATAGCTGGCGGAGAACATCATCACCAGTCCCAGAATCAGCAGCAGCAAAACCAGCAGCAGGAAGGGCATATCCAGAATGCCGCTGAGATCCTCCCGCTGGGGGTGCCGGGGGCTTTGTTTGTGTTTGAATAAGGCCATACATGCCTCCTTTTATGAGCTGCAGGGGCGGTCATCGGCCGCCCGCGACACGCGTAGGCCACCGCCCCTGCGGCGCGGATCAGCGAAGGGGAGCGGCGGAGAGATAGGCAATCACGCACATGACAGCGCTGACGCAGGTGAAGACGGTCCAGATCTTCACCTCGGTCCAGCCGCACATTTCAAAGTGATGGTGGATGGGGGCCATTTTGAACAGGCGCTTGCCGTGGGTGAGCTTGAAATAGCCCACCTGAAGAATCACGGAGAGGGTCTCGATGATGTACACCAGGCCCACCAAAATCAGAATCAGGGGCATATCCAGGGCAAAGGCCATGCCGCAGACCGCGCCTCCCAGGAAGAGGGAGCCGGTGTCCCCCATGAAGGTCTTGGCGGGGTGGAAGTTGTAGCACAGGAAGCCTCCCAGAGCCCCCAGCAGCACCGCCGGGAAGAAGGCCAGCTCCGCTTTTTTCAGGCCGATGGCCGTCACCAGGAAGAAGATCATCACCGGCATGGTGACGCCGGTGGCCAGGCCGTCAATGCCGTCGGTGAGGTTCACGGCGTTGACGGTTCCCACAATGACAAAGACCGCGAAGGGGATGTAAACCCAGATGGGGATGTTCAGGCCCAGGCCGGTGAAGGGAATCCACAGGCGGCTGGTGAGGTGGCCCGTGCGGTAGAGGATGTAGAGGTACAGGGCGGAGGCCGCCAACTGAAGGACGAACTTCTGGGGGGCGGTCAGGCCCTCGTTCTGCTTTTTCTTGACCTTCCGAAAGTCATCCAAAAAGCCGATGACGCCGAAGATCAGGGCAAAGGCGAAGACCAGGGCGGAGGTCCAGCTTCCGTAAATCAGACCCAGGACCACTACGCCTATGAGGGCGGTGAGAATGAACACCAGCCCGCCCATGGCAGGGGTTCCGGCCTTGGAGTTGTGCCACTTGGGTCCCACCTCCCGGATGGTCTGCCCGGCCTTCATGGCCCGGAGCCAGGGGATGATGAAGCGGCCCGCAATCAGGGCGACGACAAAGGCGGGGACAATGGAAAGAATGCTTGTGAGAATCTGTCCGTCTTTCATGGGGATTCCTCCGTATATCTGTTGAGTCAGGAAATAATCGTGAAATGAGGAAGGAAAAACCGCGGGCTTCCGTCCCGGGCTTTCACTTGGAAAAGTCCTCCAGAACTGTTTCCAGGCGCATGCCGTGGCTGGCCTTAAACAGAATGGCGTCGCCGGGGCGGGCGGTTTCGCGCAGGGCCTCCAGCAGAGCCTCCCGGTCCAGGAAGTGAGAGGCCTTATCCCCCGCGGCGGCGGCGATGTCCCGGCTCAGGGGACCGTAGGCCAGCACCAGGTCCGCGCAGCGGGCGGCCAGAGCCCCCACCTCCCGGTGGGCCTGGGAGGCGTAGTCTCCCAGCTCCAGCATATCTCCCAGCACGGCAATCCGGCGTCCCGCGGCGGGACGGTCCCGGAGGACCCGCAGCGCGGCGGGGGTGGATTCCGGTCCGGCGTTGTAGCAGTCCGCCAGGATGGTGAAGCCCTTCTTCTCAAAAATCCGCATGCGGTTTCCGGTGTTTTTGAAGTCCAGCAGGGCGCGGGCGGACTGCTCCAGGGGGACGCCGACGCAGTGGGCGGCCAGCATGGCGGCCAGGGCGTTGGTGACGTTGTGATCTCCGGGAACCGGCAGCCGCACGGGGACCCGTTGGCCCAGGCCCACGGCGGTGAAGCGGACCCCCTGGGCGTCGGTGCGAATCTCCTCCGCCCGAAGCTGGTTGTCCGGCCCCAGGCCGAACCACAGGGTATTGCAGTCCGGGGCGGCGGCCCGCAGCAGGGGATCGTCCCCGTTGAGCACCGCCGTGCCGCCGGGCTCCAGGCCCTCCAGAATCTCCAGCTTCGCCCGGCAGATGCCCTCCGGGGAATCGAAGTTTTCAATGTGCATCAGGCCGATCTTGGTGATCACCGCCACCTGGGGCCGGGTCATCCGGGTGAGCTGAGAGAGCTCTCCGGCGTGGTTCATGCCCATCTCCACCACGGCAGCCTGGGTCCCCCGGGGGATGCCCAGCAGGGTCCGGGAGACGCCGATGTGGTTGTTGAGATTGCCCTGGGTTTTTACGGTGTCGTAGAGGGCGGCGCAGGCGGCGGCGGTCATTTCCTTGGCGGTGGTTTTCCCCACGCTGCCCGTGAGCCCGATGAAGCGGGTGTCCCGGAGCTGGCTCCGCCACCCGGCGGCCAGGTCCATGAGCCCCCGCAGGCTGTCCGGCACCGTAATCATGGGGACCCCGGGAAGCTGCCGCTGGCCCAGGGCTGCCGCGGCCCCCCGCTTCATCGCGTCGGGGATGTAGTCGTGGCCGTCCCGCTCCGCGATGAGGGCCGCGAAGAGCTGCCCCGGCTGAATCTCCCGGGAGTCGTTGCAGGCCCCCTGGAATGTCACGTTTTCAAATTCCGGCAATACCGTCCCGCCGCACCAGGCGGCGGCTTCTCGTAAAGTAATCATAATTCCTCCCATGGATTCCCTTCCGTGAAACGAAGATCAGGCTAAGTTTTTCGCGACTTCTTCTCTTTCGTCCAGGTGGGTCTTTTCGGTTCCGATGATCTGGTAGGTCTCATGGCCCTTGCCGCACAGGACGATGATGTCGTCCCGCCGGGCCTCGGCCATGGCCCGGGCAATGGCCTCCCGGCGGTTTTCCACCACCAGGTAGGGCCGATCCAGCTCCCGGGCGCCCTTGAGAATGTCGGCAATGATCTTGCCGGGCTCCTCCGTCCGGGGGTTGTCGGAGGTGATGATGGGCAGGTCCGCGTATTTCACGCCGATTTTTCCCATGATGGGGCGCTTGATGGGGTCCCGGTCCCCGCCGCAGCCAAAGACGGCGATGACCCGGCCCTGGCAGAAGCCCCGTACGGAGCGCAGAACGTTTTCCAGGGCGTCGGGGGTGTGGGCGTAGTCAATGAGAACGGTGTAGTCCTTGCCGGGGGTGGGAACCACCTCCATCCGGCCCTTGACCCCCTGGGCCTTGGCCAGAGCACGGGCGGCCTCCGGGGCGGGAATGCCCAGGCCGATGGCCATGCCCAGCACCGTCAGGGCGTTGTACACGGTGAAGCCCCCGGGGATTCCCACCCGCACCGGGAAGCTCTCTCCCTGGTAGCGGCACTGGAAGGCCACATGATCCGGCCCCAGTTGGATGTCAGAGGCGGAGAGCTCCGCCTCAAGGCCCTTGGCGGAGCTGCGCAGAGCCCAGCAGGCGGCCTCCTCCACGGTCTGAGCCACCAGCTCGTCGTCGATGTTGAAGACGGAGAAGCCGCATTTGCGGAAGAGCAGGGCCTTGGCCTGGCGGTAGGCCTCCATGGTCTTGTGGAAGTCCAGGTGGTCCTCCGTCAGATTGGTAAAGGCCCCCACGGCGAAGGGAACGCAGTCCACCCGATGCAGATACAGGCCGATGGAGGAGACCTCCATCACCACATGGGTACAGCCCGCCTCCGCCATCCGGGCGAAGAGCCCCTGGAGATCAAAGCTCTCGGGGGTGGTGTGCTCCGTGGGGAGGCACTCGCTGCCGATCATGTTCTGAATGGTGCCGATGAGGCCCACCTTGGCCCCCAGCACCTGCTCCAGCACGGATTTCAGCAGATAGGTGACGCTGGTCTTGCCGTTGGTGCCGGTGACGCCCAGAATGGTGAGACGGTCCGCCGGGTGGCCGTACCAGTTGGCCCCCAGCACAGCCAGAGCCCGTCTGGAATCCGGGACCAGGATGTAGGGAATCTCCCCCTGGGGACGGCGCTCGCAGAGAACGCAGGCCGCCCCATTGTCCAGGGCGCTGGGGATGAAGCGGTGGCCGTCGGCGGCGTAGCCGGTAATGGCCACGAACATGTGGCCCGGCCGCACCCGCCGGGAGTCGTAGCTGACCCCGGCAATTTCCAGCTCGGGAGATACCTTGCTTTCCAAAACGGGAATATCCTTCAAAAGCTCTGAGAGTTTCATGCTTGCCTCCTTGGTTTTTCGGTAACGATTCAGCGGCCTGGAGGGATTTGCTTACAGGCATCAGGGATCAGGGATCAGACCCGCCTGTAGGGACGGCTCTCAGCCGTCCGCCGTTTCCCGCCTGCGCCCGCCTGTAGGGACGGCTCTCAGCCGTCCGCCGTTTCCCGCCTGCGCCCGCCTGTAGGGACGGCTCTCAGCCGTCCGCCGTTTCCCGCCTGCGCCCGCCCTGGCGAATTGAGAATTGAGAATTGAAAATGGAGAATTGAGGTGTTTTCAAATTGCCATTTGAAAACATTGGAAATGGGGACGGGGGTTACGGATTCTTCGCTGCGCTCAGAATGACAAAAACGGGACGTTTTCGCCGTAGGGGCGCACAGTGTGCGCCCGCCCATCGGTTCCGCCTGCGCCCGCCTGTAGGGACGGCACTCTGCCGTCCGCCGTCCCTCGCCTGGGGGAATTGAGAATTGAGAATTGAAAATGGAGAATTGAGGTGTTTTCAAATTGCCATTTGAAAACATTGAAAAATGGGGACGGGGGATGCGGATTCTTCGCTGCGCTCAGAATGACAAGGACGGGACGTTTTCGCCGTAGGGGCGCACAGTGTGCGCCCGCCCATCGGTTCCGCCTGCGCCCGCCTGTAGGGACGGCACTTTGCCGTCCGCCGTTTCCTGCCCGCGCCCGCCTGTAGGGGTTACGGATTCCTCGCTGCGCTCGGAATGACAGGGACGGGGGTTACGGATTCTTCGCTGCGCTCAGAATGACAGGGACGGGGGTACGGATTCCTCGCTGCGCTCAGAATGACAGGGACGGGACGTATCCGCCGTAGGGGCGATCATTGATCGCCCGGTCCGCCATGGGCGGACAATTTGCTCCAGGCAAATCCAGCGCCGCCGCGATAAACGTTACGCTGCCGAATCAAAACGTCTGCGTTTTATACGATGATCCGAATCGTATCAGTCCAGGGCCGTCTGGTCTGTGAGCTCCACGGTGACGGTGGTGCCTCTGGGAACCTGGGTGTCGGGGGGATAATCCTGGTCGGTGACGGTGGAGTAATACTTCACCGAGCCCTTGGTTTGCAGGTACAGGCCGCTGTTCTCCATCACCGCCCGGGCCTCGGCGGGGGTGAGATTCCGCAGATCGGGAACCGTCACCTTGTCGGTGGGGACGGGCTCGCCCATGTAGAGCAGGACCTTGGAGTTGCCGGGGAGCATTTCTCCCGGGGCGGGGATCTGCCCGGTGACGGTGCCGCCGCTGCCCACAGTGACGTAAACCAGACTCTGCTGGGCCAGCAGGGACTCCGCCTCCTCCTGGGTGCAGTCCCGGACGTCGGGCATGGGGACGTTGACGGTGCTCATGTCCACGTCGGTGTAGTCCGGCTGGACCCCCAGATAGAGCAGGGTGTCGGCAAAGATGTCCCGGACCACCGGGGCGGCCATGACGCCGCCGGAGATGTAAATGCCGGTGGAGCGGCTGGGGGTGTCCAGGGCCACCAGACAAATGTACTGGGGATCGTCCATGGGGGCAACGCCCACAAAGGAAACGATGCGGTCCGAGGTCAGCTCGCCGTTCTCGTCGTAAACGTCCAGCTTCTCGGAGGTGCCGGTCTTGCCGCCCACCCGGTAGCCCGGGAGCTTGGCGTTTCCGGCGGTGCCGTCGGTGACGACGGACTCAATGAGGGAGCACATGAGCTTGGAGGTGTCCTCGCTGATGGCCTGACGGATCACGGTTTTGCCGTGCTTTTCAATGACGTTGCCGTTTTCGTCCAGAATCTCGGAGACCACATAGGGCTGGAGCACATAGCCTCCGTTCACCACGGCGGCAATGGCCCGGACCATCTGGATGGGGGTGGGCTTCACGGACTGGCCGAAGGCCACGGTGGTGAGCTGGGCATTTTCCATGAGCTTGGCCCGGGTGTGGAAGACGCCGGTGGCCTCGCCGGACATATCCACCCCGGTCTTTTCCAGCAGACCGAAGGCGTCGATGTAGTCGTACAGGGGGCCGCCCCCCAGGAGAATGCCGATGTCGGCAAAGGCGATGTTGCAGGAGTTTTGCAGGGCCTTGGCGGTGGTCTCTATGCCGTGGCCCTCGTCCTTCCAGCAGTGGAGGGTGGAGTCCCGGTCCTTGTAATCCTTGGCGCCGCCGCAGAAAAAGGTGGTGTCCAGATCCACCGCCCCTTCCTCCAGGGCAGCGGCCAGGGTGATGGTCTTAAAGGTGGAGCCGGGCTCGTAGCCGTCGGAGACGCAGCGGTTGCGCCACTGCCTCAGCCGGGCTTGGGACTCGATTTCGTTGTACTGCTTCTGGAGCGCCTGGTATTCGGGGCTGTCCTCCCGGGCCTTGGCCAGCTCCTGGGAGATTTCGTCCAGCTCCTCCAGGACGTTGAGATCGGTGATCTCCAGATAGTGATTGGGGTCGTAGCTCCCCTCGATGGCCATGCCCAGAATGGCCCCGCTGTTCACGTCCATCAGGATGCCGAAGGCCCCGTTCTGAACGTCGTATTTCTCAATGGCGGCCTTCAGATTCTTTTCCAGGTACATCTGCACCGTGGAGTCGATGGTGAGCACCAGGGAGTTTCCGTCGGCGGCCTCGTAGTATTTTTCGTAGGAATAGAGCATCTGGGTCTCGTAGTTGCCCCGGGTGGTGATGACGGCTCCCGCGGTACCCTGGAGCACGTCGTCGTAGTAGGCCTCCAGACCCTCGGCCCCCCGGTTTTCCCCGTTGGTGAAGCCGATGACCTGGGCCGCGGTGCTTCCGGCGGGGTAGTAGCGCTGGGAGTCGGACTCCAGGTGGATGCCGGTGAGATCGTTCTCGGTGATGAAGCTCCGAACCAAATCCGTCTGCTCCGGCTCCCGCTTCCGGGCAATGACCTCGTAGCGGCGGTCCAGCTTTCCGGCCTTTTCCCGGATATCGGCGGGGTCAAGGTCCAGAATGGACGCCAGCCCCGCGGCGATGAAGTCCACGTCCTCCTCCGAGTTGTGGATCTCCCAGGGGTCGATGAAGACGTTCTCCACGGTTTTGGAGGCCGCCAGGATGTTCATGTTGCAGTCGTAGATCACGCCCCGGTCCGCGGTGACGGAGGTGGAGCGGGTCTGATTGGAAATGGCCTTGGATTCATATTGATCGTGCTGGACGACCATCAGCAGGAAGAGCTGCCAGATCAGGGGCAGAAACAGCAAAACGCCGCAGAACACCATAATAAAGGTGGTCCGCCGCAGCACGCCATGCCCCGCCTTCTCCCGGTCGTAGACCGGAACCGGGGTCTTCAGGAGCTTGATTTTGGATGGCTTCGCCAAGGAAATCACCTCACGGAATGTAGATGCAAAAGGACTTGAAAAGATGGAAGCCTTTTGCGGGAAAAGGGGCGGCACCGGGTGCTCGCCCCTTTACGGTTATATGGATGGGTCATTGAAAATATTCCACCACGCCCCGGAAGCTGCCGGTGAGAGCATCCCAGACCTTTTCGGCGTAGCTCCGGTCGTCCACCTGGAGGACCTCGGCCCGGTCGGACCCGGAGATGTTGAGATACACCGTCTGCCGGGAGGAGGGCTGGGTCATCCCCAGCTCCCGGGCCTGGGCCTCGATCTGGGTGAGGTCGATGCGGCTTTCATAGGTGGAGCGGAGCTTGGCGGTGTCCGCCTGGGCGCTGCTGAGCTGCTGACTCAGCTCCTGGGCCTTGCCTGTGGCCTCGTAGAGCTGCACATAGCTGTAAACCACCATGAGCAGCAGCACCGCCACCACCGCCAGACCCAGAACCGCCACCGGCGCGATGGCAGGCTTGGCTCTGGGGACCGTTTTGCCGTGCTGAACGGGCTTTTCCTCGGGCAGACGGGCAGGCCGCGGCTGGGGTACAGCCGAGGAGCGAATATCATACGCGGCGGAGCCGTTGGAATTGTAATTCTGATTGGGCATATGGATTACCTCATTTCAAGAATCGGGAGTCAAGCTGAGCAGCGTGGGCAGGGACGGCGCTGCTCTGTATCAGTTCCGGCAGCCAAATCAGAGATTTGGGCCGTCACTGATCTGCCGTCCGGGTGTTCAGCAGCTTCAGAGCCGTTCCGCCACCCGCAGCTTGGCGCTGCGAGCCCGGGGGTTTGCTTCCAGCTCCTCCCGGGAGGCGGTGATGGGCTTTCTGGCGATCAGTCGGACCGTGGGCTTCTTGCCGCAGACACAGACGGGAAACTCCGGGGGACAGGTGCAGCCCTTGGCGGCCTGGGCCATGGCGTTCTTCACGATCCGGTCCTCTAAGGAATGGAAGGTGATCACCGCCAGCCGTCCGCCGGGCTTCAGCCGGTCAATGGCCCGGCGCATCACGCTGTCCACGGCCCCCAGCTCGTCGTTCACGGCGATGCGGATGGCCTGGAAGCTGCGCTTGGCGGGGTGCTGCTTTTCCCGCAGGGCCTTCTGGGGCATGGCCCCGCGAATCACATCCACCAGGGCCAGGGTGCTTTCAATGGGGGCCTGCTCCCGCCGCCGGACAATGGCGGCGGCAATCAGGGGGGCGTAGCGCTCCTCCCCGTAGCTGAAGAGAATCCGGCGCAGCTCCTCCTGGGGCCAGGTGTTCACCACATCGTAGGCGCTCAGGGCGTCGCCGGGGTCCATCCGCATGTCCAGGGGGGCGTCGGCCATGTAGCTGAAGCCCCGGCCGGCCTCGTCCAGTTGGGGGGAGGAAACCCCCAGGTCCAGCAGAATCCCGTCCACGGCTGGAATGCCCAGATTGTCCAAGATGCTGTCCAGCTCCCGAAAGTTGGCGTGGACCAGCTTTACCCGGTCCATCCAGGGGGCCAGCCGCTCCCGGGCGGCGGCCAGGGCCTTGGGGTCCCGGTCCACCCCGATGAGGGTGCCGGTGCTGAGCCGCTTCACGATCTCGGAGGAATGTCCCGCCCCTCCCAGGGTGCCGTCCAGGTAGATTCCCTGGGGCCGGATGTGCAGGCCCTCCAGGGCTTCCTCTAATAATACGGAAACGTGATGGAATTCCGTCATAGGCCCAGCTCCTGATAGTCCAGGGCCATGTCGCCGCTGCCGGACATCCATTCGTTTTCTCCGGCCTCGTAGGTGGCGGCGTCCCAGATCTCCCCGTGGTCGCCCTGACCCAGGAAGGTCACGTCTCCGTTGAGATTGGCGTACTTCCGCAGGGTGGGGGGCAGAACGAAGCGGCCCTGCTTGTCGGGCTCGCATTTGGCCACGTTGGCCAGGATGAAGCGCTTGGCCTTGGCCTTGGAGATGGGCGCGGCGTTGATCCGTTCCATCACCTCGTCGAACTTTGCCTCGGGGAAGACCAACAGACTGTGCTCCAGTCCCGCCAGCACGTAAAACACAGGACCCAGCTCCTCCCGGAGCTTGGAGGGAACAAACAGACGTCCCTTGGGATCAAAACTGTGGGTATACTTGCCTACCATGCCGCGCACCTCCTCCCCAAAGCAGTTTTTAATGGGAATTTGCGGAATTTTGTGCCATTTCGCTCCACTTTGCTTTAGTATACCCAATCTGTAACGAAATTGCAATCTTTTTTTGCGTATTTTTCAAGTTTTTTTCATTGACTTTATCTGGAAAAACGGCTAAGATTAGCGGCGAGAAACTGACAAGGATCAAATTGCAATGAAGGACTTTTCCCATATTCTGCTGGTCTCTGATTTTGACCGGACTCTGACGGCGCCGGACAGCAGCATCCCGGCGGCCAATTTAGCGGCCATCCGCTCCTTCACGGAGCGGGGCGGCCTGTTCACCGTGGGTACGGGGCGCAGCGCGCCCATGTTCCGGCCCTATCATCAGCGCGTCCCCACCAACGCGCCCCTGATCCTCTACAACGGAGCCGCCGCCTACGACTACCGGACCGAGACCCTCTCCGGGGCGGTGTGGATGCCCACGGGCCGGGAGCTGCTGGAATATCTCACCCGGCGCTTTCCAGATCTCTGGCTGGAGGTTCAGGGGGTGGACGCCCACTATCTCATCGGGCAGGAGCCCCGGCGGGAGGCCTTCTACCGCAGCCAGGGCGTGGCCTGCAAGAGCGTGGAGCTGGACCAGGCCCCCAGCCGCTATCACAAGCTGGCCCTTTTCGGCCAATTCCGGAGCATGGACGTGGGGCAGTTCTACTCCGGCAGCCCGGAGGAGGACGCCCGCTTCACCGCCTGCTGTGAGCAGATCATGGCCGACTGGCCCATGCTCCGGGCGGACCGGGCCGCCATGCGGATCATTGACCTCCAGGCCCGTCAGGCGGGGAAGGGACCCGCTGCCCGGGCCCTGGCCAAAAGGCTGGGCAGGTCCACCCTGGTCTGCGTGGGAGACGCCATGAACGACGCCTCCATGCTTCTGGAGGCGGACCTGGCCTTCGCCCCCGCCGACTGCGATCCCGCGGTGAAGGCCCTGGGCTGCTGCCGCCTGACCCGCCCCTGCGCCCAGGGCAGCATCGCCGGAGTGGTGGAGGCGCTGGAGCGGATATAGCCGCCAGGCCCGCAAATCGGGATATGTCGATTAGGCAATAGTTGAATAGGCAATAGGGAATAGGAGACGGAGGAACGATATTTTTCTCGTCATTCTCCTATTGCCTATTGCCTGGTGCCTATTGCCTGGTGCCTATTGCCTCACCCCGACAACTCCGAATTATGCGGCCTGTTCACAAAAGGTTTATCGTTTGTTTCCACCCCATTCACACCCAGTTCATATTTATCCCTTATCCTATCACCGTAAGCGATAGCGACAAGCCGCTGTACTTTTCATTTCTTCTCTTCTTTTCTCAAAGGCCCCCGGGGAAACCCGGGGGTTCTTTGATTTTTCAGCGCGTCAGGACTTGACAAACGAAAGCCTGTGTGCTATATTCCATGGTAGAGTGTCCGCGAAACGCGGAAGCGGAAAGGAGTGTTCTGTTATGGTGAGATACAAGGAGAAGGTCTTTTTCCCGTAACTGAATATGGGCGAATCGGAGGCGGGGCCATGCCCCGGATTTCGAGGAGCCGCCTTTGAGCTACTTTCGGAATGATGGCAAAACCGCGGGACGCAGCCGGTTCGGGAGCTGCTTTGCCGCGGTATTTTTCTGCCCATTTTCAGTTACGGGAGCCCGGGAAAAAACTGAAAATGGAGGAGATACAATTGAATCTTTACGACTATGGCCCTGTGCCGGAGTTTAATCAGCGGCCGGGGATTCCGGCCCGGGTCACCGCCCAGCACAAGGAGCGCTATGAGATCGTCTGCCAATACGGCTTTGCCGGCGCCCGGCTGAAAACCGCCGCCTACTACGGCGGAACGGAGGCCTTTCCCACCGTGGGCGATTACGTCAGCGTCAACTATCTGGAAAACGGGGACAGCCAGATTCTGACCACCCTGCCCCGGCGGAGCTTCTTTTCCCGGCGGGAGCCCGGCCCCGTCCCCAGAGAGCAGGCGCTCGCCGCCAACTTTGACTGGGTGATGATTCTGCAATCCATGAACCGGGACTTCAACCCGAAGCGGCTGGAGCGCTATCTGGCCTGTGCCTGGCAGTCCGGGGCGACGCCGGTGATCCTGCTGACCAAGGCGGATCTCGCCCCCTCGTATCAGGAATATCTGCGCCGGGCGGAGCTGACGGCCCCAGGGGTGGAGGTCCGCGCCGTCAGCGCCCGGACCGGCTTCGGTCTGGAGGGCCTGGAGCCCTATCTCCGGCCCGGAAGGACCCTGGTGTTTCTGGGCTCCTCCGGCGTGGGAAAGTCCAGCCTGGTGAACGCCCTGGCGGGGGAGGAGATCATGAGCGTGGGCGGCATCCGGGAGGCAGACGGCAGAGGCCGCCACACCACCACCCACCGGCAGCTTCTCCGGCTGCCCGGGGGCGCGCTGATCATTGACACCCCGGGCATGCGGGAGCTGGGCATGACCGAGGCCGGGGAAGGCCTCGCCGGCGCCTTCCCCGACGTGGAGCGCTTTCTGGGCCGCTGCCGGTTCTCCGACTGCCGCCACGAGCGGGAGCCCGGCTGCGCCGTCAAGGCGGCCATCGCCGCCGGGGACCTGGACCCCGCCCGCTGGGAGAGCTGGCGGAAGCTGAACGCCGAGGCGGAGACCC
>CAMOSU010000028.1 GCA_946625125.1 uncultured Clostridia bacterium
ATCTGTTCTACGATTACGCCTTCACCAAGAGCAACAAGGGCTATGGCGCCGCCATCGTCATGGTGCTGGTGGCCTTCATCATGGTGGTTACCTTCATCATGCAGCGGGCCGAGAAGAAGCTCGTGTTCTACAATTGAGAAGGGAGGAGCTGAAACATGGAAAGCGCGCGTACCCGTGCAAGAGTCAGTAAGCTGACGATGTACGTCATTCTGGTGATCTTCTCCATCATCATGCTGGTTCCCTTCGTCTGGATGATCCTGACGGCCCTGAAAACGAACCAGGAAGCCATCTCCGTGGATCCCTTCTACATCCTTCCGGCCCACGGCTGGCACTGGGAGAACTTTGCTGAGGTCTGGAGAAGCTACAACTTCATCATTCTCTACAAGAACACCCTGCTGATGATCCTCTTCCGGGTCATCTGCGCCTGCCTCACCGCCACCATGGCGGGCTACGCCTTCGGCCGGCTCCGCTTCCCCGGGAAGAAGTTCCTGTTCTCCCTGGTGCTGATCCAGATGATGATTCCCTCTCAGATCTTCATCATCCCCCAGTACCTGATGGTCTCCAAGCTGGGCCTTTTGAACACCATCTCCGGTCTGGTCTTCCCCGGCATTGTCACCGCCTTCGGCACCTACCTGCTGAAGACCGGCTACCAGGGCCTGCCCAAGGATCTGGAGGAGGCCGCCGCCATTGACGGCTGCAACATCGGCCAGCGCTTTTTGCGGATCATGATGCCGCTGACCCGGTCTTCCATGGTGTCTCTGGGCATCTTCACCGCCCTGTTTGCCTTCAAGGACCTGATGTGGCCCATGATCGTCTGCACCAAGGCGGAAACCACCACCCTGGCCGCGGGCCTTGCCAAGATGCAGGGTCAGTACGGCAGCAACTATCCCACCATGATGGCCTCCGCCGTGCTGGCGCTGGTCCCCATGATTGTGATTTACGTGATTTTCCAGAAGCAGTTCGTCGAGGGCATTGCCACCTCCGGCGGCAAGCTGTAATCATTTTTGCAGCCCAATGAAAGGGGGACTCCGTCGGAACGAAGCAAGCTTCCGCCGGGGTCCCCTGCTTGCATGTGGTGACGCAATGTAGTATAATGATTTATACAACCGCGGACCGCTCCGTTTCAATGGGAAGGAGGAACCATGGAAAAGCAAGCTGTGCTCTATGAAACCAGCAAATACCGCTGCCTGGAATTCCCCCAGAAGCAGAGCAACGACCTGTATCTCATTCTCTGCGGGGTGGAGACCTGCCTGCCGGGCTACGCCTTCCACTCGGACCACAGGCCCGGCTATCATCTGCACGTCATTCTTTCCGGCAAGGGGGAGCTGCGGAGGGGGGGCAAGACAACGCCCCTGCACTTCGGCCAGATGTTCATTACCAAGCCGGAGGAGGACATCTGGTATCAGGCGGACCAGCAGGACCCCTGGACCTATTGCTGGATGGCCTATGGGGGAAACAACGCCCTGCGCCACACGGAAAGCGCCGGCTTTGTCCCGGGGGTGAACTGGCTGCCCTGCAACATCGACCAGGACCGCTTCTACGACCTGGTGAAGCGGGTGCTGGACCAGCCCAATCTGAACCGGGCCAGCGATCTCATGCGGGTGGGCTTGCTGGTGGAGTATCTGGCCCTGGCCATTGAGTCCAACTACCGGGGCGAAAGCATCCTGCCCCGGGAATCGGAATATTCCGCCGACGTCTACGTGGAGTACGCCGCCACCTATATCCGGGAGAATTTCGCCGCTGCGAAAATCAGCGACGTGGCTGCCTACATCGGCATTCATCGCAGCTACCTTACCAACATCTTCAAGCAGAGAATGGGGATTTCCCCCCAGGAATATCTGATGCAGTGCCGGATGAAGCGAGCCAGAGCCCTGCTGCTGGAGACGGATCTGACGGTGCAGGAGGTGGGCCTGCGGGTGGGCTACGACAATTCCCTGACCTTTTCCAAGATTTTCAAGGCCTATTACGGCGCCAGTCCCAAGCACTACCGGGAGAACCGGCTGAGCCGGGACAACAACCAATCCAATGAGGAAAGCTGAGGAAGAAACGCATGATCAACTATGACAGCAAAAGCAGGACGCTGACCCTGGAAACCGTCCACAGCAGCTATCAGATGCAGATTGACCCCTGGGGCTATCTGCACCATGTTTACTACGGAAAACGGGTGGGGCAGGAGGACCTGTCCTACGTTCACAGATATTATGACCGGGGCTTCTCCGGCAATCCCTATGACTGCGACAATCGGGCGCTCTCCCTGGACACCCTCTGTCAGGAGTACAGCTCCTGGGGAGTGGGGGATTACCGGGTCCCCAGCCTGGGGGTCCGGAACGCCGACGGCAGCCGCTGCGGGGAGCTGCGCTATGTCAGCCATGAGATCCGGGGAGGAAAATACAGCCTTCCCGGCCTGCCCACAGCCTGGGATCCGGAGGGGGAGGCCGAAACCCTGGCCGTCACCCTGTCCGATCCCGTCACGTCTCTGACGGTGACGCTCTATTACGGCGTCTTCTATGAAAAGGACATCATCACCCGGGCGGCGGAAATCCGCAATGGAGGCAGCGCCCCGGTGGAGCTGGAAAAGGCGGGCTCCTTCTGCCTGGACCTGCCCTTCGGCTCCTGGGATCTGCTGCACTTCCACGGCAGACACTGCATGGAGCGGGCTCCGGAGCGGCGGCCCTTGATCCACGGCATAGAAAGCCTGGGCTCCCGCCGGGGCATGTCCAGCCACCAGCACAATCCCTTCCTGATTCTCTGCGACCGGCAGGCTGCCGAGGACCGGGGGGACTGCTACGGCATGATGCTGCTGTACTCCGGCAGCTTCCGGGCAGAGGTGGAGCTGGAGCAGTTCGGCTCCGTCCGGGCCGTCATGAGCCCCGGGGACGAGAGCTTCCGCTGGCTGCTGGAGCCCGGTGAGAGCTTTGCCGCCCCGGAAAGCCTGCTGAGCTGGGGAGAGGGCCTCAGCGCCCTGACCCTGCAATACCACCGCTTTGTCCGGGAGAACGTTTGCCGGGGCGAATACCGTCTGGCCCGCCGCCCGGTGCTGATCAACTCCTGGGAGGCCTGCTATATGGATGTGCGTCCGGAGCGGGTGCTGCCCCTGGCCAGGGAGGCGGCGGAGCTGGGGGTGGAGCTCTTTGTGCTGGACGACGGCTGGTTCCACGGCCGCACAGAGGACAACGCCGGCCTGGGGGACTGGTTTGAAAATACCCAGCGTCTGCCCCAGGGCCTGGGGAGCCTCATTGAGCAAATTCGGGCCACAGGCCTGCAATTCGGCCTCTGGGTGGAGCCGGAGATGGTCAGCGAAAACTCCGATCTCTACCGGGCTCATCCCGACTGGGCCTTGACGGTTCCCGGGCGGAAGCCCATGCTGGGGCGGCACCAGTTGGTGCTGGACCTCTCCCGCACCGAGGTCCAGGACTATATCATCGGGACCATCGGCGGCCTGCTGGAGCGCTATCCCATCTCTTACATCAAATGGGATATGAACCGCTGTCTGTCGGACCTCTATTCCAGAAGCTTCCCGGCGGAGCGCCAGGGGGAGGTGGCCCACCGCTGCGTGCTGGGGGTCTACCGGGTGATGGAAGCTCTTACCACCCGCTTCCCCAAGGTGCTCTTTGAGGGCTGCTCCGGCGGCGGCGGACGCTTTGACGCGGGCATGCTCTGCTATACCCCCCAGATCTGGTGCTCCGACGATACCGACGCCATCGAGCGCCTGAGCATCCAGCGAGGCACCGCCTACGGCTATCCCCTCTGCACCATGGGCTCCCACGTCTCCGCCGCACCCAACCACCAGACCGGCCGTACCACTCCCATCCACACCCGGGCCGTGGTGGCCATGTCCGGGGCCTTCGGCTATGAGCTGGATCTCGGCAAGCTCAGCCGGGAGGAGAAGGAGGAGATTCGGGAGCAGATTCGCCGCTTCCACCAGGACGAGGCCCTGCTGCGGGAGGGCAGCTACTACCGCCTGGGAGAATACACCGCCCGGCAGGACGCGGAGGCCTGGCTGCTGGTGAGCCCGGATCAAAGCCGCGCGCTTCTGAACGTGGTGGTGAAGGCATCCCATGCCAACGCGCCTCTGATCCACCTTCGCTTCAAGGGGCTGGACCCCGACGCCCGCTATGCCATGGAGGAGGACGAGGGAGTCTTCAGCGGCGCGGCCCTGATGCGGGCCGGCTACACCCTGCCCCAGCTCCTGGGGGACTACCCCGCCGTCCAGCTCCACCTGAGAAGAATTTAACACCCCCCGCGGCGGCGGGCATCGCCCGCCGCCTTGCGGCACTGCTTCAAATTTGGGAGGATGCCCATGGGAGACCGGCTGAAAATTTGGTACTATACCGAGCTGAAAAAGATCTACGCCCTGAACGGACGGGAAAAAATCGAATATATCTGGAACTATTACAAGCTCTGGATCATCGGGATCGTCTGCTTTCTCTCTCTGACGGTGTTTTTGATCGTCCGCGTTTCCACCAACGTGGAGGGCTTCTGGCTCAACGGCAGCTTTGCCAATACCACAGCTCAGGCGGGCAGCGGCTCCCGGCTCTGGGAGGACTTTGAAGCCTACGGGCAGTTTGACCTGAAGGAGAAAAAGCTGGAATTCGACGATCAGGTCTACTTCGACTATCTGAAAAATCAGGCCCGGGGCAACAACTATTACAACGCCTTTGTCTCCCTTTCCGATGCGGGGATTCTGGATTTCATCGTCATGGCTCCGGACTCCCTGTCCGCCCTGGCTCAGTCGGGACGGCTGACGGACCTGCGGCTGGAGCAGACGAAGGCCCTGCTGGAGCGCTATTCGGACCGGCTGATCTACTTCCAGAGCGAGAGCGACGGGGCCATCCCCGTGGGCATTGACCTGTCCGACAGCCTGCTGGTGACCAAATATCGGGTTTACTCCCCGGAGGAGGGCTGCGCCCTGGGGGTCTGCGCCCACAGCGGGAATTTGGAGACCATCGCGTTGTTTTTGCAGTTTGTCTTAGAGGAGGGATAGGCCGTGCGGGAACGGATCAACGCTTTTTTGTCCAACGACAGCAGCTTTGGCAAGCTCATGACCAAGCTGGGCATCATCATCGGCGCCAACCTCATGTTTGTCCTTTGCAGTCTGCCGGTGCTGACCATCGGCGCAGGCTGGGCCGCTCTGTGTCATGTGATGCTGAAAACCCTCCGGGGGGACGGGGTTCTGAATCCCTTTAAGCAGTTCTGGCTGGGCTTCAAGGCCAACTTCAAGCAGGCCACCGCCGTGTGGCTTCTGACCCTGGCCCTGGGCTTCCTGGGTTGGGTGGACGTGCGCTTTCTGCTGCACCAGGGGGGCGCCATGGTGAACTTCCGCTATGCCATCTACGCCGTGGGCCTGGTGCTGCTGATCGGGGTGATCTACGTCTTCCCGGTGATGGCGGCCTTTGCCAATCGGCTGCCGGTGCTCTTCCGCAGCGCCTACTACTTCGCCCTGAAAAATCCCCTGAAGCTCATCGTCCTGCTGTTCTTCCACGTCTTCCCCCTGTATCTCACCTACACCGACGCCCAGATGCAGCCCCTTTACGCCTTTTTGTGGACCTTCTTCGGTTTTGGGGCCATTGCAATGCTGACGGCCAGGCTCCTGCTGCCCATGTTCAGCCCTCTGCTGCCCCTGGTGGACCAGGCGGGAGATTTCATTCTGGATGAAAACGGCAATCCTCTCCGCCCCGGCGACGAGGACAAGGTCCCGGATCAAGGCCCCCACGAAAAAAGCGAGGCGGAGATCCTGGAGGAAATGAAAAAGCTGGGGATGTGAAATCATACGGAATTCCGTATATATAATCAAAACGCGAACAGGGGAGGCCGCAGACGGCGGCCCGGGGGATTCCCCGCCCGGCGTCCGCCGCCTCCCTCCCGAATCTATTTTTTTGGAGGTATGAAAGCATGAAAATGAAAGCCAAGCTGCTGCTGGGGACGGCGGGGATTCTGACCCTTCTGCTGGCGGCCTGCGGCAACCCCACTTCCCCCACGCAAACCGCTGCTCCCACGGAAGCCCTTTCTTCCGCCGCCGGGGAGAGCGCCGCCCCCAGCTCCGAAGCCCCTCCCGTGCTGCTGGGGCAGGGCTCCGAAAGCCTGGAGTCGGAGTATGCCGGGTATCAGTTTTCCGGCACAGACCCCTGGGAGGGAAGGCTCACCGTGACAGTCATAGACATTGCGGAGGGAGCTGTGGATTGGAGCTTTGTGGATTCCTATGAGGGACACACCCTGTATCAGCTCCAGAAGGCCGCGCCCCTGGAGGGGGACACGGTGGAGTTTGACATTCAGGGGCAGGATGTGGAGCAGGAGGGCGTCAGCTTCGCCTACCGGGGAAGCCTGGAGCTGAAGGACGGAGGACTGACCCTGCGCCTCCAGTCCGGGTCAGTGACCACCCAATCCGCAGAAGGGGAGAGCTCCGATCGGATTGCGGAGGCCCTTTCCCAGGAGGCCAGGGAGCTGAGACTGGAGAAAACGGCGGACGGTCCCTATATGCGCTATACCGTGCAGTCCGGGGATTCGGCCCACAGCATCGCGGAGGCATTCGGCATCTCCACAAAGGAACTCTGCATTCTGAACCAGATCGTGATTATGGAAACGGCAAAGGCCCACGGCTATGTGTTTGAGGACGTGACGGAGTACGCCAAGTACCTCTTCCCCGGGGAGGAGCTGCTGGTTCCGAAGCGTTAACGGGCCTCGGCGCCGGAGCGCGGAAAGCCCCGTTCTCTGCCTGCGTCAAGAAATCGGATTGCAGCGTATTACGAGGGACAAGAGGAACACAGACAAACGGCCTCTGTGTTCCCGCAAGAATGAAACAGAGGCAGGGAGCAGCCCGCTCCCTGCCTCTTCCATATTTACCGCTTATCCGTTCACCGGGGCCGGCCCGCCCTTCTGCCGGGGGTGGTTTTCGGCCTCGGCCTGGGGGACGGCCCTCTGCTTCTCCAGGGCATTGTTCAGCTCGTCCAGCTCCGCCTGTCTGAATTGAATCCGCTTGGCCATGGGCAGCTCCCGGTCGGTGAAATGGACGGCGGCCTTCTCAATGGCCCGGCCCCGGCTCCTGCAGTGGGCCGCGCAGTCCTTTGCCGTTTGTACGCGGGTGGCGCCGTCGCCGGTGCTGGGATATCCGTACAGGGTCTTGGCGTCCACATATTGGTCCGCGGCCTGGAAGAGCTGGGCGTAAAAGCTTTTGATAGGATACAAGACAGCTTGGCTGCCGCTTCCTTCCGCTTTCACGGATTCCGGTGCTGCTTTGCGTCCCGGAGGACAGCCTGCTCCTGTCTGTATCATAGCACAAAAAGCGTACAACATCATTACATTTTTCAAAAAAATCTGTTTTTCTCCGGAAAAGGGGAGCTCCATTCAAACGCCTTTACGGCGTTTTAATGGAGCTCCGAAGCATGGCGCCGCTCCAATAAAATCGAAAAATTTTAATTGGAGCACAGTATCAATCCAGCCGAAGGCCCCGGGCCTGGAGCTCCCGGCGCAGGCGTTGTGCGCCCTTGAAAACAATGGCGTCGATGCCGCAGTAGACGGCTCCCTCGGCGTTCACCGGCACGTCGTCGATGAAAAGGCACTCCGCCGGGTCCAGACCGAAGCGCTCCAGGGCCAGCCGGTAGAAGCGGGGGTCCGGCTTGGTGATCTTCTCGTGGGCGGAAATCAGCAGCCGGTCTCCGAAGAAGCGGGACACCGGGTAGCGGGGCCAGTACTCGTCGTGACGCAGGGCGGCGTTGGACAGCAGATACAGACCGTAGCCCGCCCGGCTCAGCGCCTCCACCAGCTCGTACATCCCCGGCACCATGACAGGGGGCTCGTCCCAGCGGCAGATCATCCATTCCAGGGTGGGCCAGAGCCGTTCCGGGAAGCGGGTCTTCATGATTTCCAGCAGCTCCGGGTCCGTCAGGGTACCCCGGTCCAACTGGGCCCACTCGATGCTGCGGAAGAGCTCCTCCCGGACCAGTTGGGCGTCCTCCGGGGAGAGCCGGGCCTCCATGGTGAAGCGCAGGGGGTTGAAGTCCACCAGCACGCTGCCCATGTCGAACAGGATATTACGGATCATTGACTTTCTCCTTCTTGACGAAGAGCCCCTTGAGCTTCCGGGCCAGCTGTCTGCGCTTTTCCCGGCTCACCAGGCGCTCCGAGAGGTCCCGGGCCCCCACGCCGTAGACCAGGTAAAGGATGAGCCCCGAGACGATCATAATGAAGACCGTGGAGGCGCAGCGGCGGCCCGAGGCGTTGAGGTTGGTGTAGGACATGCCCTCGTCCTGGACCATGCTCTGAATGATCATGGCGTAGGTCCGGCCGTGGGCGCTGTTGAAGGTGGCGGACATATCGTACTCCGTGAACAGGGCGTTGAAGTTCAGGGCGAAGACCGCCAGCACCGAGGGCAGGATGATGGGCAGCTTCACCTGGATAAAGGTCTTCAGCGGCCCCGCTCCCAGGTTCTTGGCGGCGTCCTCCAGCTCCTCGTCTATGGTGTAGAAGCTGGCCTTAATCATCCGCAGGGAGAAGGGCAGCTTCACCACCATGTAGGCGATGACAATGAGGATTCGCACCCGATCCCCGTAATAGAGGTTCTGGCCGAAGACGTACCACACGCTGTCGGAGTTGAAGAAGACGCGGTAGGAATAACAGATGAGAATGGTGGGCAGCAGCCAGGGGAAAAGCAGGGCGTATTCCACCAGGACGCTGCGCTTTTTCTGCTTGTTCTTGAAAATGTAGTTGCAGGCAATCACCACAATGACGCAGGCCAGGGCGGCGGCAATCACCGAGAGGATAAAGCTGGTCTGAATGCCCCCCAGGGTGTCCTTGTTGGCAAAGACGCCGGTGATGGCCCCCTCCCGGACCTTCATCTTGCCGCTGGCGGCCTGGTACTGGTAGTCCTGGCTGCCGAAGAAGTTCAGAAGCGTCCAGCCGCCCTTGCTGAGGCTCCGGGCCTTGACGGACTCCCAGGAGCGGAAGGAGAAGACCACGATCATCACCACGGGGGTCATGTAGATGATGAAGAGCAGATAGGCGTAGATATGGGCCAGCACGTTGGCGATGGGGTTGGTGATCTTCTGCTTCTGGAGCTTGGCCTTGGTCTTGGAGACGGAGAGATAGTGGCCCTTGCGCTCATAGCGGGAGAGCACCGTCAGCAGCACGATGGTAAAGGCTGCCAGGATGATGCTCAGCAGGGCCGCTCTGGCCTGGGGGAAGGCCTCGTCGGCGGTGGAGGAGCCCGCCAGCCGGACAATCTCCGGGTTGATGGAGTCATAGCCCAGCAGGGTGGGGGCGCTCATGGCGCACAGGCCCGTGATGAAGACCATCACCGTCAGGCTGAACAGGGTGGGCAGCAGGGTGGGAAACACCACCTTGAAAAGCACCTTGAAGGGGCTGGCCCCCATGTTCCGGGCGGCCTCCACGGTGTTGTAGTCGATGCCCCGGATGGCGTTGCGGAGAAAGAGCATATGGTTGGAGGTGCAGGCGAAGGTCATGGTGAAGAGCACCGCGTTGAAGCCGGAAAACCACTTGGAGCTGAAGCCCGGGAAGGCGTTTTTCAGCGCCGTGGTCAGGATGCCGTCGCCGGCGTAGAGGAACATATAGCCCGTGACCAGGGCCACGCCGGAGTAGATCATGGTGGTCATATAGCCCAGCCGCAGGATCCGGGCGCCCTTGATGTCGAAGTACTCCGTCAGCAGGACGATGGAGATGCCCACAAGGTTCACCGTGATCACCAGCAGCACCGCCAGCTTCAGGGAGTTGAGCACATACTTGCCCATGTTGCCCGCCAGGAAGAAGCGGATCACCGCCAGAGGATCCGTCTTGCCGGAGGCGTCCTTGGCCGTGAAGATGCTGGTGAGGGTGCTCAGGCAGGGCAGCAGCATAAAGCCCAGGAAGAGATAGAGAAAAAGCAGACCGCCGATCAGCCGGATGATCCTGGTGCTGTCGAAGGGCTTCGCTCCCAGCTTGGCGTTCATGACTGCCCCTCCTCCCCGGCGGGGGCGTAGCTCATGAGATCGCCGGGGTCGATGTTGACCTGCACGGTCTCACCGGGGTCGTAGATGTGGACCCCGTCGTTGCGCTCCATGACCTTGATGATCTGGCTGCCCAGGTCGATGTAATACTTGATGTACAGGCCGTAGTACTCCCGGGACTCCACCCGGCCCCGGAGGGTCTGGGCGCCCCCCTTGGGGGTCTCGTTGACGTGAACCCGCTCCAGGCGGATATAGTGGTGCCATTTTGGGTCCAGCTTCGCGCCTCCGTCAATGAGCCTTCGCACCACCTGGTCGGAGAGGCGGTTGATGTCTCCGATGAAGTTGCAGACAAACTCTGTGGCGGAGTGGTTGTAGATGTCGTTGGGGGTGCCGATCTGCTCGATGACGCCCTTGTTGAAGACGGCGATGCGGTCAGAGAGGGTCAGGGCCTCCTCCTGGTCGTGGGTGACGTAGATGGAGGTGATGCCGAACTCCCGCTGCATCTTCTTCAGCTCCTCCCGGAGCTGAACCCGGAGCTTGGCGTCCAGATTGGACAGAGGCTCGTCCAGGCAGATGATGTCGGGCTCCGTCACCAGGGCCCGGGCGATGGCCACCCGCTGCTGCTGGCCGCCGGAGAGCTGGGAGACGGCCTTGGCAAGCTGCTCGTCGCTGAGGTCTACCTTTTTGGCGATGGTGCGGACCTTTTGGTCGATCTCGGGCTTTTTCAGCTTCTTGATCTTGAGGCCGAAGGCGATGTTGTCATAGACCGTCATGGTGGGGAACAGGGCGTAGCTCTGGAAGACAATGCCGATGTTGCGCTTTTCGATGGGCACGTCGGTGATGTCCCGGTCCCGGACGAAGACCCGGCCCTCGGTGGGGGTAATGAAGCCCGTCAGGGTCCGCAGGGTGGTGGTCTTGCCGCAGCCGGAGGGACCCAGGAAGGTGAAGAACTCCCCCTCGTTCACCTGGACGTTGATCTTGTGCAGGGCGGTGAAGTCGTCGAACTTGACGACGATGTCTTTCATTTGAATCATGGCGCTTCTCTCCTTCTGTAATTTAGAAAACGTATGGCGAATCCGTGGATTCGCCATACGTTTTTGGCCGCGGAGTTATTCGGCCGACTGGGTCAGGGTGGCCCAATCCAGATTCTCCCAGTCGGGCTCGGCGGGGGCCTTGTCGTCGGCCCAGTAGAAGCCAAGGTTGGTGAGAATGTTGGTCCACTCGGCGGAATGGGCAGCCACGTATTCGGCGTAGTTCATCTTAGTCCCCTCCACCGGGTTGGTGGCAAAGTTCTTGATGGTGTAGATCTCGGGGGTCTTCTCGTAGATCTTGGCGGCAGCGTCCTTGTTGCAGGGATAGGTGTCCCATTCCTCTGCCCAGGCCGCCTGGAAGTCGGCGCCGCCGAACCACTCGGCAAAGCGGCGAACCTGCTCGGTCTGAGCGTCGGTGCGGCCTTCCTTTTCCAGGATGCCCAGGTACTCGTTGATGTAGTAGGTGCCGTCGTCGATCTCCACCAGAGCCCAGTTCTCGGGCTCCAGGCCGCCCTTCAGGGGATGGTCAGAGCCGTTGGCGGCCGCGTCGATCTGGCCGTAGAGGGCGGAGGAGTAGTACTCGGAGATCTGCACGTCGCCCCGGTTCAGGGGATCAAAGCCGTATTTGAAGTCGTCGCCGCCGGAAACGCCCTGGGCGCAGAACTTCCACAGGGTCTTCCAGCCGTCGATGGAGATGCCGCCGGCGGGGGAGCTGGGATCCACGAAGGCATAGAGCATGGCGGAGTTGATGTTGGCGTTGGTGGTGCCGCCCACCTTGTTCTGGCGATACCACTTGTAGCCGGAGTTCACCACGTCGGCCCAGTGGGCGAAGTGCAGGCTCTCGCCGTTGGTGCCCAGCTCGTCGGTGCGGTACAGCATCAGCACGTTCTGGACCACCAGACCGTAGGCCTTGCCCTCATACTTGTAGTCCACCTTGTCGGCCCAGGAGGGGGTCCAGTCCAGGAGCTTCAGGTTCTCGTACTGACCGTTGACGATCTGGCCCCAGCGGGTCTCGTTCAGGCCGAAGATCACGTCGGCGTCCTTCTTCTCGTTGGCGGTCTGCACAGCGGCGGCGTCGCCGGAGATGACGGAGTTGTCGTCGATGCTGATCTTAAAGCCGGCGTCGGCGGCCTGCTTCACGAACCATTCCACACGGTCCGTGGAGTTGGAGTTGGAGTAGATGCGGATGGTGTAATCGGCGTCGGCCTCCATGTTGGAATTGGCCTCGGTCTCCTTCTCGCCGCTCTGGGAGCAGGCAGCCAGGGAGAAGAGCACGCACAGTGCCATGAGGATGCATAAAAGCTTTTTCATGATTCCTTGTCCTTTCTCTTATTGAGCGCCTTGGGCGCTCTGGTTCTATCATAGCACTTTTTTTCCGGTTTTCAACAGTTTTTTGCATAAAATGGTGCCGCCGGCAGCCCGCCCCGGCTTCCCCCGGCTGTCATTCTGAGCGCAGCGAAGGGGAGTCGAAGAATCCGTTTTCCCCGGTGAGCCTTTCCCCCGGTGAAGCCCTCCTTGTGACGGACCCTGCCTCCATGACACTGACCGGCCCCGCCGTGATAATGGTCTGCCGGATCACGAGCCCATAAGCCTCAAAGCCGCGCCGAAAGGCGCGGCTTTTGCGATATCATACGGAACTCCATTAAAATCTAAAGATTTTAATTGGAGTTTCGTATTACAGCCCCGGAGTTTCCTGACGCGAGCCCCGGGGGATTATTTCTGCTCCTGATAGCGCTGCATCAGCTTCAGCACCCTTGAAGCGTGCTGAGCCGCGATGTCGTGCCAATAGGGCAGGGAGTATTCGTTGATCCGGTTGCTCTTGTCCCCGTTGCAGTAGCCGTGGGTCGGGAAATAGTTTTCAATGTAGTCCGGCTGTTCCAGATCGAAGCCCCCGGCGCTCAGGTAGTCCAGATAGGGATTGAATGCCGGGCAGGCTTTGAAATTGGTGGGGAGAATATGATCCACCTGCATATCCCGGAGATTGGAGATGTTCTGCCCGCAATAGGGGCAGATGCGCTTGTAGGCCTCGTAAAGAGCCCAGCGCAGCGCCGGATCGCTCTTTGCGTGCCGGTGGTATTCCCGCTCCGGGATGGAGATGACGATTTTCTTGTTCTCCACCCGCATGGTCTGTACGACCACCTTCTCGTAGTATTTCCCCAGCAGCGCCTCGGCGTCGCGCTTTCCGCTCCGGCCATAGATGAAGGCGCGGTCCCGGGCGGCCTCCAACACCGCCTCCAGAGGGAACTCATCGTCGCCGTCCACAATGAATTCCTCCGCCGAGAGATTCAGCCTCCGGTTGACCTCGCTGATCTCCCGCCGCAGCATCCAGAACAGATCATAGGCGGGCTGCGTCTCGGCGGAACAGACCTCGATCCGCAGCCGCTCCTCGTCGTCCATGCGGACGACGATGCGGTGGAGATTCCAGGCCTTCAGGACCATGCCCTTCAGCCAGCGGCTTCCCACGTCCAGGCTGTTTCGCATGCAGCGGATCATCAGCTTGTGCAGCACGCTGTCCGGCAGATAGCGGTAGCGCAGCAGATAGCTGACGTGCCGGGGATAGTGCTTGGGGGCCTCCAGGGCCTCCTCCGGCGTGTTCGTGCCGCAGAGGGCCGGGAAAAACAGGGTCTCGGCGTCTGTCCGGTAGCAAAGATCGTGGGCCTCCGCCACCGCCAGCAGCCAGGGACATTCCTCGGGCCGGTAGCGGATGCCCGGCACGGTCCGACGGTGAGCTTTGCCCTCCAACTCCGTGGGGGGCGGATTGCAGAGCATCTGTCGAATCGCTTTTTCCGTGATCCGTCCGTCCTGGGCTTGGGCCATGCCCTCCTCGATGACGGCGTAAAGGGCGTTGGTCAGCCAGACGGGGCTCAGCAGCCGGTATTCCTCCAGCTCCCGCCTGTGCTCGTCCATGTGGTAGGAGAAGCAGACCCCCAGGCTGTTGAAGAAGCTCAGCAGCTCCGGGGCTTCCTCGTTGCTGATGCCCTCCCGGGCGCAGATTTCGTGATAGCGCTCCCGGGTCAGATAGTTGTGTTCTCCGCTCTCCGTCACAATGGCGTCCCGGGCGGCGATCCACTGCCGGGGGACCTGCTTGGTGCAGCCCGGGGAGGCGGCGGCCATGTCCAGAATGGGCTCCATCAGCTTTTCCCGGAATTCCCCCTCCTCCGCGCGCTTGGCGGAGCAGTAGACCACCTGTTGGATCATGGGATACTCCTCCCGCAGCCCCGGCTCGTCGATGGCGCGCTGCCCGTTGTCCTCCTCCCAGCAGTTGACGAAGAGGAGGATGGGGGACTTGGGGGCGAAGGCCGTCACATTGCGGAGCCAGTAGCGGGCCCGCTGGTTGGCCTTGGTCTCCCGGGTCTTCACCGTCACCACATAGCAGCTATCCTCGCTGAGGAAGCAGCGGTGCATGGAGTGCAGGAGCTGCTGACCCCCGAAGTCCCAGAAGTGGAGGGTGAAGGGCTCCCCCTCCCGCCGGGCCGGGTAGTCCAGAATCTCCACCCCGGGGGTCTCGGAGGTGGTATAGGGGGCGTCCTCCGTCTCCTTTTTTCCCTGGCTTCGGAAGCGCCGGATGGTGTAGCTCTTGCCGGAAGCCCCGTCCCCTAAGAAGATCACCCGGCACTCCCGAACAGGCCGCAGGTCCTCGGTCCGGTACAGACCGGGAATCAGCTCCGGGTGCTCCAAGAAGACGGACTTGTCCTGCTCCGTCAGGGTCACGTCCCGGAGGTTCACGCAGCGGCGGTTAATTGTGCCGAGGAGAGCTTCGTCCACAAAGCGGAAGTCCTTCAGGGATTCCGGGATGGCCGGGAGGGTGAGGCCCGACAAATCCAGCCGCCCCAGGGCGGGCAGCGCTCCGATCCACGGCGGCAGGGCGGAGATTGGGGTGCGGCTGAGGTACAGGCCTTGCAGATTGGCAAGCTGGCCGATGGACTCCGGCAGGGCGGTGATTTGGGTGTCGCGGAGGTACAGGTATTGCAGATTGGCAAGCTGGCCGATGGACTCCGGCAGGGCGGAGATTGGGGTGCTGCTGAGGTACAGGCTTTGCAGACTGGCAAGCTTGCCGATGGACTCCGGCAGGGCGGTGATTCGGGTGTAGCTGAGGTCCAGGCTTTGCAGCTTGGCAAGCTGCCCCAGGGACTCCGGCAGGGCGGCGATTCGGGTGTTGCGGAGGTCCAGGCTTTGCAGCTTGGCAAGCTGCCTCAGGGACTCCGGCAGGGCGGCGATTTGGGTGCCGCTGAGGTCCAGGCTTTGCAGCTTGGCAAGCTGGCCGATGGACTCCGGCAGGGCGGTGATTCGGGTGAAGCTGAGCTCCAGGCTTTGCAGCTTGGCAAGCTGGCCGATGGACTCCGGCAGGGCGGTGATTCGGGTGCCGCGGAGGTCCAGGCTTTGCAGCTTGGCAAGCTGACCGATGGACTCCGGCAGGGCGGTGATTGGGGTGCCGAGGAGGTCCAGGATTTGCAGACTGGCAAGCTGGCCGATGGACTCCGGCAGGGCGGTGATTCGGGTGCGGCTGAGGTCCAGCGCTTCCCGCTCCGCCAGGGCGCGGTCTTCCTCCGGCGTGGGCTGATGGCCCTCGTCGATTTTACAGAGCAGCTTGTAGACCGCCTCGTCGTCCAAGTTCAATACTGGCCGGGGATCGGAAGCCCTATCCAGTGTCGGCTTCTTTTTTCGGAAGAGTTCAAATGCCATACCGCCGCCTCCCGTCGATTTTTGTCTATCATAGCACGCCGCGGGAAAAAAGTAAAGGCGCCGGAGGGAAAAACAAGGGCAGAGGATCCTTGGGGCGTTGGGAGATGGCAATGATCACTGAATCAGCGGGAACCGGGGCCTCTTCCTCACCGCAGCCCACGACCTGAGCTGTTTCATCCGGAATGGATTCCCGGAACACTGGACCTTCGGCGGTGATGCGGACAACCTGCTTGCCGTAGATAAATTCCGCGCCGTCCAGGATGTAATGGAATCTATAAACGGAGATTCTGTCCGATTCCTCCCCGGACTTGGCCGGGGAGGAATACAGCTTGTTACAGGATCATGGATACCACGAAGTTGTAAATCGCGCAGATCCCCACGCTGATGGGCACTGCCACGAAGAGCAGGCGGTTGAAGAGGCTGTTGCGCTCCTCTTCCTTGCCGCAGGAGCCCAGAATCAGGGAGCCGCCGGAAGAGAAGGGAGAGATGGCGGAGCTCTGAGCGCCCAGGACGGTGCAGGTGAAGAGGGCGGCGGGACTCAGACCGGTAGCCGCGGCCAGGGCCGGGATCAGGGGGAAGAGGGCCGGGCACACCACGCCGGTGGTGGAGGAGAAGAAAGACATGATGGCGCCGACGATGGAGAAGGCCAGGGGCACCAGCCAGGTGGGCACGTTGCTGCCGATCCAGGCGGAGAGCATGTCGATGGTGCCGGCCTTCACCGCCACAGAGATCAGCATACCGGCACCGGCGATCATCAGAATGGTGTTCCAGGGCACCTTGGCGATGATGTCCTTCTGGGGAGCCAGCTTCATCAGCAGGGCGATGACGGCGAAGACGATGGCCACCAGGCCCACGTCGATCTTACCGGCCACGTCGGAGATGAACTTCACGTCGGGGAGGATGAGCTTCAGCACGGGGAAGATCAGAACCACGGCCATCATCAGCAGGATGAGGGTCAGGGTCTGCTTTTGGGTCTTGGTGTAGGCATCGGGCTTGGCGAAGGTGACGCCCTTGCCGATGTTGCGGTTGGTCTTGAAGCAGAAACGGAAGATGGTGATGATGATGAGGCTGGAGAGGATGGCCAGGCCGAACATGGTGAGGGAGGAGGTGAAGGAGTCGATGGGAGTCATACCCGCTTCCTCATAGGCCTTGTCCATGAGGCCCCGGAACACCACGCCCAGGGCCGCCGTGGGGAAGTTGCCGCCGGCCAGGGCGCCGCAGTTGATGGCCACTGCCCCCGTGAGCTTGTCCATCTTGGCTTCCTCGCAGATCAGCAGGGTGATGGGTGCCAGGAAGGCCAGAACAGTGAAGTAGGCAGCGCCCATGACGGAGAGGATCACCGCCACGAAGAACAGGGCATAGGGCAGCAGGCCCGGAAACTTGCGGCAGGCATACAGCAGGCTCCGGGAGATTTTCTCCAGGGTGCCGTTGACGGCGGCCACATTGTAGAACAGGGACACCGCCAGAATTACGAACATGGTGGAGGTGGGCCAGTAGCCGATGATCTCCTTGGGCTTCAGGCCCATCCAGAAGCAGCCGATGGCGAAGGCAAAGACGATACAGAACAGGCCGGTGTTGATCTTGGTCTTGTAGCCCAGGAACACAGCCAGGGCTATGGAAGCGATGATGACAATGCTCAGTGTGGTTTCCATAGTGTTTTCTCCTTTACTTTGTATTGTGGTGTGGTGTCGGCGGAGGGCAGAGTGCCGCCCCTACGGGAGATTCGTTCGATGCCTAAGAGCTGAGCGGGGATGGTGTGGGTCATGTGGCGGATCTGGTCTTCGGGGATGCCGTGGTCCAGCAGGTACTGCATGTACTGGTGCATGGCGATCTCCCAGTTGGGGTTCTCGGTCTGGCCGCCGTCGGTGTCGCACATGACGTTCCGGTAGCCCACGGCCTTGATGAGCTCCACGTTGTCCGGCAGGTTGGAGTAGTACTTGCCGCCGCCCATGTTCTGGGCGAAGCAGCGCTCCAGGATCACGTCGTAGTCCTTGACAATGCGGATCTGATCTTCCAGGCTCATGCCCACCACCCACCATTCGGGATGGGTGACCACAACCTTCTTGACACCGGCCTTCCGGGCAGCTTCCACTACCACAAAGGCCTCCTCGGGGCTCACGTGGGCAGTCCCCAGCACCGCGTCATGGTCCTTGATGAGCTGAAATACGTCCAGCATCTCCGGCACCACCTTGCCGTCCACCACCATGTCCACACAGCCGTCGGTGGGCTTCTTCATCTTCAGCAGGTGGTTCCGGGCGGACTGGGTGGGCAGCCACACCACCTTGGCTCCCAGCTTCAGGGAGTTTTCCACCGCCACGGGGTTGATGCCTCCTACGCAGCGGTTCAGGGTGATGGAGCCGAACATCGTAAAGTCGTTTTTCCCGTGGACGATGCGGTTGTAGTGGTTGGTCAGGGCAGCCCGGCAGCTTGTGTCGCCCAGGTGTGTCTTGATGACGATGGCCCTGGCTCCCACCCGCACGGCGGCGTCGCAGAGCTCGAAGTCATCGTAGGCACGAATGCGGAGATCGGGGTTGGTGTGGACGTGCATGTCGATGACGCCCCTCATGGAAATTTCTGGCATGTTGGTCTCTCCTTTCCTTGGCTGTGAAATCGGTTATTTGAATATCTCGGACTGACTTGAAAATGCTTTTTCCTGTATAAAGCCGTTGCATTTCCCGTGATTCCAGTATATAATGGAATAAAAAAACGCGCAAGGCAAAATCCGGCATAGGCCCTATCGGAATAACCGATAGTTCTCTGCTGATTTCACAAAGCACGATACGCAGATTTGGACAATATGACAAGGAGACGGATTATGAATCTGAAGGAGCTGGAATACGTGGTAACCATTGCAGACGAGGGAGGCATCAGCCGGGCAGCGGAGAAGCTCTATATGGCGCAGTCCAGCCTGAGCCAGTTTCTGGCTCGCTATGAAGCGGAGCTGGGGACCCGGCTCTTCACCCGCACCGGCGGCGGGGTCCGCCTGACGGGAGCGGGGGAAATATTCGTCCGCAGCGCCAGGGATATGCTGCGGCAGTACCAGCAGGTAAAGGCGGAGCTGAAGGAGGCGGACCTGTCCCACAGCGGCGTCATCCACTTCGGCGTCAGCAGCTTCCGCGGCGGCGCCCTGATTCCCCCGGTACTGAAGCGCTTCCGGGGCGAGTATCCCCTGGTGGACGTGGTGATCCACGAGCACAACACCAACGTCCTCAAGCGGCGGATCGCCGCCGGAGAGCTGGATTTGGCTCTGATTGCCCTGCGGCCGGACGAAACGCCGGAGGACACGGAGGCGGTGCTGCAGGACGAGGTCTGCCTGGTGGTGAATCGCGCCCATCCCCTGATGGAATACGTCCGCTTCGACAATCCCCACAGGCCATGGGTGGAGCTGAAGGACGCAGCCCGCTTTGAGTTTTTGCTCTCCAATCCAAGCACGGTGCTGGGCTCCATCGCGGAGACGGAATTTGGCCGGATGGGGCTCCGGCTCCAGGCCAAAAACCGGGATCTGACCGCCGCCTTCGCCATGGAAATGGCCTGCCAGGACCTTGGCCTGGCCCTCAGCTACGGCTCTTGCGCCGTGCCTCGAGCCGACGTGGAATATGTGAGCCTGGGCCGGGAGGGCTATTATGTGGATCTGATCCTGGTGTTTCCACCGGACAGCCACCGGACCCGCTCCGTCCAGGCGCTGGAGGCCATAATCCGTGATTTCTATAAAAGCAGAATCATATAAAGCTGAGAAGTGTACCCCATGTCAAGGACAATTTTGAATTTTAGGGGGTAAACCAGCCCACGGATATGAGCGGAAATCCAGCCTTTTCCCCCGCTGCGTCCGCCGAAAAGATGACACCCCCACCGATGACCCCCTCCTTGCCTCCATCCGCCAGCTCTCTGACGAGCTGAATAAGTCCCGCAAGGAGCCGGAATACTGTTCCGGCATCGCCCGGCGCTCCGAACAGGCGCGGCAAAACCTCTATGTTCTGCGGCATGGAATTCATACTGAACTCCATTAAGCTGTCACAAACGACACACAGAACCGTCCACCGTGCTTTGTTGTGACGGCAACTGTCGATCAGTTACCCGTTCCCTTTTGTTTGTGCCGGCTTGATGCCGTGCCGGGTATAACCGCTTTTGACGGCCTGTTCCAAATACCAGAAGCTTTCTCCATCAACGTGCATGGGGTATAGGTCCTTGGTTGCATTTGGGTCCAATTCTGGATCAAATTCACAGACTGGCCCTGGAATATCCGGATAACAGCCAATTTTATCAAAATAGGTTTTTTTCTCCCCGGTTTTAGATCTCACCCAGACGCTTCCCCGGAACAAATAGCGGTCTGGCGTTATTTTCAGCAGGGGAACGTAACCCAGCCGCTCCAATTCCTCGGCGCTGGTCGGGAGTCGGTCCGGCGGACATACAGAGAAGTACATACTCTGGAGGCAGCAGTCCTCTGAAAGGTGGATTTCCCCGCCCTTCCGGGCGATAATATACCAGCCCTCCAGCCCTGCTTCCACCATATCCCTACCGCGGATCCGATAGGCAAAGGTATCTCCAATCTTCCAGTCGGGCCGATAGATCGTCTTTTTGCGGTATTTTGCCTCCGGGCCAAGCTTGGAAGTGTCGCAGACAGCTTTCTTTTTCGCCCGCAGAGCGGATCGGGCTTCTGGAAAAGCTGTCTCCAATTCCGAAAAGGCAGACTCTGCAGCCTGCAACAGATCCTCTGTCAATTCCTTTCTTCGACCCAGGACATCGGCTAATCCAATCAAAACCTGCGGCCTATCATCGGCGTCATGAAGTTCCTTTTCATATTCAGCTTGAATATGTTTAATTGCCTCTTCTCTGCTTTGCCCTTTTTCCCGCTGAGTACGATAGCTGTCTTTGACGTCAAGAATCATGGGAAAAAAATCAAGTATGTTCATCATCGACCTCCAAATATCGACAAGTTACCCAATGCAGCTTTCATATAAATCCAGAAAATCCTGTTCAATGTGTTGTTCTAAATAGTTCAACCCATCAAAAAAATACAGCCCCCGTAGAGGATTGCTACTTGCCACTCCGTGAATAACATTATACGGATATTCATATCGCAGAGAGCCCAAAATAACCATAGATATCTCCTCAATTCCTCTCGCTTCCTCATAGGTTAGGCCAGAAATTGAATACGCCTCAACCAGACCACGGGTGTTTTTGTGGTAATTCATCCTTCTATCTTTGTTAATTGTCTTTACCCGCCCTACATAGAAAATAGGCGCATTTGCTCCAACAAATCCTGCTCATTTCCGGCCAGATACTTTGACCGAAAGCGTGCGATTGTGTTGTGATCCGGCGGCGGGTAATCTCCCAGCA